>CAJMRJ010000161.1:0-3935 GCA_905215865.1 uncultured bacterium | reverse complement strand
TTTCTTTACGCCCGCGCCCTGCATAGAGTTCGATTCTCCGCGGTATCTATAAGTAATAAAAAAGCAGGTAGGTGCGTTTACCTACCTGCCTGTAGCTATTGGTGGAGGCGCGGAGAATCGAACTCCGGTCCACGAAAGCCCCCTGATTGGCATCTCCAAGCTCAGTCGCTGGTTTAGTCTCGGACGCTTTGCGCGCAGCGACACGCTCGCGGCGTCCTAACCGGTTCGGTCTTAGCCTGCGCCATACCGATTACGTGCGCAGGAGCATTCCCCTAACATGACGTCGCGCCGGTGTCGGGGAAATCACCGGGTTGACGCGCCGCTATAAACTAAGCAGCGAGAGCCATAGGCTCAAAAGAAGAGTTGTTGTCAATTCAATTTGACGGTACCCCTGTTTAACGAGGCGAGGAGACCTCGGCTTGCTTCCTCTCTCAGAGCTATCGTGTCGAAACCAGTCGCCCCCGAATGTCGGGAAAGTCTGGATGGGATTGGGCACGAGTACCCAACACCCGTCGACTTTTCAAGGAACATACGGAGCGAGCCCCGCTTGTGGAGTGTTATCTTACCACGTTCTGAAAGCGGACAGCTGTTCTATGCACGAGCTGTGAAGACCCCAATGTGCGCCGCACTTCGCACTTTTGCTACCGATCGCGTCACGTATATTTTCGCCAAGCAAAATTGACCCGTCGAAAGGACCGTTATGGATACCAAGCAGCAACTCGTCAATGCCCTCGCAGGCCTGGGCTCAACCATTACCGAAGCTATGGATGTCATCGAAGGCTTTGTACCCTGCGGACATCCCGCCCTCACGGTATCGAACGCACTCGTCGCGCTGGACGCTGACGATGATGCAGCTCTCGCCCAGCAGCTTGAGACCGTCGAGGGCTTTATCGACCACGTGAGTGAGAACCGCGGCGTGCCCGCCTACCACGGCATCGAGGTCGAGCTCGCGGGTCCCAAAGTCGATCTGCTCGCAGCAATCCGCGAGGTAGGCGCTCTTATGCAGACCGCAGGCGTCAAGAACGTCCAGATCAACGAGTGGGTCTACCGCAGTCTGGCAGCACTCAACAACTCAGACGAAAAGGCAGCCGAGCAGCTCACCGAAGCCCCCGCCATCAAAGCTGCACTTGCCTAAAAAGGCCTGCACCCTGGCGGCTGCGGTACCGCCCGGGTGCAGGCCATAAGCTCAATCGAAAACCCTAACGCAGATACGCTTTCGCGTTGCTCAGGCTGTAGGCAATCGTCGAACCGTTGTGCAGCAACGACGACATCTGCGGCGTAATCGTGCCGGTAATGCCCAGTGCCAAGAGTGCTGAGTTGGTGAGCATCACCTTAGAGTAGGAGCTCGTCAGACGATCAACGAGACCCTGACTCATGCGGCGCAGGCGCACGATTGCGGCCAGATCCGTATCGGTCAGGATGATATCGGCGACCTCCTTGGCGATGTCGCTTCCGCCGCCCATGGCCAGCCCCACGTCGGCCAAACCGAGCGCCGGCGAATCGTTGACGCCGTCGCCCACCATGGCAACGTGGCGCCCCTCGCTCTTAATGCGCTCCACATAAGCGTACTTATCCTCGGGCAGCAGCTCGGCCTTAAACTCGTCGACACCCGCCTCGCGCGCAATGCGCTCGGCCGTGCGTTCAGAATCGCCCGTGAGCATAACGGCATGTTTGACGCCCAGCGCATGCAAGTCGGCAATGGCCTCGCGAACCCCAGGCTTGAGCGGATCCTCGATACCGAGCACGCCGACGACCTTGCCATCGACCGCCAGATACAGCGGCGACAGACCCTGCATCTGGAGCTCGATTTGCTCCTTGATGTCGGACTCGAGCTGCGCGCCCTCATCCTCAAACACAAAGTGTGCCGAGCCGATAATCGCGCGACGCCCTTCGATGGACGAGGCAATGCCGTGTGCCACGATGTACTCGACCGCAGCGTGACGCTCGCGGTGCTCGAGCCCACGCTCGCATGCCGCAGTGACCACGGCGCGCGCCACCGGATGCGGGAAATGCTCCTCCAAGCAAGCGGAAAGGCGCAGAACCTCGTCCTCGCTCCAGCCGTCGGTCGTCAGCACGCCAGCTAGGCGCGGCTGCGCCTCGGTCAGCGTGCCGGTCTTATCAAACACAATGGTGTCGGCCTTGGCAAACGACTCAAAGTACTTCGCGCCCTTGACCATGACGCCCATCTTGGCAGCGTCGCTCATAGCAGTCATAACGGCGACGGAACCCGTGAGCTTGAGTGCGCACGAGTAGTCGACCATCAGCGCCGCTGAGGTCTTGATGAGGCTGCGCGTGGTGAGCGCGACCAGACCCGCAAGCAGGAAGTTCCACGGGACGATCTTGTTGGCGAGGTCTTCCATGTGCGACTGGCCCTCGGACTTGAGCGAGTCGGCCGTCTGCACGAGCGAGACGATCGAGCGCAGCTTGGTCTGCGCCGTGTTGGCGCGCACGCGCACCAAGATGCTGCCGTCTTCCACGACGGTACCGGCGAACACGTCGTCGCCCACGCTGCGCTCGACGGCCAGCGGCTCGCCGGTCAGGGTCGCCTGGTTGACCATAGCGCTCCCTTGCTCGACAACACCGTCGATGCAAATGGACATGCCAGTACGCACGGCTACCAAGTCGCCGGGCTCAAGCTCGGTGGCGGCAACGCTCACCTCGGTGTCGCCGACGACCTTTTGCGCCTTGTCGGGCACATCGAGCAGCGAGTTGATGAGCTCGTTTTCGCTCATGGCGCGCGTGTAGTCCTCGAGCAACTCGCCCACGTTGAGCAGGAACATCGTCTGGCCCGCGGTATTGACGTCGCGCTTAACAAACGAGATGCCAATGGCCGAGGCATCGAGCACGGGGACGGTCAGACGCGGTTGCGCGAGCTCGTGGAGAGCGGCGCGCAAAAAGGTCATGTAACCGGCCACGACAAAGATGGCACGCAGCGGCGTAGGCAGGAACCAGCGGCGCGCGTAGTGGGCGCCGATAAGTGCGGCAAGATCCATGACGAGCTTGTGCTTGCGTGGCTCAAGCTGCATCACGTAACCCGTCTTTGCGTCGGCAATGGCCTGGGCATCGAGCGCACCCAGGGCGTCGAGTACGCCCGCACGACACTGCTCGTCATATTCGAGCGCCATCTGGCCAATACGGCCATAAACGCGCACCTTGTGCACGCCGTCGATATCGCCGCTGAGCTTAAGAAGTGCATCGAGATCGCTCTCTGGCACAGGACCCGCCAATTGAAGACGGGTCCTGCCGGGGATCTCGCTAATAATCGAGAATCTCATAGTTTGTGCCTGGGAGCGTTACTCGGCTGCCTCATCAGCAGCGGCCTCGCTCTGGGTGATGTAGGCCGCCTCGGCAACCATGTCATCGACATTGGCCTTGGCCTGCTCGACCATGTCCTGGTAGCAGTTCTTGACGCGCATACCGCACGCGATGCCCTGCACGCAGGCATTCTTGACCGGAGCGCTGGTAAGCAGCTTGATGCCGGCCGTGCCAAGCAGAAAACCGCCACCGACAAGCAGGGTGTTAAACGTCGACTTCTTCATGTTGCTTCTCCCTTTTGCCGCATTAGACGCGGCACGGTGCCTCAGCACCCGAGCAAATAAGTTTGCTCGGGCACACTTTTGGAAAATAGTTTAGTTTATCTAACTATTAAGGTCAACAAAGGTTAACTCTTTGGAAATCTTGAGGCGCGGAACAGCCGGCTTCTGGCGATCAGCCTGCCGCGATGCACATCCCCGGCATCCAAGAAGCCCCTCCCCCGACCCAACAAATCGAGGTCTAATACTTTTCCGCGAAGTGAACGAGTGAAATCGGACCCCCAAAACATCTGCATTTTTCGCCAGCAAAACCGCAGGAATAACTCGACAAAACCGCAGGAAACAGAGCCCAAAAAGTGTCGATGCTTCAGGGGTCCAAATAAGGTCGTTCACTTCGCGGAA
>CAJMRJ010000160.1:0-3979 GCA_905215865.1 uncultured bacterium | reverse complement strand
CCCGAGGTTGAGGGCATCCTGGGTCACGCCGGCGATGACGCGCAGGTCGTGAGCTGTGCCGCCGATGCGGACGCGCTGTCACTCAAGGGCAAGGTGGGCCTGGTTGTACAGACCACCCAGACCGCGCAGAACCTGGCCGAGGTTGTGGCCTCCATCACCCCGCGCGTGCAGGAACTGCGCGTGATCAACACCATCTGCGCAGCCACGAGCGAGCGCCAGCAGGCGGCCGCCGCACTTGCCAACCGCTGCGACTGCATGGTCGTCGTGGGTGGCAAAAACTCCGGCAACACGCGCCGCCTGGCACAGATCTGCGCCGATGCCTGCGAGCATACCCATCACATCGAGGAAGCTTCCGAGCTCGAGGCCGCATGGTTTGCCACCGCACACCACATCGGCATCACCGCCGGAGCCTCCACCCCGCAAGAACACATCGAACGCGCCGTCGCGCGCATCAAGGAGCTTTGCCGCTAATCATGGACCAGACCGTACCCGCATACGCCGCCGAGGTGGCCGATTACGGGCGCAGCCGCGACCCCGAGCCGGGTAATGGCGCGCTCGTTAAGAACGTGCGCCCCGAATCGCCCGCATGGGATGTGGGTATCGAGCCGGGCATGCGCGTGCTCACGGTCAACGGCGAGCGGCTTACCGACATGATCGTGTGGCTCTGGGAGGCAGACGACGACACCGTCGACCTCGAGGTTCTCGACCCGCGCGACAACACCGTCACCCCCGTGGAACTCGACCGCTTCCCGGGCGAGGACTGGGGCCTTGAGTTCGACGGCCCCATCTTTGACGGCATGCGCACCTGCGTCAACGCCTGCGTGTTCTGCTTTATGACCATGCTGCCCAAGGGCGGTCGCTCCACGCTCTACATCCGCGACGACGATTATCGCCTGAGCTTTTTGCAGGGCAACTTTGTCACGCTCACGAACCTCACCGACGAAGATGTTCAAAACGTCATCCAGCGCAACATGAGCCCCATGAACGTGTCGGTCCACGCCGTGAGCCCCGACGTCCGCCGCCGCATGATGGGCCGCAACGCCCAGCGCGGCATGGACGTGCTCGAGACCATCATGGCCGCCGGCATCGAGATCCACGCGCAGATCGTTTTGTGCCCCGGCATGAACGACGGCGAGGAGCTGGAAAAGACCCTGCGCTTTTGCGAGGAGCACGAGCAAATCACCAGCCTGGGCATTGTGCCGCTCGGTTTTACCAAGCATCAGAACCGTTTTAGCTGGTCCTACAGCGACAAACCCGAGCTCGCACGCGAGACTATCGCCATGATCCGGCCCTTCCAGGACCGCGCCTATGAACGCTTTGGACGCCACACGTTCCAGATGAGCGACGAGTTCTATCTGGACGCCGCCATCGAGCCGCCCGAGGCGGACTTTTACGACGGTTACCCGCAGTACTACGACGGCATCGGCATGATCCGCTCGTATCTGGACGAGACCGACGACGTGCTTGCCGCCGACGCCGAGCGCCTTGCCCGCGTTCGCAAGGCTATGACTGCCCGCGACCAGCGCCTGGTATGTCTTTCGGGCGCCAGCGCACGCGATACCGTCGCCCGCTTCGTGGAGTCTCCACAGGGCCTTTCCGGCACCGTCACGGCCATCAAGAACCGCTACTTTGGCGGCAACGTGGACGTGACCGGCCTCATCGTCGCGAGCGATATCCTGGAGCAGCTGCCGCAAGACCTGTCGGGGGTTATGCTCTTTGTGCCTAAGCTCATGTTCAACGCTGACGGCATGACACTTGACGAGTATCATCGTGACGATTTACTCGCAAGCCTTACCAGTCGCGGCGCCGAGGTTCATGTGGTGTCGACCATGCCGCATGAGCTGCTCGATACCCTGGAGCACATCCTTGGCATTGTGCCTGCCGACTCTACTAATTCCGCTGACCCTACCCATTAAAGGAGAGCAGATGAAACCTATCGTCGCCGTCGTCGGACGCCCCAATGTGGGCAAGTCCACGCTCGTTAACCGCCTGGCCCAGACCTCGGACGCCATCGTCCATGAGTCCCGCGGCGTCACGCGCGACCGCTCGTATCACACGGCCGATTGGAACGGCCGCGAGTTCACCATCGTCGACACGGGCGGTATCGAGCCGCTCAAGAGCGACGACGTCTTTGCCACGTCCATCCGCGACCAGGCCCTCGCCGCCGCCGAGGAAGCCGCCGTCATCCTGTTTGTGGTCGACGGCCGCACCGGCGTCACCGAGGAGGACGAGTCGGTCGCTCGCATGCTCAAGCGCTGCGACAAGCCGGTCTTTCTGCTGGTGAACAAGCTCGACAACCCCGATCGCGAGAACGACAGCATCTGGGAGTTCTATTCGCTCGGTATCGGCGAGCCCACGCCGCTCTCGGCCCTGCACGGCCACGGCACGGGCGACCTGCTCGACGACATCGTGGCCCTGCTTCCCGAGGAAGAGGACGAGGTCGCCGATGAGTTCCCCGACGCGCTGAACGTCGCCATCATCGGCCGCCCCAACGCCGGTAAGTCGTCGCTGTTCAACCGCATCCTGGGCGCCGACCGCTCCATCGTGTCCAACATTGCCGGCACCACGCGCGACGCCATCGATACGGTCGTCGAGCGCAACGGCAAACACTACCGCATGGTCGATACCGCGGGCATTCGCAAAAAGAGCACCGTGTACGAGAACATCGAGTACTACTCCATGGTCCGCGGCCTGCGCGCCATCGACCGCGCCGACGTGGCGCTGCTCGTCGTCGATGCCTCCGTGGGTGTTACCGAGCAGGATCAGAAGGTCATGGGCTTGGCCATCGAGCGCGGCTGCGCCATCGTGGTGCTGCTCAACAAGTGGGACCTGCTCGACGATGACCGCAAGCGCGAGGCCTGCATGGAGACCATCGACCGCCGTCTGGGCGTCATGGCTCCCTGGGCTCAGTACCTGCGCATCTCGGCCCTGACCGGCCGCAGCGTCGAGAAGATCTGGGCGATGGTCGATGCCGCCGAAAAGACACGCTCACAAAAGATTAGCACCTCGCGCCTCAACACGTTCCTCACCGACCTGCGCGAGTTCGGTCATACCGTGGTGGACGGCAAGCGCCGCTTGCGCATGCACTACGTGACCCAGACGGGCGTCAACCCGCCGACGTTCACGTTCTTCGTCAACCACAGTGACCTGGTCAACGACACCTACCAGCGCTACGTGGAGAACCGCATGCGCTCGACCTTCGATTTTGCCGGTACGCCCATTCGACTCTTCTTTAGGAAGAAGGAGCAAAAGGATGCTTAATCCGATTCTGCTGACCGCCATCTGCGCCGTGGTCTCGTTCTTTATCGGGGCGATTCCGTTTGGCCTGATCCTGGGCCGCGTGTTCAACCACACGGACATTCGCAAGGCGGGCTCCGGCAACATCGGCACCACCAACGCCCTGCGAGTGGCCGGCCCCAAGGTGGCCGCGCTCACGCTGCTGCTCGACTGCCTTAAGGGCGCCATCTGCGTTGTCATCGCGCGTCCGCTCATCGCGAGCGTGGGCTATGGCTTCCCTGTGAGCATCATGGCTCCCGGAGCCGCTGGCGACTGGATGCTCGGCGTCATTTGCTTGGCTGCCGTGTGGGGCCACATCTTCTCGCCCTACCTTAACTTCCACGGCGGTAAGGGTATCGCCGTGGGCCTGGGCGTCATCCTCGCCTGGTACTGGCCCATTGGCCTGTCGCTGCTGGGCATGTTTATCGTGGCCGTCGCCATCACCAAGTTTGTGTCGGTGGGCTCGCTCGCCGCTGCCATCGGACTTCCCATCGCTGCCTGCGCGGTCTTTCCGTACAGCAGCCTGGGCCTCAAGTTTTGCATGGCGCTAATCGGCATCACCGTGGTGTGGGCCCATCGCGCGAACATCAAAAAGCTCATGACCGGTAAGGAGTCCAAGCTCTCGTTTACCAAGCGCGTCACCGAGCCCGACGATAAGTAGGAGAGAGTCATGAATGTTGCGCTGATTGGCTCCGGCTCCTGG
>CAJMRJ010000159.1:0-3982 GCA_905215865.1 uncultured bacterium | reverse complement strand
AGGTTTTTCCCCAGCGGGAGGTTGCCGTCTGCCGCGAACTCACCAAGCTGCACGAGGAGGTCTTGCGCGGGCCCGCTGCCCAGCTCGCCGAGGAGCTGCGTGCTCGCGGCGAGGTAAAGGGCGAGATTGCGCTGGTCATCGCGCCGCCGAGCGAGGATGAGGAGGCCGGTATCGTGCCGGTTGGCGCCGCGGCAGCGGATCCCGACGAGGCCCTGCGCGAGGATATCCGCGCCGCACTCGAGGAGGGGGAGCCCGCCTCTGCGGTGGCCAAGCGCCTGTCTCAGAAGTATTCGCGCCGCAAGCGCGATGTCTATGCCATGGTGCTCGATATGCAATAGATGGAGGATATCCAGCCCTTGCGCTAGAATCATCCCCTGTATGCAACGTTTTTCTGGAGGACAAACCCCATGGATCAAAGCAAGCCTTCGTTTTTTATCACGACGCCCATCTACTACGTCAACGCCGATCCGCACCTGGGCACGGCTTATTCCACCATCATCGCCGACGTTCAGGCTCGTTATCGCCGCTCCGCCGGCTATAACGTTAAGTTCCTGACCGGCATGGACGAGCACGGCGAGAAGGTCGCCGAGGCCGCAGCCAAGCATGGCATGACGCCGCAGGAGTGGACTGACAGCCAGGCTCCCCACTTCAAGGAGCTTTGGAGCAAGCTCGAGATTTCCAACGACGACTTCATCCGCACCACCGAGCCGCGCCAGCATCATGCCGTGCAGTACCTGTGGGAGCGCATGAAGGAGTCCGGCTATCTGTATAAGGGCAGCTACGACGGCTGGTATTGCGTGCCTGACGAGACCTACTTCACCGATACGCAGGTCCAGAAGGGCGACGAGGAGTACGGCAGCGTCGGCCAGCACCTGTGCCCCGACTGCCACCGTCCGCTTGAGCGCGTGCAGGAGGAGTCCTACTTCTTTAAGCTTTCCGCCTTCCAGGACAAGCTGCTCAAGCTCTATGACGAGCACCCCGACTTTGTCGAGCCTGCGTTCCGCATGAACGAGGTGCGCAGCTTTGTCGAAGGCGGCCTCAACGACCTTTCCGTGAGCCGCACGAGCTTTGACTGGGGCATTCAGGTCCCGTTTGACGAGGGTCACGTGACCTACGTGTGGTTCGATGCACTGCTCAACTATATGACGGCCGTCGGTTACGGTGTCGACACCGACGAGGCGCGTGCCGAGCTGGCCTATCGCTGGCCTGCGCAGTTCCACATCGTGGGCAAGGACATCATCCGCTTCCACTGCGTCATTTGGCCCGCCATGCTCATGGCCATCGGCGAGGCCCTGCCCGAGCACGTCTTTGCCCACGGCTTCCTGACCGTGCGCAATGCCGAGACCGGCAAGGCCGAGAAGATGTCCAAGAGCCGCGGCAACGCCATCGCTCCACAGGACGTTATCGACATGTTGGGCGTTGAGGGCTATCGCTACTACTTTATGACCGACGTCGTCCCCGGCACCGACGGCGCCATCAGCTTCGATCGCATGGAGCAGGTCTACAACGCCGACCTGGCCAACAGCTGGGGCAACCTTATCTCGCGTTCGCTCAACATGAGCGGCAAGTACTTTGACGGTTGCGCGCCTGCCAAGCCCGCGTCGTTCGATGCGTTCGACAACCCGCTGGCAAAGATCGCCGATGGTCTGGTCGAGCGCTACATGGCCAAGATGGACGTGCTCGATTACGGTGGAGCCAAGGACGAGGTCATGGAGCTCATCCATGCCGCCAATCACTACATCGAGGACTCCGAGCCCTGGGCGCTTGCCAAGGACGAGGCCAAGGCTGACGAGCTGGCATTTGTGATCTACAACCTGCTCGAGGCCATCCGCATCGCCGCTCACCTGCTGATGCCGCTCATGCCTCAGACCTCTGCCGAGGCCCTGCGCCGCCTGTCCTGCGAGGACGAGGCCGCGAGCGACGACCTCAAGGGCATTTGCGCTTGGGGCTTGCTTGCCGGTGGTCAGCCCGTCGAGAAGGGCGAGCCGCTGTTCCCGCGTCTGGGCTAAGACGCCGCGCGCCATATCGGCAATTTGCTGTTTAGATGTAAGGGCATGGCCGCAACGGTCCATGCCCTTTTGTTTCAAGACGCCGCCACCATGCTAAGGAGGCAACTATGACAACTTCGCCTTTGGCTAACCCCACGGCAACAAGGGAACTGCTGGAGGAGTTTGGCCTTGCGACCAAGCATCGCCTGGGGCAGAACTTCCTGATCGACAACCATGTAATTGAGCGCATTTGCGAGCTTTCCGAGCTTGCGGGCGATGAACGCGTGCTCGAGGTTGGCCCGGGCGTTGGCACGCTCACACTTGCACTGCTGCAGGAGGCGGCGTGCGTCACGTCGATCGAGGCAGATCCCGAGCTCGAACCGGTGCTCGATGCCCATGCCGCCGACTATGCCAACTTCCGCTTTATCATGGGCGACGCGCTCAGGGTGACGCCGGAGCAGATTGAGCAGGCTGCGGGCGGTGAGCCGACGGTGTTTGTCGCGAATCTGCCCTATAACGTGGCGGCGACAATCATTCTGCAGTTCTTCCAGACGATGCCTGCGCTCAAGCGCGCCGTTGTCATGGTTCAAAAAGAGGTTGCCGATCGCATTGCCGCAACGCCGGGCAACAAGACCTATGGCGGCTATACGGCAAAGCTTGGCCTGTATGCGCAGGTGACGGGTCGTTTTGAGGTGCCGCCGCGCTGCTTTATGCCGGCACCGCATGTGGACTCGGCCGTCGTGCGTATCGACCGTGTTGACGGCGTGGTGCCCGAGGGGCTCGATCGCGAGTTTGTGGCCCGCGTGATTGACGCTGCATTTGCTCAGCGTCGCAAGACCATCCGCAATTCCATGAGCGCCAACGGCTTTGCCAAGGACGTGCTCGATGCCGCCTTTGAGGCTTGCGGTGTCGCACCCACCACGCGCGCCGAGACGCTTGATGTTGCCGACTTTGTCCGCCTGGCCCAGGAGCTAATCCATGATGCCTAATGCCGCACGCGTGACGTTTACCAAGAAAAAGAAGACGGTTGCCTGCCCCGTGCCCTTGGCACCGCTTGCCGACACGCATGCGCATCTGCTTTCGTTTTGGGGCAAGGGGGTGCCCGAGACGCTCGTGCGCGCCAAAGCCGTGGGCGTCGACCTGTTGGTGACGATGTTCGACCCCATCGCTGACAAACGCAGCGTGACGGACTATAGCGACTGGCTGGTGCGCGAAATTCTGCCGATGCGGGATATTCCGCAGATCAAGTATCTCGCCGGCGTGCACCCCTATGGCGCGCCGGACTATACCGACGACATTCACGCACAGGTCGTTGCCGCGCTCGATGACCCTTTGTGCGTCGGTATCGGCGAGATCGGTCTGGACTACCACATGGATTACGACGACGACATCGCGCCGGCGCCCCACAGCGTGCAGATTGATTGCATGGCACGTCAGCTCGAAGTTGCCGTGCGCCGCAATGTGCCGGTGGAGCTGCATCTACGGCACGAGGACTCGGATGGGGAGCGCACCTCGCACGTTGATGCGTACAACGTGCTTCGCGAGGTAGGTGTGCCTCAGGCCGGTTGCGTGCTGCACTGCTTTGGCGAGGATCGAGCCACGATGGAGCGCTTTGTGGGTTTGGACTGCTATATCGCCTATGGCGGCGCGGCCACCTTTAAGCGCAACGACGACGTGCGCGAGGCATTTGCGGCGACCCCGCTCGACCGTATTTTGTTCGAGACGGATTGTCCCTATATGGCGCCGGAGCCCATTCGCGGTCTTGAGTGCGAGCCGGCAATGATTTCCATCACAGCAAACGCGCTGGTCAACGACCGCGTCGATCGTACCGGCGAGGACGCTGAGGCAATCGCTCGAGCCGCCTGGGAAAATGCCTGCAAACTTTTTCAAAAATAGTTCTTGCGTTCGCGGTGGCGCTCCGTTATTCTAATTCCTGCACGCGGGCGTGGCGGAATTGGCAGACGCGTACGGTTCAGGTCCGTATGGGGGCAACC
>CAJMRJ010000158.1:0-3986 GCA_905215865.1 uncultured bacterium | reverse complement strand
AGCAAACCACCACAAGGGGGACAGGCACCTTCGTGGTGGTTTTTATTAGGGTGACGTTTTTTTGAAGGCAGTCGACGCCAAAACCACCACGAAGGTGCCTGTCCCCCTTGTGGTGGTCCATGCTACAATCGCCGACATGCCCCACAACTAGATCTGCCTTCGAAAGGAGCCTCCGTGGCGAACGCCATCGATCAGCTCACGGACCGCGTGCTCGTGCTCGGCCGTCTCACCATCGTCCGCCGCGCCATTACTGCCGTGGCGGTCACAATTTCCGCCGTTCTCCAGACATTTCTGATCCAGGCGTTCATTCAGCCCGCCGACCTGCTTCCGAGCGGTCTTACCGGCGTCGCGGTCCTGCTCGATCGCGTTACCTCGCTCGGCGGCGTTCACATCGACATCTCGCTCGGTATGCTCGCGCTCAACATCCCCGTGGCGCTCCTATGCTGGAGCGGCATTAGCAAGCGCTTCGTCATCTTCTCGATGATGCAGGTCGTGCTCTCATCGCTGTTTCTCAACGTCTTTCACTTCGCTCCGTTTTTGGGCGACAAGATCATGCTCATCATTTTTGGCGGCGTGGTCTCGGGTCTGGGTGCTGCCATCGCGCTTAAGTCCGGCGCATCCACCGGCGGTACCGACTTTATCGCGCTGTGGGTTTCCAACCACACGGGCAAGACCATCTGGGGCGTCATCTTTGGTTTCAATTGCTTTATCCTGGCGATCTTTGGCTTTATGTTTGGCTGGGACAAGGCGGCGTACTCCATCGTGTTCCAGTTTATTTCGACTAAGACCATCGACAGCTTCTATCGTCGCTACGACCGCGTGACGCTGCAGATCACGACGCGCAAGGCAGACGAGGTCATGACCGCCTATGTTGACCATTTTCAGCACGGCATTAGCTGCGCTGAGGTCATCGGCGGATACAGCCGCGAAAAGATGTACCTGCTGCACACCGTTGTCTCGACCTACGAGAGCCAGGACATTATCAAGCTGGTGTGCGACATTGATCCCGGCGCCGTGATCAACGTGTTCCATACACTCAACTTTGTGGGCGGCTGGTGGGGCGGTCATGTCGACGAGCCCATGCCCACGGCCGTGCCCGATCCCGACAAGCCCGCGCGCATGGCCAGCAGGCAGGCGCGCCTTAGTGAGCAGGACAGCCTGCAGCAGGATGACGGGAAGTAGGGTTTTGGCATTTTGCCGGCCAAGCGTAGTCCATCCGAATGAGCCCCTCGAAAGCCTCGTTGCTTTCGAGGGGCTCTCGTTTGCCCAGGTAAAACCTACCAAAATGAAGCTGTCGCTTTTTGGTAGGGAGGGTGTATCGTTTTATCAATATGAGGTAACATGAAACTAGACGTTATATACGTATTAGTTATTTCAATATTTCGATAAGAGTGATTAGATATGCCTGCGCCCAAAAATGCACCGCTTTACCAGCAGATTTACGACGAAATCAAGGATGCGATCGAGAAAGGTGTTTATGCACCCAAGGAGCGTATTCCGTCCGAGCTTGAGCTAGCCGAGCAGTACGACGTGAGCCGCATTACGGTGCGCCGCGCCGTCGAGGAGCTGTGCTCCGATGGCTACCTGGTTAAGCAGCAGGGCCGTGGCACCTTTGTCTCCACGCCGCACATCAATCGCCAGTTTCACGCCTCGACGTTGCAGACGTTTACCGCGCTGTGTGCCGGCAATGGCATGAAGGCCGGTGCGCACGTGATCGATCGCCAGATTGTGCCGGCGCGCCAAAACGAGATGGAGTTCTTTGGCCTGCAGAAGGATGCGCTGCTGCTGCATATCAAGCGCGTGCGTACGGCCGACGGCGAGCCCATCTTTGAGGAGAACATCTTTGTGCCGTTTGATGCCTACCGCGAGCTGTTGACGGCCGATCTTGAGGACAAGTCGATTTTTGCCGAGGTCGAGCGTGTTGGCGGAATCCCGATTGTCTCGGTTGGCTACCGCACGGTCGAGGCCGTTCGTGCCAATACCGAGCAGGCGGCCGAGTTGGGCATTGCTCCGCACGATCCGCTGCTCAACCTGCGTGCCAGCTTTACCGGTCCCAATGGCGAGCCGGTCCTGATGGGTAAGCAGTACTACGTGGGATCGCGCTACGTCATGGTCATGTAAGTTACGCGGTTTTGCCAAACCGCGTAACGGGCCGACGCTGCGCCTTTGGGTCCGCCGTTCTAACGAACGGCGGACCAGTCGACGCTGCAAACGCCCCTAAGCGGCAATCTGACGTTCAATCGTCGGTCGCGTACCGAAGTACGCTTCCCTCCTCTTTCACGTCACCTTGCTCGCTTAGGGGCGTTTTCGCTGGCTTATGCTCAACCAGCGGCGTTTCCGCGTTTGTCAAGAGATTAGTCATTGGGGACGTTCTTAAACGACTAGTCATTCAAGAACGTCCCCAATGACTACCCAATGACTACCCGCAGAATGAGCGTGGCTGACAGCCGGGCGACGCCGGTCCGCGTGGCGGCGTATAATCGGCGGCAGATGATTCTGACGTTAGGAAACCATGACCGATAGCATGCAGCAGATGGCGCTCGACACGCTCGGCGCTTATTTTGGCTACACCTCGTTTCGCCCGGGACAGGACCGCATGGTCGATGCGATCCTTGCCGGTCGCGATGCGCTGGGTGTTATGCCCACGGGCGCCGGAAAGTCCATTTGCTACCAGGTGCCCGCGCTCATGCTGCCCGGCATCACCTTTGTGGTGAGTCCGTTGCTGTCGCTTATGGAGGACCAGACCCGCGCACTGCTCGCGGCGGGTGCGCGCCCCAGCTATCTCAACTCCAGCCTTACGCCGGCTCAGCAAAATACCGTGCTCAAGCGTGCTCGTGAGGGGCGCTACCAGCTAATGTATGTGGCACCCGAGCGCCTGCTCGAGCCACGCTTTCTGGCCTTTGCGCAGGAAGCTGCGGCCGAAGGCGGCATTGGCGTGCCACTCGTAGCTATTGACGAGGCCCACTGCGTGAGCCAGTGGGGGCAGGATTTCCGCCCCGCCTACCTGCAGATTCGCGAGTTCATCGATTCGCTGCCGCAGCGCCCCATCGTGGCGGCGTTTACCGCCACGGCGACCGAGCGCGTGCGTGCGGACATTCAGCAGATGCTCGGCCTGCAAAACCCCGCGACGGTGGTGACGGGTTTTGATCGCAAGAACCTCTACTTTGGTTGCGAGGAGATGGGCGACAAGGCCAAGACCGCGTGGGTGCGCGACTACGTGATTGCGCATTCGAGCGAGAGCGGCATCGTGTATTGCTCGACCCGCAAGACGGTCGACGCGCTGGCCGCGGAGCTTGCCGAGGCTCTGGGCCCCAGCGGCATTCGCGTTGGCCGCTACCATGCAGGCATGGGCAACGACGCCCGTCGCCAAAGCCAGCGCGCCTTTATCGACGACGATATCCAGGTGATGGTTGCCACCAACGCCTTTGGCATGGGCATCGACAAGCCCAACGTGCGCTACGTGATCCACAACAACGTGCCCGAGAGCATCGAAGCCTACTACCAGGAGGCGGGCCGCGCCGGCCGCGATGGCGACCCGGCCAGCTGCTACTTGCTGTGGAACGGCAACGATTTTCGCATGCGCCGCTTTCTGATCGACCGCGGCGATGCTGCCGATGAGGCGCTCGACGACGAGCAGCGCGCGTGGGCGCTCCAGAATCGATATCGTCTGCTCAGCCAGATGGAGGGCTACTGCAATACTACCGGCTGCCTGCGCGAATACATGCTGCGCTACTTTGGCGACGAGGCCGCGGCCGAGCATGCTGCTGCGGCTGGTGCGGGCGCCACCGCCACGGATGACGCCGAGGGCTGCGGCAACTGCAGCAACTGCCTCACGCAGTTCGAGGTCGAGGACGTCACCGATATGGCCCGCGCCGCCGTGCGCTACGTGGCCGCGCGACCCATGCGCTTTGGCAAGTCGCTCATCGCCGACGTGCTCCACGGCGGCAACACCGAGCGCATTCGCCAGATGCATCTGGACGAGGACC
>CAJMRJ010000157.1:0-3987 GCA_905215865.1 uncultured bacterium | reverse complement strand
AACCCGCGACCCCAACCTTGGCAAGGTTGTGCTCTACCAACTGAGCCATGTCCGCATATGTAAAACAAAACGGGCGCCGGAGCGCCCGGATGTTGCCTGGAGGCGAAGCCCGGATTCGAACCGGGGGTAAAGGCTTTGCAGGCCTCTGCCTTACCACTTGGCCACTTCGCCGAAAAAGGACCGCTTGAGACGGCCCGGAAATGCAATGGAGCGGACAACGGGGCTCGAACCCGCGACCCCAACCTTGGCAAGGTTGTGCTCTACCAACTGAGCCATGTCCGCTTGCGGGTTATTAATTTACGCGAGTTGTCCTAAAGACGCAAGTACTTTTTTCAAAAAAATTGTTCAATGCAAGTTCGCGCAGGTGGATAACGTCAAGCCAAGGCGCTATGCGCACGATTCCAATGCCGAGCCAAACAGCTTCACCATCCGAACGCGTGTGCCGGCACCATCCGTGCGACGTGCAACCTCCACATTATCGACGAGCATGCGCATAAGCTTGATACCGCGTCCGCGTTCCTCGGATGTTACCGGTTCGCTCGCCCCATCGATAGAATAGCCAGCGCCCCGATCAAGCACCTCGAGCACAACACGGTCCCCATAGGCCTGAACCGTCAGGATGCAGCCAACGCCGCCCGCATGGTCATATGCGTTACCCAATGCCTCCCCCAACGCCAATGCAACGTCATAGCGCTCATCACGCCTCAGGGGAAGCGATTCGAGGAGCTCGGCCACACGGTGCCGATAATACGGGAGATTCTCGATGCCTCGCCTTACTTCGACGCTCTTGCTCCATCGCGGCAACTCCCCCACCGGAATGGCGGGAATCGACTCCCGCGCCGGGCCTGCGACATGAAGGATGTCGACAAGTCGGGCAATTTCCAAAAAACGAACGACCTCATCGGAAGCGTTAACGAGCGAAAGCAGCCCCTCATGCCTCATGAGCTCTCTGGCACGTGTAAGCAAAAACGCCAAACCCGTCGAGTCGATAAAACCCACGGTCTGGCAATTGATGACAACACGACGCACGCCCCGGTCGATCAAATTATCCAACCGTCGGCGCAGTGCGGGCACCGAGGCGATGTCGATATCTCCCGGTGGCGTCAAAACCGCTATGTCATTCCACTCATTCATACGACCATGGTTCCCCAAAAGAGCTCGCTCGATGCACACGTACCTGCAACCGCGCAGATTTCGCCCGTCAGGCGTCGTGACCTACGATCGACCCCGTAAAAACTCAAGGGAAACCAGCGCGATGTCATCGTTCAGCGCCGACTCGGTAAAGCGGTCAAGCTCGCCCAAGACCTTGCTGCAGATTCCCGATACGCCCTCACCCGAGACAGAGAGCAGAAGGTCACGAAGGCGCTGCTCGCCAAAGAAAGCACCCGAGCGATCACGTGCTTCGATTGTTCCGTCGGTATACATAAATAGCATGTCACCAGGAGCGAACGTAAACACGCCCGTCTCGTACACCATGCTCTCAAAGGCACCGATCACGCCCGATTGGCACCCAAGGAGCTCCACTTCTCCGCCTCGGGCTTCACCGCCACCAAGCGGCGTCGACGACGGCCTAATGACCATAGTGGGAGGATGCCCCGCAGAGCAATAGGTTGCGCGACCCGCTTTAAGATCGATCTTGGCGATAAACGCCGTCACAAACGTCTCGACCCTCGAAAAGCCCATGAGCATGCTATTGAGCGAGCGTGCCATACGGGCAGGCCCCGCACCCTCCCAGGCATAGGCCGTCAGCGCCGGCTTGACGAGCGCCGACATCGACGCCGCCTCGATTCCCTTGCCGGATACATCGCCCAAAATCATAACGGCGCAATCGTCGGGAAGTCGGACAAGTGTATAGAAGTCACCGCCGACCAACGCAGAATTCGTTGCCGATAGATATACCGAATCGGTTGCAATGCCCGGAACGTCACCAAGCGAATTTCTCATGCCAATCTGAAGCGTCTGAGCGATATGACGCTCTTCACGCTTTTGAGACTCGCCTTCATAGATCAGCTCAAAGTCATGCGCCAGATGCACCAGGTAGTCGTATTCAAGGTCGTCAATTGGTTCTTGGCTGCCATCACGGAGCAGCAAGGCACGCGTCGTCGGCCCCTTGGCAACGTCGGCGGGAACGATTGCATCGTTGTTCCGCTGACCGCCGCCCTCCGAGCGAACGCGTCCCGCCTCGAAGCCGGAATCGACATAGAGGCCCTGGCACGGCAGGCCATGAGCCCTCAACCATCCGCCCATAGGCATGGATTCGTCGACGCGGGTCAAGCGCACATGCTTAAGATCATCAACACTCGCACCGCCCAGCACCGACGGCTCAAAACCATCGGAAGCGACCCCCAAACGCGCAGCCGGTGCGGTGGTGGAAAAGAAGAGCGACTCCGGATCGCCCGGCAACGCCACACGACTGCCGCCCTCAAAATCGATGACATAGGCGTCAAGACTCGCGTCATATTCCACGGGGCAGAAATGACAATTGAGCACCGCGCAGATTTCCGTCGACACCGCTCGCGAAGCGGCAACAGGATCATCGAGATAGGTAAACAGTTCGTCGCGCAGCAAATTGAGTGAGCGACCGAGCTCCGCCGTGCGGCGCGAACGTAAGCTCGACGCCATGCCGACCAGCTGAATAGACAGGTAATCGCAAATGACCTCGAGCACGTTAACGTCATAGGCAAGTGGCGCCTGGGGGCGTTTCCAGCCAACTTCCAACACGCCAAGGACCTGCGTGCCGTAAAACACGGGAAGACAGATCTCGCTGCGATACGGGGGCATATCCTGCACGCGCAGCAAGTGCTTGGAACGATTGTCCAAATCCATGAACATACCCGAAGCAACCCGGTCGCCCTCAAGGTCCTGCTGAATCGACAGGCGACAGGCACGCGACTCGCGAAGCACGTAGGTCGGAATGCCCGCGCCGTACGGCAAAAATTCGGGCAGATAGCTGTCCTCAAGCTCCTTAGAAACACCGCGGAGCTTAAAGCCGCCGCTCTCGGAAAAATAGATAGCCGCACCGGAGGCATCGAGCGTTCCAACGAGCTGATTCAAAACGGTATCGAGCAAGCTGGGGAGCTCATCGGAGCCCACGGTACTCATAATGACCGAAAGGGTACCCGAAAGGCGTTTATTCGCCACCCTAAGCTCCGATAGCGCACGTTTGAGCTGACGATCGTGGGAATACTGCTCTTCGATGCTGTGAAGCGCCACCAGGACACGCGGTGCACGACGTCCAAAGATACGCGGAGGCGTAACGGAACCCGCGCGAACCAAGACGGGAATAAAAGACCCGTCGCTCAGCTTGAGCATCAGCTCGCTCTCGGAGCCATCGGTCTCAAACGGCAGGCGATGTTCGGTCGCGCGCTCAAAGGCAGACGAGTACAGAACGTCTTTGACATCACCGCTGATGACGTCAGCGCGTTCCTCGCACATCAGGTCGAGCAAACGATTATTCACATGCAGAATGGTTCCGTCGAGCTCACAGATGATGACAGCATCGCTCGTGATCTCGACCAGTTGGGCAACGTCTGCCCACTCGTTGCGCTCAAGCGTTTCCATCGTGGACCTCACCGTCTATCGGTAACAAAAAAGCCTCCGAAGAGGCTTCTCAAATGCGATGGTGTCGGAGGCGGGACTTGAACCCGCATGACCAAAAAGCGGTCACTAGCACCTCAAGCTAGCGCGTCTGCCAATTCCGCCACTCCGACATGCTATGTTGTTGATTTGCGGTTCGTTTTGTTGGACCCGCGCGTTCAACGAGGAAGATAATAACCTATGATTCGAGAACTGTGCAAGCACTTTTTAGAAAAAAGTTTACGAATTTGTAAATGCGCAGGTAGATCTATATGTCCGGCCCCGTATCGGTGTTGCCTCCCGGCGCGTCCTCGGGCATGAGCGATATTTTGCTACGCACTTCGTGCTGCAAAATATCGATCCCCCTGCGGAATGCGCCGGGAGGCAACACCGATACGGGGCCTGCAAATA
>CAJMRJ010000156.1:0-3989 GCA_905215865.1 uncultured bacterium | reverse complement strand
GCACCTGGGAAACCTTTACCGTGCGGCGGGGTTAATTCCGACCGCATTTCCTGTAGTTGTTTTTATCTCCTAAGGAGAGCGACATGGAGAACAAGTACGTTTGCTCCGTCGATATCGGCGGCACCAAGATTGCGACTGCCATTATGGAGTATCCGGCTGATGGCAGCGTGCCCCATCCGGTTTTTGAAGCTGAGGTTCCCACCGAGGCCCAGGAGGGCGGCGAGGCTGTCTTCCAGCGTATCGAGGCGTCCATCAAGGCCGCTCTTGAGGCGAATCCCGATGTCGATGTCCTTGGCGTCGGCATCGGTGCCGCCGGTGTCGTCGATCCCAAGACGGGCGCCATCGCGTATGCCAACGAGATCATGCCCGGCTGGTCCGGCGTTCAGTTGGGGCCGCGTCTGCGCGAGGACCTTGGTCTTCCCGTTGCCGTGGTGGGCGACGTGCAGGCTCATGCTCTGGGCGAGGCCCACTGGGGCGTCGGCAAGGGCAAGTTCTCCGTCTTGTGTCTGGGCATCGGTACGGGCATCGGCGGCGCATATGTCGAGAACGGCCGCGTGATGCAGGGCTTCCATGGTGCTGCTGGTCATATGGGCCACATCGAGTGCTCGGCTGCCGCTGGCATTCCCTGCGCCTGCGGACGTTCTGGCCATCTTGAGTCGGTTGCTTCGGGCACTTCCATTGGTCGTATGTACGATGAGCGCTTTGGTCGCGTCGACCCCAGCCGTCCTTCGGTCGGTCGCGACGTGAACGACCTGTGCCGTGCGGGCGACGCAAAGGCGACCGAGGTCATCCATGACGCCGGCTTTGCGCTGGGCGCCAGCTTGGGCTCGCTTGCCAACATCTTGGATCCCGAGGTTATCGTGCTTTCGGGAGGTGTGATTCACCAGGGTCCCGATTGGCGTTCGCAGACGTGGAAGGATTCGGTGCACGAGGGCTATGCCAGCCAGGCGCTCGATCCGCTTCAAGACACGCCGATTCTCATCGGGTCTCTGGAGGGCGATGCTCCGCTTATCGGTGCCGCCGAACACCTTCTTGCGTCGTTGAAGTAAACATAACTACCAAGTGCGCCTTCTGAGGTGCCGCAGATTGACGTGAAAGAGGAGCGAAGCGTACTTCGGTACGCGAGCGACGGTTTTAACGTCAAGGTGCGGTGTCTCAGAAGGCTGTTTTGAGAAAGGTTGAGTTGCACATGACCGTTGATCCTTTGATTCAATCCCTGAAGGGCAAGCTCGTCGTGAGCGTTCAGGCCTATATGGGCGAGCCGCTTCGTACGCCCGAGACCATGGCTCAAATGTCTCGCGCTTGCGAGCTCGGCGGCGCCGCCGCCATCCGCTGCCAGGGCCTTGCCGACATTGCCGCCATTAAGGGCCGCTGCGAGGTCCCCGTCATCGGCTTGTGGAAGGATGGGCACGAGGGCGTCTACATCACGCCGACGCTGCGCCACGCTCGCGCCTGCGTTGCCGCCGGTGCCGATATCGTGGCAATTGATGCCACTGATCGCCCACGTCCCGATGGCAAGACCGTCGAGGACACCTTCCGTCCGCTGCATGAGGAGGGCGTGCTCCTGATGGCTGACTGTGCCACCATCGAGGATATTCGTCGTGCTGTCGACATGGGCTTCGACCTGGTGTCCACCACGCTTTCTCACGGTGTCGCCGCTATCGACTGCACCATGGCCGATGGCCCCGATCTGCCGCTCCTGCGTCAGGCGACCGAGGAATTCCCCGGCCTTCCCATCATCTGCGAGGGCCGCGTGCACACGCCCGAGGAGGCCCGCGCCGCGATCGATGCGGGCGCCTGGGCAGTTGTCGTCGGCACCGCCATCACGCACCCCACGAGTATTACAAGTTGGTTCAAGGCTGCGCTTGAGGCGTAAGACAGGCCTCGTATCCGCTTGGGGCGGTATACTCAATAAAGGCAATTGATCGCGCGGGATCCGCTGGCCGGGTCCCGCGCTTGTTTTAGGAGGCACACATGCAAAAGGGAGATGCCATGGATGCGGCGGAGCGCTCGGAGCGCATCCCCGATATCGTCATCATCACCGGAATGTCTGGATCGGGCCGAACGCAGGCCATGCATGTGTTCGAGGACATGGGCTACTTTTGCATCGACAACTTGCCTCCGCGTCTGATCGCCCAGCTTGCCGAACTCGTCGGCATCAATACGGGCGTGGGCAGGCATCTTGCCGTCACCTGCGACCTGCGCAGCCAGGGCTTGTTCGATGAGCTACTCGATGCCGTTGCCGCACTCGAGGAGCGGGAAATGAGCTGTGACATTGTGTTTCTCGAGGCCTCTGACGAGGTGCTGATCCGTCGTTATAGCGAAAACCGCCGCCGCCATCCCATTGCCAAGCCGGGGGAGACTACGGCCGATGCGATTCAGCGCGAGCGCCTGCAGCTGCAGGGCGTTCGCGACCGAGCGGATATGATTATCGACACGAGCCGTCTGCGCACCTCTGCGCTGCGCAACAAGCTGCGTATGGCGTTCTCCGAGTTGTCCGACCAGCAGCTCATGGACGTTCACGTGTTCTCGTTTGGCTTTAAGCACGGTATGCCCGTCGAGGCGGACATTATGATCGACGTTCGCTTCCTGCCCAATCCGTTCTACGATCCCGAGATGCGCACCATGACCGGTCTCGATAAGAAAGTCTCCGACTTTGTTCTGGATCATCCCAAGACCCAGGAGTTCTGGAAGGCCTGGACGCAGCTGCTCGATACGGTCATGCCAGGCTATATCGCGGAGGGCAAGCCGCAGCTTTCTATTGCCATCGGTTGCACGGGCGGTCAACACCGCAGCGTTGCCATCGCCGAGGCCACGGCACGTTATTTGGAAGGCGCCCAATATCACGTGAGCATTTCCCATCGCGACCTGTCGCGCGCCAACACGAAAGCATAGGCCTGCATGTCGTTTACCGCCGAGGTGCGCGACGAGCTCGCGCGCTGCGAACCCGAATGTGAATACTGCGATTTGTCGACGCTTGCCGCCCTGACGCGTGTGAGCGGTACACTTTCGCTGGCCGGCTCCGGGCGGTATCGTTTGACGGTCGCGACCGAGACGGGTGCCGTCGCGCGCACGATGATCACGCTGACGCATCGCATCCTTAAGCTCAAAACGGAATTCACCGTTCGTAAATCGGTCTTGCATAAGGTCCGTAACTATCTCATTACCCTGCCCGATCAACCCGACCTGGACAAGGCTCTGGTGCTGCTGGGCATTCTCGACCGCAGGGGAGGGCTCGTCGCTGGTGTTCCCCGGCACATCGTTGCCCGTCCCTGCTGCAGGCTTGCCTACATCCGCGGCGCGCTCATCGCCGGCGGTTTCGTGGCCGATCCACGCGGCGATTTTCATTTGGAGATTGCGGTGCAGGGCGAGCAATATGCCAAGGGACTTTGCGATCTATTGGAACAGATTGGGGTCCATGCGCGCGTTAACGCGCGGCGCGGATCCTTTGCCGTCTACATTAAGAGCGCCGAGGAGATTGAGCAGCTCCTAAAGCTGGTCGGCGCCAAGCGCAGCGTTGCCGAGATCGAGGAAGCGCGCGCGGTCAAATTGGTTAAGAACGACGTAAACCGTCGCGTGAATGCCGAGCTGGCCAATCAGACCAGAAGTGCGGGTGCCGCCCAGCATCAGCTTGCGTTGATCGATGAGCTCGAGCAGCGGGGTTTGCGCGACACGCTTCCGGACGCCTTGGCGGTCTTTTGCGACCTGCGTGAGCGCTATCCCGATCTGTCGCTGCGTGATTTGGGCGAGATGGCCGACCCTCCCTTGTCGAAGTCGGCCCTGTACCATCGCGTTTTGAGGCTTGAAAAGCTCATTGAAGCAAACAAGTAGTTTGAAGCATCGACTTATATACGGATTTAGCTGCTATTTTATTCTTTAAAACGTTTTAACGTAAATTTGATTTTCAATTTCGAGCATTCTCGTGAAATTCAAGTCAAAAAAAAGGTATATTAGGCGAGTGGTTAGTTTGTGGGCCTCAACGGCGGGGG
>CAJMRJ010000155.1:0-3995 GCA_905215865.1 uncultured bacterium | reverse complement strand
CATCCGTATTCGCTCGCTCATGGCAGCGCTCAAGGACCAGGAGGCCGAGCGCTTGGCCGAGGCCACAGCCGCGGGCGAGGCCTACGAGCAGGGCGATGCCGCGCCGGTGACACCCTCCACGGATGCCCCCGCGTTCGCGAGCCGCAAGTACACGTTTGAGGCTCAGCGCGACAGTGCTTCGACCGCGTGGCCCAAGGTGCCCTTTACCGAGCAGATGCGCGAGGAGGGCTACACCATCCTGTGCCCGCAGATGGCGCCAATCCACTTTGACCTGGTCAAAGAGGTGTTCCGTGGTGCCGGCTACAACTTGGAGCTGCTGCCCTCGACTGACCACGATGCCGTCGAGGCCGGCCTGCGCTACGTGAACAACGACATTTGCTATCCGTCGATCCTGGTGACGGGCCAGATCATGGAGGCCATCGAGAGCGGTCGGTACGATCTGTCCAAGACGGCCGTGGTCATCAGCCAGACCGGCGGCGGTTGCCGTGCCACCAACTACATTGCACTCATCCGCAAGGCCCTGCGCGAGAGCGGCCACCCCGAGATCCCGGTGATCTCGCTTTCGGCCGTGGCGCTCGGCGAGGACAACCCCGGCTTTAAGATTACGCCGGCGCTGCTTAAGCAGGCAGTCTACGCGGTGCTCTTTGGTGACGTGATGATGCAGATGCTCTATCGTTGCCGCCCGTACGAGGCAACGCCCGGTGCCGCCAACGCACTCTACGAGGAGTACATGGCACGGGCCCGCAAGCTGGCGCCTAAGTTCAACCGCCACAATTACACCAAGCTGTGCCGTGAGGCCATCCGCGCGTTCGACACCATGCCGCTCGTGGGCGAAGGCACCAAGCCGCGCGTGGGCGTGGTCGGCGAGATCCTGGTCAAGTTCCATCCCACGGCCAACAACCATGTGGTCGACGTGATCGAGCGCGAGGGCTGCGAGGCCGTGGTGCCGGGCCTGCTCGACTTCTTCCTGTACTCCATGAGCAACGCCGAGCTGCAGAAGGACGAGCTGGGAAGTTCTGCCACTACGCGTGCGGGCATGCAGGCGCTCATCAAGCTCGTGGACTGGATGCGTACGCCGGTGGAGGAGCTGCTCGAAAAGTCCGAGCGCTTTGAGGTACCCGAGCGCATCGGCACCATGGCGGACAAGGCCCGTACGGTGCTTTCGGTGTGCAACAACATGGGCGAGGGCTGGTTGCTCACGGCCGAGATGCTCGATCTGATTGACCACGGTGCGCCCAACATCATCTGCACGCAGCCCTTCGCGTGCCTGCCCAACCACGTGGTGGGCAAGGCCGTGATCAAGGAGCTGCGCCGTCAGCACCCCGAGAGCAATATCGTCGCGGTGGACTACGACCCCGGTGCGTCCGAGGTCAACCAGCTCAACCGCATTAAGCTCATGATCAGCGTGGCCAAGGAGAACATGCGCGCCGGTAAGGGCTTTAAGCTCGAGAAGGTGGCGCCGCTCGCGATGGACGAGGTCACCGGCCAGATGCGTGCCCACGACGGCTGCGTGAGCTGTGGCTCGGTCGATGAGAGCGCCGTGGCGTCGGTCGCTGAGCGCCTGGGATGCGGCATTAAGAAGTAACTGGCCTGCTTTGGGCTAGATATGAGGCAAACGGGTGGTAGCCGTACCGGCTACCACCCGTTTTTACTGGACATATGTTGCGTAAACACCCCAGCTATTACCCCTTGCGAACTTAGATTTCGGAAGTATGCGGCAAAATCTGAATAGCCGAGCACGCCGGATATGTCCAAGCTCTGTACCTGCGGTTTTATTGGCGGAAAACCGGGGTGTGCTCAAGGGTTCCGGAATTTGCCGCATACTTCCGCAAACGACGTCTCGGTGGCACAAAAAATCGCCCTCGGAACCCTGAGATAATGAACAGATGTAGCCGTTCGCCGCGAAATACTGTCCGTTTATAGAACCCACCCCCGGCGCGCGGCCTCCTTACGGTTGAATAAATACACATCTATGGAATTACGTAAGAGAGGACCGTCCCATGAGCTACAAGACCGTTTGTGTTGCCGGTGGCGGCGTATTGGGAAGCCAGATCGCCTTTCAGGCTGCCTACTGCGGCTTCGATGTAACGATTTGGCTGCGCAGCGAGGGCAGCATCGGCCGCACCCAGCCCAAGATCGACCACGTGCGCGAGGAGTGCATCGCTGCTATCGAGGGCATGGCGGACGGCACGGGCGAGTGGTGTGCCGGTATCGCCGATAGCGGCAAGCCCTTCGACAAAGAGGCGGCACTCTCCGCCGTCGAGCGTGCCTACTCCACACTCAAGCTGGAGCTCGATCTTGCCAAGGCCGTGGCCGACGCCGACCTGGTCATCGAGTCTATGGCTGAGGACACTCAGGCAAAGATCGACTTCTACAAGAAGCTCGCCCCGGTTCTGCCGCAAAAGACCGTCGTCGTGACCAACTCCTCCACACTGCTGCCGAGTACCTTTGCCAAGTACACCGGCCGCCCCGAGAAGTACCTATCGCTGCACTTTGCCAACTCCATCTGGAAGAACAACATGACCGAGGTCATGGCCCAGAGCCAAACCGACAAGCGCTATTTTGACGAGCTCGTCGACTTTGCCAACGACATTCGCATGCTGGCGCTTCCCGTCAACAAGGAAAAGAACGGCTACCTGCTCAACTCCATGTTGGTGCCGTGGCTGCTTTCGGGCCTGGACCTGTATGTCTCGGGCGTGAGTGACCCCAAGAGCATCGACCTTGCATGGACGCGTGGCACCGGCGCCCCTAAGGGCCCGTTCCGCGTATTCGACACGGTGGGTATCCAGACGGCCTACAACATCGTCATGCAGTATCAGAAGGTCCCGGGTCTGGTGAGCCCGCTGCTCAAGAAGATGATGATGCCCCACAACTTTAAGGCTATGGCCTCCGTCCTCAAGAAAATGCTCGACGAAGGCAAGCTGGGCGAAAGCTCGGGCGAGGGCTTCTTCAAGTACTAAAAATGATCCCTCGGGGACGGAGGAAAACGGATTATTTTTTGTCGCCAGCAGTGAGAAGATGGACCCAGAAATAGAAAGGAGTGGCAATGGGCCGGCTCGGGCTTTGAGGACAAGTTACTGCAGGCCCAGGGCGATTCTTCGCTCAATGCGGGCCAGCACAGCGTGACGTATCTGCTGAGTTCTGACACGGGAACGACCGGTTGCTACCAAGTGCTGCTGTACGACAACAACTTTGGTGCGGCCGAAAGCTATCCCAAGTTCGACTGGGGCCAGCTGGGCGCCGCGGTGGTGACCGACTACAACAAGGGCACGCATTCGTTTGGGCGCATCTTTACAGTGGACGAGGCGGCCCGCACCTACGAGCTTGTGGACCAGATCGCGGTGCCGTTCTCGGGCTACGTCAGCAGTGCGCAGCGCGTCGGCAATTCGAACAGCATGCTCGTGGCATCGGGCCAGACCAAGACCTTTACGGAGTACGATCGCTATGGACTGCCCATCGCCACCTACGAGATGGAAGCCGAGAAGTACATCTATCGCGTGTACAAGTACGAGCTGTAGGGCCGCGCTCTGCATCACTTTACGTCAAACTCCACGCGATCGAGTTCGGGCACATTGAGGTCGATGAGCTTGCGGGCGACGTGGCGGTCGTGCGCCCCGAGTGCCTCGCTTGTCGTCACATGGGCAACAATCTCGCGCTCGACGATGCCCCTCTCGTCGCCTTCGGTGGCCGAGGTCTCGACGGCGACGGTGTAATCCTTAAAGCCCGGCAGTACCGCGGCAAGCTCGCGCGTGGTTTCGGTGACGCCGTAGCCGTCCTGCACGCCGGCCTGCGCCGAGCCAATAGACCCCGCCGTCATAACGATGCAGGGGATGGCAAAGACTACCGTGCCCACAATGATGCGGCGGCGCACCTTGCGTGACAGCTCGTTGACCTCGGCATTTTCCTCGGCGGTCACAATGCCGTCGCCGTTGAGGTCGCGCTTGAGCGGCACGCGCAAAAGAAGCAGAACGGCTTCGGCCGCGAGTGCGATAAAG
>CAJMRJ010000154.1:0-4010 GCA_905215865.1 uncultured bacterium | reverse complement strand
CAAGCTCGGCCTGCAGCTGTGAATCCAGGGAGTTCACGACACTCTGGGCCTCAGCCTGCTGTGCATTGAGCTCGTCGACCTTCTTCTGCGTCGCGGCGACGTTCTTCTCCTGCTCGGTCTGCTTATCGGTGAGCTGCTGCTTAAGGTCCTTGACCTCCTGAATGGTCTGGGCCTGCTTGTCAGAAACCTTGCCGTAGTAGAACAGACGGTTGAGCATGTCGCCCAGATCGTCGACGCCCGTCAGAACCTGAAGGAGACTCAGACCGCCGGTCTTGTACTCACCGGCAACGTAGCTCGAAAGCTTTGCCTGGCCCTCGGCAATCTCTTGCTGCTTTTGCGTGATCTCGCCTGCAGTCTGATCAAGCTCCTGCGTCTGTGCGGAGAGCTCTTCATGAATTTGCTGGGTTTGGGTGCCAATCTGCTCGAGCTTGGTACGAGCAGCGGCAAGGTCGGATGCGGTATCGGCGTAGGCCGGAGCCACGAGGCCCAGGCCCAAAACACAAGCGAGGGTTGCCGTAGCAGCGCAGCGTGCCATGTTTCTGTGCGTGTTTGCTGTGCGCATGTAGCTTCCTTTCCGGTATCTAAGGGTAGCGGCTAGTCCACCGTTACCAGGCTAAAGAGCTCAACGTCCTCATTAGAAGGCGTGAGCTTCTTGCGCGGGTTGAGAAACGCAAGCTCAAGGATACAACCGTAGCCCACAAGCTTTGCGCCCATATCTCGCACCAGTTTACCTGTTGCCTCGACGGTTCCGCCCGTCGCGACCAAGTCGTCCAGAATCAACACGGTATCTTTAGAGCTGATAGCATCGGCGTGTATCTCGATAGAATCCGTTCCATACTCGAGCTCGTAGCTCTCGCTTACCGTCTTGCGCGGCAGTTTACCCGGTTTACGTGCGGGAACAAAGCCGGCGCCCAGGGCGACGGCCACGGGCACGCCCACCATAAAGCCGCGGGCCTCGGGGCCGACGACCTTAGTAATGCCCATGCCAGCAAAATGATCGGCCAGGGCATCCACCATGGCCTTCAGAGCCTCGGGATTGCCAAAGAGCGGCGTGATGTCCTTAAAGACGACTCCGGGCTCGGGATAGTCGGGGATATCGACAATATGAGATTCGAAGTCGTACATGGCGTGACCTTTCATGGATTGCCGGGTGGACGGCGGTTATTTACCCGCGTTAGCAGACGAGCTATGCGAGGGGACGACGACCTTGGACGGCTGCACGAGCGACTCGTCATGCGCGGTAACCGCGGGAACGCTTGCCCCATCGCTTTTAGCCTTGGTGGATTCGGAACGCGCGATCTCCTCATCGAGAGCATCGATGTCAGCGTCCTCGACCACGGCGTTGAGCGACTCAAAGACACGGTTCTTAAGGAGTGCGGTGTGCACGCCCTCGGTGAGGTCGTGCAGCTTCTTAAAGGCGCGCTCGAGCTTGGCGTCGCGCTCGTCATCGGAGGTATCCATGCCGAGCATGCTCACGAGAACCTGCTCAAACATCGAAGACTCGCGGTTTGCCGACGATACGTACTGACGCAGGTTGCGCGGCTCAATGTGGAAGCGCGACAGCTCCGAGCAGTAACGGATAATCGGGAAATCTCGGCCATCGACGAGTTCTCGGTTCTGCGGGCTCTTGATGATGCGAATAAGATCGTTCTCGGCAAGGGAGCGGATAAACGAGATCTCAACGCCGAGCATGTCGGGAATCGTCTCGATGGGATGCAGCTTTTGCTTGGTCTCCTTGGGCTCCGTCTTAAGCGGAACATCGGACAGAAGACCCACCTCGTAAGCCAAAGTGGACAGGTCCGTTGCGTTTTCCAGTCGCTGCTTAATGACGTTGAGCGGCATGTAGCGGGTCTTCTGCAGGTGCAGGATGACCTCGAGACGGTCAACGTCTTCTTTGGAGTACTGGCGATACCCCTTTGGCGTACGATGAGGGGTGATGAGCCCCTCATCTTCTAGAAATCTAATTTTTGAGTTCGATAGATCGGGGTATGCGCCTCGAAGAAGGTTGACGACTTGGCCGATACTCAGATAGTTGCGTTCGGCCATTACCTACTCACCGGTTTCGATGCGCTCCGGCGTGCTCTCGTGGTAGATGAGCGTGAACGTACCGATCTGAACGGAAGAGCCGTCGTGCAGCGGAGCACCGTTGACGATGGCGCCGTCGACCCAGGTGCCGTTGAGCGAGCCCAGATCCTCAATACGGGCGCCCAGGCCCTCACGAATAATGCGTGCGTGGCTGCGCGAGACAGTCATGTCGTTGAGGAAGATGCCGTTCGCGGGATCGCGGCCGATGGTGGTCACGTCGTCCTCGAGCTCAAAGGCGGCTCCGGTCTGCGGGCCCTTGACGATGGACAGAACCGGAGCGGTGATGTGCACGTTGGCCATAAGGTCGGGAACAGTGACATCGCTCGAAGGAACGCGGAAAACGCAGGTAGCGTCCGCAGTCTTATCGTTCTGAGGCATATTGTTAACCTTGTTGTCCATGACAACCCCTATCTAACGCGGCCACGCCGCAAAAAATGAACCGTACGTAATCATACCCCAATGAATCAGTCTTCGATTTCGGGGTTGAGAAAGTCGGTGTCCTCGTCCTCGGGATGCGCGATGGCCTGTTTAATGGCCGCCCCTCCCTTAATGGAATAGATGACAGCGGTGAGCATAGAGAACATCACGCCGCCGTACACAAAGAAGATGCCGAGGGGCACCGAGCTGCCGTTGAGGCCCGGGAATGCCGTGAGCGTGGCGGGAAGCAGATGCCAGCCGTCCACGACGGGAAAGCCCAACAGCATGAGCGAGAAACCGGTCATGAGCAGCGCCGTGGCAATCTTGCCGGGAAAGACGACGTCGATGGGGCGAGGGTGGTAATGGCGCACGATGAGCGAGCCGATGCCCAGGTAGATATCGCGGCCGATAATGAGCACGCAGACCCAGATGGGCAACTCGCCGCGGACCACCAGGCCCAGCACGCCGGTAAACAGCAGCGCGCGGTCGCAGATGGGGTCCATAACCTTGCCGAGCCACGAGACCGTTTTGGTCATGCGGGCAATCTGGCCGTCCATCCAGTCGGTGGAAGCCGCGATGGCATAGATGACAATGGCGACGACACGGTTGTTGTCCGTCACAAACAGGTACAGGAAGACGAGCGTGAGGACCAGGCGCGTAAAGGTAATGAAATTGGAGATCGTAAAGATCTTATTCGACGGGTAATCGGAAGTGCCGATAAGCTCCTTTTTGATCTTCTTCTTGATGCCCACAGGACTCCCCCGCTGGTAAACGACAAAACTTTCGATACTATACCCGTTCTAGCGATGTCTATCCAGCGTAAGCATAGAGAGTCCAGACATATGGAGGACGGTATCGGGCAGGATGTCTATCGCTTTTGTGTACGTCAGCCTCCAAACATGTCATAAATTGTCGTATTTGGAGGGTGACGTACAAGTATTTGTTGAGCGAAAGTATCGATCAAGAAAGCCGTTGATTCTTCGTTGCTTAATCTGTTGATTCTTAACAAAAAAGGTCAGGCACTAGGTGCCTGACCTGCAAACTTCTGGTCGGGACGACTGAATTCGAACCAGCGACCCCTTGACTCCCAGCGGGGTCAGAATGACCCTGACCTGTGCTTATTTTGTTAAATCACGCGCAAATAGCGCAAGTAGATCATTTCAACGTTTGTAGAATAACCCAGCTAAGCACGTTTTGTCAAGATAGAATATTATCGACTTCGAGGAGCGCGGTGCAGCCGATGACTTAATCAACGGGGGTAGGAGCCCCGAATCGTCGTCTCCCCGGGTTCCCGCAGGTGGGCCCATCTGTTTCTAATCAACTGCGGATTTAGGAGCAGACATGCAGAACGAGAAACGCGGCAATAAAACCTTACGCATATGCGGAGTCGGCAGCGTGAGGAAGAACAAGGGGAAATGGCAGGCCATCGTGACGGTGGCCGACGAGGTGACCGGGAAGAAGGTCCAGAGGACCAAGAACACCGGCGTGCCCTGCCTGAAGCAGGGCAC
>CAJMRJ010000153.1:0-4010 GCA_905215865.1 uncultured bacterium | reverse complement strand
GATGCGACACTCGGAAGTGTCCATCCTCGCAGTATCCGGTTCTCAAGGTGCACGCTTTGCGGCTGATCCGGTTCGACCGGGCCGCGCGGCAAGGAGATATATTGCCAGACCGCGAAGCGATGTGGGACGTTAATTCCACTCTTCACAAGTCCTACACAACTTATCGCTTCCTATATAAGTAATAGAAAGGCTGGTGCAGAAATACTGCGCGTATCAGATGATGACCCTTCAATTAAGAGATATATAAAGATCGGTCACCTGTAAGTGTCTATCTACCCGCGCTTTTGCTATATAAACCAGCACTCTAGATAAATAGAGGGAGTGCCGCGCACAGTGCGACACTCCCCTAGCGATTCAACAGAATCTATTAGGCCTCGAGAGCCTTCTTGGCAATGGTAGCCAGCTCGTTGAAGGACTCGATGTCCTCGTAAGCCATCTGAGCCAGGACCTTGCGGTCGAGCTCGATGCCGGCAACCTTCAGGCCATGCATGAACTGAGAGTAAGAGATGTCGTTCAGGCGAGCAGCAGCGTTGATACGGGTGATCCAGAGAGAACGGATCTCGCGCTTCTTGTTGCGGCGATCACGATACTGATACTGCAGGGAGTGCTGGACCTGCTCTTTAGCATGCTTGTAAGTACGCGAAGCGGCACCGTAGTAACCCTTCGCACGGTGCATAACGGTACGGCGCTTCTTCTTGGCGGCAACAGCGCGCTTAATACGTGCCATGTTCTATCAACTCCTAGACGGTAAAACGAAAAACGGAAACGCGAACTTAGGCGAGACGCGACTTGATGACCTTGCGGTCGGCAGCGGCGATCTCGGTCTCCTGACGGAAGCCACGCTTACGCTTAGTGGACTTCTTGCTCAGGATGTGGCTCTTGAAAGCCTTGGCGCGCATAAGCTTGCCGGTACCAGTCTTGCGGAAACGCTTCTTGGTGCCGCTGTGGGACTTCATCTTAGGCATGAAATACTCCTTAATCGGTTACAGAACACTAGTTACTTAGTATCGCTTGCCGCTTTATCCTCATCGAAGGCGCCCTTAATCGGGGCGAGCAGCATAAGCATGTTACGGCCTTCCATCTTAGGCTTGGACTCGACCGTAGCGTAAGGCTTGAGATCCTCGGCGAGACGCTCGAGAACGTTAAGGCCCTGCTCCGGGTGAGCCATCTCACGGCCGCGGAACATGATGGTGATCTTAACGCGTGCGCCCTTCTTGAGGAAACGCAGAACGTGGCCCTTCTTGGTCTCGTAATCGCCAACGTCAATCTTGGGTCGGAACTTCATTTCCTTGACCTCGACCTTGGACTGGTTCTTACGAGCAGCCTTGGCCTTCATGGCCTGCTGGTACTTGAACTTACCGTAGTCCATGACCTTGCAGACCGGCGGCTCCGCGTTGGGAGCGATCTCGACCAGGTCGAGACCCTGATCGTCAGCGACGCGCTGGGCATCGCGGATGGCGAACAGGCCGAGCTGAGAGCCATCGACGCCAATCAAACGGCACGAAGATGCAGTGATCTCGTCGTTGATGCGGGTGTCATCAGACTTAGCTATTTTCCCTACCTCCATTCATAAAAAAATAACCCGGCGCTTCTTTGCAACCAGGTCGTACACATAGACATCCTCGGTATGAGGAAGGGAATCTAGGTTGTATGACCAGTCAGCTGCTCATTGGCGCCAAAAGGTGGGAACCCTCGGGTTCCTCTTTAGGGCATTGCGGGAACAACGCCTTGCGAATAATAACACGTACCGCGCGTTATCACATTACGTACACGAAAAAGGGGGGGCCTTGACCCCCTTGAAGCGCAGGTGCATGTATGGTGCCCGAGGCGAGACTCGAAGGGCCTTCGCTTCGCGAAGCCCCGGGCTTCGGGCGCATGGCGCCCTCGCCACGCTCCGCTACAAACAGGTCACAGGCCTGTTTGCTTAACGCTCCGCGCGCTCACGCGAGTTCGGCACGAAAAAGGGGGCCTTGACCCCCTTGAACACTCACTTGCATGTATGGTGCCCGAGGCGAGACTCGAACTCGCACGTTGTTGCCAACGGTGGATTTTGAGTCCACTGCGTCTGCCAATTCCGCCACTCGGGCACGTAATGCGTGAGTTAGTTTATCACAGCTTTCTGTTGATTAGTCCGAAAATGGAACTTCGAGCATTTCGATAAGCTCAACCTTGCGCAACATCTCCCGCTTACGACATCCACGTCCGTCAACCGAGGCCTCGCCCATCTGGTTGTCATAGGGGTCCTCACGCATGCCATCGAAAGCAGGCACAAATTCAGCCTGAAATCGATTGTTGGCCACCATACGCCACGGGTCGAGATTGCCAAAGTAGTGACGACGACGCCACTCTTCCCCCATCCTGCGTGCCGAGGAACCAAACGATACGTCGGCGTTAAGCCACCCGGTCTGTGGCGTATAGAACTCAGCCCAGTCGTGCGGCCCCACCGAATCGGGCGCAACATATAGGCCGCTCTGCCAACGAGCGGGCACGCCCGCGATGCGGCACATGGTGATAAACGTGAGCGCCATAACGCCGCAATCGCCGCGGAGCGAATGCGCACAGTCGTCGGCAATAGATCCCAAAAGCAGGTACGGTGGCTGATAGCGATAGTCGATATGCTGTGTCAGATAATCATAGATGGCGCGAGCGCGGTCGAGCGGATCGACGAGCCCGTCAATGATACGCGCCGTCAGTTGACGCAAATACGGCGTGAACGCAATGTGCGGACGGTCCTCGGAGGTGTCCTCGGGTAGTGGCGCGTCCATACAGGGATGCGATGGGAGCGCGCCACCATAGATATCGCAATAGGCGGCATCGATGTGATAGCGATAGGTCACCGAGAATGAATGTTCAGTCAAAGATGTCCAGGAGGCTGTACGAGCCGAAACGTTCTCAGAGGCAACGGTGCCCTCCGACGTCATATCGAGAACCTCGATATGAGACTGTTGACGACAGGCGGCAGCAACGGGTAGCCACGCGCGAACAGTCTCTCCCTCCAGAGCCCCGGGGACAGACACGGATGCCTTAAGCGTGATGACGCGAGTCAACCCGTTTTGCGACTCCATCTCCCTGAGCATCTGGTTACGCAGCGCAATGCCGTCCGTAGAATCGGGACGCAGGCCCGGAACCTCCTTGGGGTATACGCGAAGCGAATCGAGGAAGTTATCGAGAACAAACAGCGCGCCATCGATAAAGCGCCAGTCAATTCGCTTACGGTTAATCAGGTCATCAAACTGCTCTTCGGTAAACTCAGGCCACTCCTCGCGAATCATCGCAATGGCTCGATCACGCGACACCGAAAAATGAAGCGGCGTCTCGAGCATGCGATACCGCTCGGCACGAACACAAGCCGCCAGCGAAGGCTCAGGGTTCTGCTCCAAAAGGCGATTGCAGGCAGCAACAGCCTGCGTCAAATAGCCGGCATCCTTGAGACGAAGAATCTCGGGCGGCAGTCCAATATCGAGATGACGAAAGTCATCACAGCAAACATCAACAGAGCAACCAACAGGGCCCTCGTCAATAACCTTCCCATCCGAAGGCAGCACATCAATAACAGCCATACCAAACTCCAAGTCATTAGAACTCTTGAAGTCCATTGTAGCGAGATAAAAAAGAAAGCCCCAACAAGGGAGCCATCAACACCGATAAACGGTGCCTATAAAAATGAATTCAGCCTCGTAACCCTGCGGCGTTAAACGAAAGAAGCCCCGTCCCCCGGAACTATTTCCTTGGCGCGACTTCTGACGAAGCCAGTGCAATTTATTCAGCCCAGTAACCCTGTAGCGAGTTAACGAAGGAGGCCCCGTTTCCCCGGAGCTGATTCCGTCGCGCGACTTCTGGCAAAGCCAGGTGAGCGCGAGGGAAACAGCGTAGGGGAAACGGGGCCTCCGGCGGGAAGTTAAACCGCTACTTACGCCTTGTTGACGGAGCCAAACTCCTCCATGAGCTCCTTGGTGCGGGCAACGATGTTGTCGCGACCAGGCTTGAGGAGCTTGCGGGGGTCGAAGCCC
>CAJMRJ010000152.1:0-4017 GCA_905215865.1 uncultured bacterium | reverse complement strand
GGCTGGCGCGTAGCCTATCCGTGCATGCTTTCGGCAATTGATGCCGCAGCTTGTGGCCAGCGCATGTGCATGCGGGCGGTCTCTGCCGGCAATGCGTCCACGGCTCCATTTATCGCCCACCCCACGCGAGCCTTTGCGGCCACGGACATCGACAGCAGCCGCTTCCCTATCGTGCCTGCCGAAGCTCTCGACATGATCGTCGTGCCGCTCGTAGCCTTCGACCGCGCCGGCGCGCGCCTGGGCTACGGCGGCGGCTGCTATGACCGCTACCTGCCCATGCTCTCGCCCGCATGCCAAATCACCGGCATCGCCTTTGACGAGCAACGTGTCGACCACGTCTCCACCGACGCCCACGACCTGCCGCTACCCCACATCGTCAGCGCCTGATCGCCGCTGTTTCGCACCCGCAAGATGAGCGTGGAAAATCTCCCACTTTGGGCCCCCTTACGAGCCAAAAATGGGAGATTATCCACGCTCATTCAACAAGCGTCCAGATTTCCACGCTCGTCCGTCTGATTTTCCACGCTCGTGCAGCCAAACGCCTTGCAACTGCCTCAGCACGCACGCGGCACGCCGGCGACCTTGAGCTTGCGATCGAGCTTTGTCGGATCCCTTAGATCATCCCAGCACAAGCGCACGATCTTGCAGTTATCAAGCAGCGAAAGCCTCGACTCGCGCTGACGCTCATCGAACTGCGCCTTTGCGAGCTTGCCCTCCTCCGCCGCTTTCTCGCTTTTAACGAATCCGTCGAACTCACCGATAATCAGCTGGTCGCCCACGCGCCACAAGTAGTCGACGCGATACGGCCGTCCCGGCTCAACCGGGTCGAACAGCTCAACTTGCAGCTCCGGCGTCTGCCAGCCGCGCTCGATCATCAGGGCACGTGCCTTGGACTCGCCACCGCTTTCCGACAGGCCATCGGCACACCGCGCAACCCTGCGCGCCATCACAACACCGCGACGATTCAGGCCAAGCTTATCGACCGTCTCAACGAGATGCTCCTTCGACAAAAGTTGCTCATGGAGTGCCGAATCCGCGATGATCAGTCCCTCGACAAACGATGCATCGACCAAGCAATCCGTAATCGTTTGATCGATATCGGTTACGGCGATATCCATCTGGGTGGCCCGTGTTTGACGAGCATAGCGATGACGAATGACCTGAGAGCCCGGCGTCGTCGATTGGGCCGGCATCGCGGCGATATGGATGTGCGTCAAATTGGCATGCGAAACCGAAAGGCCATAGATAACAGCCGCCGTATAGGAGCAAAATGTCCAGTCGGGGTGCTTTTGCGCAAGCGCCCGCACCCGATGCAGATAACGCTGCCGAAACTTGAGCTCGGACCAGTATTCCGGACGCGCATACAACCCCGGCATGACCACCTCTAGACTTCCCACCTCCGCCCGCCGCTCAATCTGCTTTGCCTCCGCCGCCGTGCGCGCGTACACGCAGCTCATCTGCTGTTCGCACGCCTTAATGTGACTTGCAAGTCTTTGATTCGCCGTCATGTTTCCCATGTCGCCTCCCAACTCTTGGAACGGCGCAAACGTACCAGACGGTTTCATGCGAAGTCTGACCAAATACTGTCCGGGCGCTGACCAAATGCTTGACGGTTTTGGACGTTTTAGGCTGATGGCTTATATCTGCAGGTAGAAGCCTTGCCAAGAGGTCCCTGTCTCCACATTTTGAGGCCTTGGTCCATTGGATTATCAGAAAGAAAAACCCGCCGAGATTCAAGACTACGCCAAATGCGACTTTGCCTCTGCATGCACCGTCTCTTAGCCGAGCCATCGGCATCTACATGCCTAAAAAATGAGCGTGGATAATCTCCCGTTTTGAGCCTAGTTTTGAGCCAAAAGTGGGAGATTATCCACGCTCGATTTGTAAACGTCCGAAAATCCACGCTCGTGTGTCCGAAAATCCACGTTCGTCACGCCGCGAGCACAGCAACGGCCGCAGCAGCAACCACAGCTACAGCCTAGTGCTCCTCGCCGGCGCGGGCCAGGTCGTAGGGTGTGGTCTGGTAGACGTAGTAGTTGAGCCAGTTGGTGTAGAGCAGCTGAGCCTGGCTGCGCCAGACGTTGCGCGGCTCGGCGGTGGGGTCGTCACCTGGGAAGTAATGCGCCGGCACCTGGGGGTTGAGCCCGCGCTTCACGTCGCGCTCGTACTCCAGACGCAGCGTGTCGGTATCGTACTCGGGATGGCCAAAGACAAAGAAACGGCGGCTGTCGGTCGACTTGACGATGTACAAGCCCACCTCGTCGGACACGGCCACGACCTCAAGCTGCGGCTCGGCCTCCACGTCCTCGCGGCGCACATCGGTGTTGCGCGAATGCACAGCATAGAAGCGGTCGTCAAAGCCGCGGACCAGCGGACTTTGCGGCTTTACCAGATAATGCTCGAACACGCCGCTCGCCTTTGCCGGCAGGTCGTACTTCTGGATACCGTAATGATGGTACAGGCCGGCCTGCGCGCCCCAACAAATGTGCAGCGTAGAGTGCACGTGCGTGGTGGACCAATCCATGATCTGGCAGAGCTCGGGCCAGTAGTCGACCTCTTCGAACGGCATCTGCTCCACCGGCGCGCCCGTGATGATCAGGCCGTCGTAGTGGATGTCGCGGATGTCGTCGAACGTGCGGTAGAACGTCTCCAAGTGGCCGGCGCTCACGTGCGTGGCCTCGTGCGTCTTGGTGCGCAGCAGGTCCACCTCCACCTGCAGCGGCGTGTTGGAGAGCTTGCGCATGATCTGCGTCTCGGTGGCAATCTTGGTGGGCATGAGGTTGAGGATGAGCACGCGCAGCGGACGGATGTCCTGGTGCAGCGCGCGGTACTCGGTCATGACAAAGATGTTCTCGCTCTCGAGCTGCGCGGCGGCAGGGAGAGCGTCGGGGATGCGAATGGGCATGGATGCTCCTTACGAGTCAGTTGCAGCTATGGTACAACGACCGGCGCCATCCGCGCGAGCACATCGCCCAGCGATACCGTCAGCGGCCCAAATCGCTCCAAAAGTAGAGATTAAGGCATGCCCAAAAATCTATGGCGCTTTAGCCTAGCAAAGTGGCAACAGGACGCTACAATGGTTCGACGCGAAAAACTCGGCCGAAAGGATACATATATGTACCAGACGCGTAAGATCGGTGTGGTCGGCCAGGGCCACGTAGGAGCACATGTCGCCAACAGCCTGCTCATGCAGGGCATTGCCGATGAGCTGTACCTGTGCGATATCAACGAGGCCAAGGTGACGTCCGAGGTCCAGGACCTGCGCGACTCCCTTTCGTTTGTCCCGTACAACACCAAGATCGTCAACTGCTACGACCACTACGAGGAGCTTGCCTGCTGCGACGTCATTGTCAACGCCGCCGGCAAGGTCGCGCTGGCCGCCGGCAACCGCGACGGCGAGCTGTTCTTTACCACCGACGCCGCCCGCACCTTTGCCAAGCGCATCGTCGACGCCGGCTTTGACGGCATCTTCGTGAGCATCTCCAACCCCTGCGACGTCGTGTGCACCGAGCTGTGGCACCTGACCGGCTACGATCCCAAGAAGATCATCGGCTCGGGCTGCGGCCTGGACTCCGCCCGCCTGCGCACCGAGATCTCCAAGAAGGTCGGCGTGAGCCCTAAGTCCATCGACGCCTACATGATCGGCGAGCACGGCTTTAGCCAGCTTGCCGCCTTTAAGGCCGCAACCATCGCCGGCAAGAGCCTCAACGAACTTCAGGCCGAGAACCCTGACAAGTACGCCTTCGACCACATGGAGGTCGAGGAGCTTGCACGCAAGGGCGGCTACGTAACCTACCAGGGCAAGCAGTGCACCGAGTACGCCGTCGCCAACTCCGCCGCGCGCGTCTGCGCTGCCGTGCTGCACAACGAGCACGCCGTGCTTTCGGCCTCTACGCTTATGACCGGCCAGTATGGCGAGGAGGGCATCTTCCCCTCCCTGCCGTGCGTGATCGGTGCCGAGGGCGTCGAGGAGGTCTACACGCTCGACCTGTCCGAGTACGAGCTCGAGGGCTTCCA
>CAJMRJ010000151.1:0-4143 GCA_905215865.1 uncultured bacterium | reverse complement strand
AATTGGCTGCTCCCGATGTGGAGCGAGCCGGCATCCGAAAGCAGCTAAAAAGCCCCGTCCCGGAAAACTGGTCGCAGGGAGACTTACTTGTCGTGAAGGACGGTGCCGAGGAAGTCGGCGTCGAAGGGCACGGCTTCGGCAAAGGCGTAGTCGTCGTCGCTGGCGATGAGCAGGTAGTTCTCCTCGCCGCCGAACTCCGCATCGCCACATGGGACCACCCAGGCGTGGGCGAATACCTCGAGTGCCGTGGCAGCGCAATCGCGCAGGAACGTCACGTCACTCCCCTCGTTCGCGCTCACGATATTGGCAATGTAGACGCCGCCGACATTTAGGCTGCCCCGCACCAAACGCAACGCCTCAACCGTCGCCAGCTCGCGTACGGGCTCGGCACCGCCAAAGCAATCGCTCACGACCACGTCGTAGCGACGATGGCCCACGCTTGTCACACCCAGATACGAGCGAGCCTCAGCGGTTATCACCCGCAGGCGATCGCCCGCCGCGCGCTCCAGCTCGTCTAGGTAAAACCAGCGGCGCGCCAGGCGCGTAATCTCTCCGTCATACTCGATGACGTCCATGCGCAAGCCCTCATGCGACATCAGGGCGAATTTAGGATAGGCAAACCCGCCGCCGCCCAGCATCAGCATGCGGTCGATACCGTGACCATAAGCGTCGCGCATCGCATCCTCGGCCTCAAACACGTCGTCAAACGCGCGATAGTACGCAAAGACGGGCTCTGCCCAGCGCTCGCCAACGTAACTCGCGCTTTGGTAGACGCCGCCTTGCACCAATACGCGGACTTCGTCGCCGCCCTCGTCGTGCACGCGTTTCACACGCGCCAACCCATTGCGGGTTCGCGCAACCTGCAGACAGGCAGCACGAACAGCGACAGCGGCCGCACCAAGCGCCGCGGCTCCCAGAGCAACGCCGGCAACGACGCCGGCAGAAACACTCGGCTTGTTCATCTAGAGCTCCTTTTGCAGATAAAGACCATGGTCATAAAATCCAAGATGGCGATAGTACTCGCGCGTACCGATCGCGCTGATCACGTTGATGCGCGCATAGCCGGCATCCCGGGCAATCTCGCACGCACGCTCTACGAGCAAACGCCCCAACCCGTGATGCTGCGGCGCCTGGCCCTGGTCGCCCACGCGTGCCGCCATGCCATACACGTGCACCTCGCGAATCATCGCCTCGTCCGGCGACGTCGGCAACTCGTCCGCATGCGCGGCAACAAACGAATGGTCGGGCAGCGACAACCGCAAAAAGCCCGCGATCTTGCCCTGCGGCGTCACCCACTGCAAAAAGCGCTCGTGCGTCACTGGCGTCTCGTACGCCACTTCCTCGTCAAGGGTTAGCTCATCCAAGTCGGCACCCGCCGTGCTGATCTCGCGATAGCGAATCTCGCGCACCGTCGCACCGTCACCCCGAGCAGCCAAGCGGTTCTCAACGAGCTGACGCAGGTTGGGCTTCTTGTTGCCCACCATGATGTCGTCGGAGCTAAAGTCGCGGATCATGCGACTGATGCGGCAGAACGCCGGCGTCACTACGATGTCGTCGGCCAACACATCGAGCAGCTCTTCCTCGGTATAGGGGCGCCACTCGCCGCGTTCATAGCGGCCCACCAGACGCGAGCCCTCGATGAGCGCGCACGGGTAGACCTTGACCTCGTCGGGCATAAAAGCGCCCTCGGTCATAAAGCGCTCGTAGTCGCGCTTGTCCCCCTCGGGCGTAGCGCCCAACAAGTTGAGCATAAAGTGCGCGTGGATCTTAAAGCCAAACAAGCGCGCAAGCGAAAACGCCCGCTCAATCTGCGCCACCGAAATGCGACGCTCGTTGATGTCGAGCAGGTGCTGGTCGAGACTCTGGATACCCATCTGAATCTTGGTGCAACCCAGGCGGCGGATGAGCGTGAGGGCCTGCGGCGTCACGGCATCGGGGCGCGTCTCGATAACGAGCCCCACCACGCGATGCTTCGCCGTCTCGTTGATGCGCTGCTGGCGCTCAAGCTCCTCCATCGTTGTCGTCTGCCACTCGGCAACCTCGCCCCACGGCGTACCGGGGCCGTACAGACGACGCACCGCGTGGTTATAGCCGCCCACGGCAGCATCCACACGCTCCTGTTCGCCGGCAACGCCGGCAGCAAGCTCAGCCTCGTCTGTCGCAATGCCGGCTGCCCGATAGCGCTCGCGGCGATCTACTACCACCGGCGGCAGGGCATCGGCGGGGGCGTCATCGAGCAGGCGCCCCGCCTCGGCACGGCTGATGCCCGGACGCGCCAACATGGGGTTGGCCGCTACGCCCGCCACCGCATCATCATTGAGCGCACGGAAAAGTTCCGACATAAACCATGTCTGGTACCCTTGCGGATAGTCGCTCCAGGTACCGCCAAGCACGATAAGCTCAATCTTATCGGTTGCGTGCCCCATTTGCGAAAGTGCGGTCAAACGAGCACTCACCTGCAAATACGGGTCAAAGCAATTTTGCTCCGCACGGGCGCACGCCGGCTCGGCATGCAGATAGCTTTTAGGCATGCGCAGGTCGTTGGGGCAAAACAGGCAATCGCCCGAGCACGGCCAGGGCTTGGTGATGACGGTAATGGTCGCCACGCCCGAAGCCGTGCGACGCGGCTTCATACGCAGTACCTGCAGCAGTTGACGCTCCAGCTCGTCATCGACATTCCATCCAGCCCAACGAGCCGGCTCCTCGCGCTTCACCCGCTGGTAAAACGGCAGCAGGCGACGCTTGGCCAGATCGCGCTTGTCGGCACCCTCACGGCGTGCCTCGGCATGTATCAGTTTGACGAGCGCTTTGTCGTCCACGATCTCGCCGCGACGCAGAGCCTCGAGTATGTTCAAGATAATCTGTTCCATGCCCCCATTGTAAAGGCAAAGGCGCCGAAGCCAATCTCGGCTTCGGCGCCTTCATCAAACAGCGCGTCTACGTTTACGGGTCTCCTAAAACCACCCGTCACTCCGAATCAAACGACATGTCGCCCGAGCCAATCTCAAATCGATACGTAGCAGACTTGTCACCGTTATCGAATTCAAGATTCAAAATAGTCTCTCCATCGTAGCCAAGCGGAAGGAAATCGCTCTCGAAGTCGCCACTGCCCAAGGTGAGGCTCGCCTTAAAGCCCGTAGAGTTCGGAACCGTCATCTCCACGTCGCCCGAGCCCACGCTCACGTCCATCGACTTCGCGGGCGCCTGGTAGAGCTCGAACGTCATGTCGCCCGAACCGACCTCGGCATTCAGGGTGTCGGTCACGGTGCCCGTAAACTCAACGTCTCCCGAATTCAGCGTTATATCTAGATCATGGCACGCAATGTCCGCGACCGCCAGGTCACCCGACCCCACATTCGCCGTAATGCCCACCAGGTTATCCGCAACATCTCGCGGCAGCTCAATGGTAATTGTGCGGTCAATCGCGCGCTTATCATCGTAGTCGAACTGACTGATCTTGAGCGTAGAGCCCTTGACCTCAGCAAGGTTCCGAGTAGCCGCATCAGAAGCAGACGTTCCCTTCGCAACGCGGCCGCTTTCGATAACACGCACCGGGCCGCCAGAGACACATTTGACCTCGACCGTGCCCGACGTCACGTCCAAATCAAGCGATGTGAACGCGTCGGCATCAAACGTTTCGCTCGAAAGCTGTTGAGGCCGAGCGGAATAGTTACCGCTATCCAAAAGATCGTCCTCGTCAAGCGCATCGTCCATACCAGACAAGCCGGATACAACATCGTCGAGATCCCACGGACCATCAAAATGAATCAATGTCCGCGAAACGCCAAAGACAAGCCCAACAATGAGCACAAACGCTCCGATGCCAACACCCAGGCGTACCTTGGATTCATGCGAAAGCTTCATCATTCGTCACCCTCTTTGGCACATGGCTCAGCGGTGGTCGTGGTAGCCACGTCAGCATCGGGTTCCGCAGAAGCATCCTTCCCCTGGGCCTTGATCGCCACCGGCGCCGGACCAACCTGAATATCTCCACGCGCCCAATCACCATCGAGCGCACGCGCCACCCAGTGATAGATGGGAATCGTGAAGAAAATCAGCGCGGCAAAGGGGCCGGCACCAAACAGGAACATCAGCAAAAAGAACAGCAGCCAGCACACGGCCCAATACGGGAACGACTGGAAC
>CAJMRJ010000150.1:0-4149 GCA_905215865.1 uncultured bacterium | reverse complement strand
GCAGGTGCGCCACTCGGCGGGACCGAGCGAGCGCAGCGTGGTCGCGGTATGGAAGGTACCGGCACCGACCTCGGAGTCATAGGGCTGCATAATGACGCAGCCCTGCTCGCCCCAGTACTGCTGGAGGCGCAGGATGATGTCTTGGAAGGAAAGCGATGAAGCGTTCATGCCTCTAATATCCCCTCGTCGAAACGATTAAACGGTTAGGTACTGTACTATAGCGGTTTTTAGTCGATAGCGCCGATACGGTTGAGCGGCCAGTAGCGCACAAGCGCCACGGCGATCAATTCGGAGCGGTCGACCGGGCCAAAGTAGCGGGAGTCAGCAGAGTTCTCGCGGTTGTCGCCCATCACCCACACACAGTCGTCAGGGACGGTGTAGGGATAGCTCACCTGGGCAGCAGGCGCCTGAACGGAAAGAGGCCAGCTCATGCCGGTCGTATAGTCCTCATCGAGCGCCTGGCCGTCGACGACGACCTTGCCGTCCTGCAGGTCGACCGTCTGGCCGGCCGTGGCGATGACGCGCTTGACGAGAACATCGTGCTCAGAGGTGCCGTCGGGGTTGTGGAACACCACGATATCGCCCTGTTTGACGGGCTGTCCGAGTTCGAGCGTCACCTTCTGCGCCAGAATCTGGTCGCCAATCTCGATCGTGGACTCCATAGAACCGGTGGGTACCACAAAGGGTTCGACCACAAACGAGCGAATCAAGAAGGTGGCAACCAGTGCGATCGCGACAACCACGACCCACTCAAACGCACCCTTTAGCACGGAATGCTGCGATGGGACCATTCTCACTCCTCGCTCTGCGAATACGATGCGTCCAGAATCTCTTGCGCGTACGCGCGCTCCTCGGGCGTAAGGTGAGCCGTCTCGATAAGATCGGGACGCCAACGACAGGTACGCTCGATGGCGTTTTTGCGACGCCAGGCATCGACCTTGGCGTGGTCACCGCTCACGAGCACTGGAGGCACGCCCTCGCCATTGAACTCGGCGGGGCGGGTGTACTGCGCGTACTCGAGCAGGCCACCGTCCTCGGCGGTCGAGAAGGACTCGTCCACGTTGCTCATCTCGTCGCCCAAGGCTCCGGGAATGAGCCGTACGACGGCATCGGCCACGACCATAGCGGGCAGCTCGCCGCCCGTGAGCACGTAATCGCCGATCGACAGACGCTCATCGGCATACGCATATGCGCGCTCGTCGACGCCCTCGTAACGGCTGCACACAAACAGCAGGCGCTCGCTTTTGAGCATGCGCTCGGCCACATGCTGCGTAAAGGGCTCGCCGCAGGGGGTGAAGAACACCACGGTGGGCTTGGGACCCTCGGAGCTGATGGCCTCGATTGCCTCAGCAATAGGCTCGACCTTCATGAGCATGCCCTGCCCGCCGCCATACGGCTCGTCATCGACGGTGCGATGGCGGTCGTGCGTCCAGTCGCGCAGGTTATACGCCTTAAAATCAAAAAGGCCGGCCTTGCGGGCGCGGCCCAAAATCGACGTGGACATGACGGGCTCAAACATCTCGGGAAAGACCGAAAGGGTCTCAATCAGCATGCTGTCCTCCCTACTTGTCCATATCAATCAAGCCGTCCATAACGTGGACGGAAATTGTTCCTGTGTCGGGAAGATCGAGCACAACCTGCTCGATCACGGGAATCAGCACCTCGCCGTACCGATCGCCCTCGACAACCCAAACATCGTTGGCGGGCGTCGACATGATCTCGACAATCGTGCCGAGCGACCCAAAGCGCTCGTCGACCACCTCGCGACCCATGAGGTCGGTATAGGCGGCGTCGAGCGAATCGAGCCCAAAGTCGTCACGATTGGCCAGCACGTAGCATCCGGTGATGCCCTCGGCGGCCGTCAAGTCGTCTATGCCCTCAAACGAGACCAGATCGCCATCGCCCGTATCGGTGACGGATACGACCGTGCAAAAACGGTCGCGCTTGAGCGCCGGCGGCGTCAAGGCGACAAGCATACCCGACTCCAATACAGAAGGAAGCCCCCGCAGCGGCTGCGCGAGGACCTCCCCCTTCCTTCCGTGCGGCTTGACCACACGGGCGATGTTTTTGTACTGGGACCTCAAGGTCCTAGCCCAGAACCTCTACCTCGACAGCGGTGTCGAGGCGAGCGGCCAGTGCACGGGCGAGCGTGCGAATGGCCTTGATGGTACGGCCACGACGGCCGATGACCTTAGCGACGTCATCCTCGGCAACCGAAACCTCAATCGTGGAGGCGTCGTCACCATCGATGACCTCGAGGCTCACGGAATCCGGGTCGTCGACGATCTGAACAACGAGATATTCGACGAGATCGGCGATGCGATCTGAGAGCATTGCCTCACCCTCGAGCCGTGCAGCGTCAACCTCAGGCACGATTTACTCCTCGGCGCCCTCAGCGGCCTCAGCGGCAGCCTTAGCGGCCTCGGCCTCTTTGGCGAGCTGCTTCTTGGACTTCTTGACGACGGTCTCGGTCTTCTCGCCCTCGTTGGCGGCCTTGACCAGAGCGGCGACGGCGTCGGTGAGCTGAGCGCCCTTGGACTGCCAGTCAGCAATCTTCTCGAGGTCGAGGTTGATGGTCTTGGGGGCGGTCATCGGGTTGTAGCGGCCAACCTCCTCGATGATACGACCGTCACGCGGGGCGCGGGAATCGGCGACGACGACACGGTAGTACGGACGCTTCTTAGCGCCGTGACGAGCAAGGCGAATCTTGACTGCCAAAGGAAACTCCTCCAACCAAGCAGCTTTAGGCTGCAACTACAAACAAACAGTTGAACATAATACGCCATCGACGCGGGCAGGTGAAGTCCGTGAGACCAACTTCTTCGGTGTAGTCGAGGGCAAATCCATATCTTAGACAAGAATTCGCGATTTGCAAGCACATCCACGCACCCCACATGAGCTGCGCGGTATACTCGTGACATGGAAAGACGCGAACATACATACGGTTACGAGGATGCTGCGGGCGTCACGCCGCCGCCCTGGACGGGTCCAGCGGTGGGCCTGATGGACCTCGATGCATTTTTTGCGAGTGTGGAGATGCTCGATCATCCCGAATGGCGCGGAAAGCCGCTCATCGTGGGCGGAGACGCCGAGTCACGCGGCGTCGTGTCCACGTGCTCGTACGAGGCACGTCGCTTTGGCGTGCATTCTGCCATGGCTTCGGCCGAGGCGCGGCGCCTGTGCCCGCAGGCCATTTGGACGCACGGACACTTTGATCGCTACCGTGAGGTGAGCGCGCAGGTCATGGCGATTCTTGCCGATGAGACACCGCGCGTGGAGCGCGTATCCATCGACGAGGCCTTTATCGATATTACGCCGGGCCGTTTTGCACCCGAAGACCCACTACTGGTTGCGCGGCGCATAAGCGACCGCGTTGCGGCGCTGGGGGTGACGTGCTCCATCGGTGTTGGGTGCAACAAGACCGTGGCTAAAATCGCAAGCGAGCGCGACAAGCCGTTTGGTCTGACCATTGTGCGCCCCGGTACGGAACAGCGGTTTTTGGCCGCGCTGCCCGTGTCCGCCATGAGCGGAATCGGGCGTTCGGCCGAGGAGCGACTGCGTCGCATGCGCATCTATACACTCGGCGAGCTTTCACGCGCGCCAGAGTCCACCCTGGCTGCAATTTTTGGCGTGAATGGCGAGCGCATGCGTCAGCGTGCTTTGGGGCTCGAAGTATCCGAGGTCACCAGCCTGGATGACGAACGTGAAGTTAAATCGGTGAGCAATGAGCGCACCTTTGCGAAGGATTTAACTGAGCGTGGGGATATCGAGGCGGCGATTGCGCTGCTGGGCGAGTCGGTTGGGCGCCGCCTACGTCGTCAAGGGCTGACGGGTGCCACGGTAACGCTCAAGCTTAAGTATTCGTATGGCAGCGGACGCACGGCACAGCGCCGCTTGCCCCACCCCACCGACGACGAGAATATCTTTGTGGCCGTAGCGCTCGAGCTGCTCGACAATATCTGGCAAGAAGGCATGCACGTGCGTCTGGCGGGTATCGGCATGAGCGAAAACTCCGATGCGGTCGTGGTGGTCGTATCCGAAGAAACCGGGCAGATCTCCATTGCGGTCAATGGGGTTTTGACGCGGAATTATACGCGTGAAACGTTGCAGAGCGCACTGGAAGCGCTTCTTCTGCCGGAAGAAAATGCG
>CAJMRJ010000149.1:0-4227 GCA_905215865.1 uncultured bacterium | reverse complement strand
TCGGAGGCGCTCTTGGATACGCCCAGGATGTCATAGAAGGTTTTGCCTGCAGCCATCGTAGCTCCTCTCCTCTAGTACCTGCCATTTGGGGACGGGGTAGAAATGGCAGATTTACTCATACTCTCACTCTTGACAACGGCGACGCACATGCGCATGCACATGGCGACGCCTTGTCAAGAGACGAAATCTGCCATTTCTACCCCGTCCCCAAATGGCAGGTCAAGGTTAAAAGGGCCCCGGGTGTTGCCCCGGGGCCCTTCTCAATTACTCCTCGGTGCTCTCGGCCGTATCGGCCGTAGCATCCTCGGGCGCCGCTTCGGGCTCCGGTGCGGGGCGCTTCTCGCCACCGTAGGTCACCGTCACCATCGCGGAACGCAGGATGCGGTCCGCCATGCGGTAGCCCTTCTGGTACACGTCGTTGACGGTCTCGTCGTACTGCGATGCGTCCTCGACACGCCCCACGGCCTGGTGCTCGAGCGGGTCGAACGCCTCGCCCTTGGGGTCGATGGGCTCAACGCCCTCGTGCGCAAACACATCGAGCAGCTTGGCATGCACCGCGTCAACGCCATCGACGAACTGCTTAAAATCGTCGGAAAGCTCCTGGCTACGGGCATGGTCGATTGCACGCTCGATATCGTCAACCACCGGCAGCAGCGCAGTGACGAGCTTCTCGGTCGCGCGCTCGCGCTCGGCGATGCGCTCGTTGGCGGTGCGGCGGCGGAAGTTCTCCCAGTCGGCCTGCAGGCGGGCGGTGCGCTCGGTGGCGTCCTTTGCCTTGTCCTCGGCGGCCTTCTGAGCCTCCGCCGCAGCATCGAGTTCGTTGCGCACGTCGGCAAGCTCCTTTTGGGCCTGCTCGAACTTGAGCTTAAAGTCGTTGTCGGCGGCTTCCTCACCGGCGCGGATAGCAGCTTCCACCATCTCGTCCTCGGTCATCGTCGCCTCCTTGTTGGAATCCTCTACCTGGTTCTCGGCAGCCTCGGCGGCCTCGGCCTCGTTGGCCTCGGTATCGTCGACGGCCTCTACGGGAATCTTCACGTCCTTCTCCTCAGAGTCAACGGGGGCGGCGCCAGCGGCAGCCGCCTCCGTGCGAGCTTTACGGGCGGACATGATTACTTGTCCTCGTCGTCCACAACCTCGTAGTCGGCGTCGACAACGTCATCGTCGGCAGGCTGGGCACCGGCGGCACCGTCGGTCTGCTGCTGAGCGTCGGCGTAGACAACCTGGGCCAGCTCGTAGGCCACGGACTGCAGGGACTCGCCGGCGGCCTTGATGGCCTCGACGTCAGAGCCCTCGAGCGCCTTCTTGGCGTCGGCGATAGCGGCCTCGGCCTTGGACTTCACATCGGCGGAAACCTTGTCGCCCAGCTCGTTGAGGGTCTGCTCGGTGGAGTAGCACAGGCTGTCGGTCTGGTTGCGGACCTCGACCTCTTCCTTCTGCTTCTTGTCCTCCTCGGCATGAGCCTCGGCGTCCTTGACCATACGATCGACTTCGTCGTCAGACAGAGCGGTGGAGCCGGAAATGGTGATCTGCTGCTCCTTGCCGGTGCCCTTGTCCTTAGCGGAGACCTTGACGATGCCGTTGGCGTCGATGTCGAAGGTGACCTCGATCTGCGGCACGCCGCGGCGGGCAGCCGGGATACCGGTCAGCTGGAACTTACCGAGCGACTTGTTGTCGCGGGCAAGCTCGCGCTCGCCCTGGAGCACGTTGATCTCGACGCTGGTCTGGTTGTCGGCAGCGGTGGAGTAGACCTCGGTCTTGGAGGTCGGGATCGTAGTGTTGCGGTCGATCATCTTGGTCATGATGCCGCCCATGGTCTCGACGCCCAGCGACAGCGGGGTAACGTCGAGCAGCAGGATGCCCTCGACGTCGCCGGTGAGCACGCCGCCCTGGACGGCAGCGCCGTCGGCAACGACCTCGTCGGGGTTCACGGACATGTTGGGCTGCTTGCCAGTCATGGTCTTGACGAGCTCCTGGACGGCGGGCATACGGGTGGAGCCGCCGACAAGGATGACCTCGGTCAGATCGGAGAGCTTAAGCTTGGCGTCGCGCAGGGCGTTGGTGACAGGCTGCTTGCAGCGCTCGAGCAGGTCACGGGTGATCTTCTCAAACTCGGCACGGGTCAGCGTGTAGTTGAGGTGCAGCGGGCCGGACTGGTTCATGGTAATGAACGGCAGGTTGATGGTGGTCTGCTGGGCGGCGGAGAGCTCCTTCTTGGCGTTCTCGGCGGCCTCCTTCAGACGCTGCAGGGCCATGGGGTCCTGACGCAGGTCGACACCGTTCTCCTGCTGGAACTTATCAGCCATCCAGTCGATGACGCGCTGATCCCAGTCGTCGCCGCCCAGGTGGTTGTCGCCCGAGGTGGACAGAACCTCAAACACGCCGTCGGCGAGATCGAGGATGGAGACGTCGAAGGTGCCGCCGCCCAGGTCGAAGACCAGGATGCGCTGGTCGGTGCCCTGCTTGTCCAGACCATAGGCAAGAGCAGCAGCGGTCGGCTCGTTGACGATACGCTTGACGTTGAGGCCGGCGATCTTACCGGCGTCCTTGGTGGCCTGACGCTGGGCGTCGTTGAAGTAGGCCGGGACGGTGATGACGGCGTCGGTGACGGTCTCGCCCAGATACTTCTCGGCGTCGGCCTTCATCTTTGCGAGCGTCATGGCGCTCACCTGCTCGGCGGTGTAATCCTTGCCCTCGATGTCGACGACGGCACGGCCACCCTGGCCCTCCTTGACCTCGTACGGCACGGTCTTGATCTCAGAGGTGCACTCGGAGTACTTGCGGCCCATGAAGCGCTTGATGGAGAACACGGTGTTCTTGGGGTTGGTGACAGCCTGGTTCTTAGCGGCCTTACCCACGACGCGGTCGCCGTCGGCGCGGAATCCCACGACGGACGGGGTGGTGCGGTCGCCTTCGGCGTTCACGATAATGGTCGGAGAACCGCCCTCGAGAACGGCCATTGCGGAGTTAGTAGTACCAAGGTCGATACCAAGAATCTTGCCCATTAGAAATTCCCTCTCTCTTGTGCGTTTGCACCGACTCGGCGGTCTGCCGCGCGGTGTTTCGGCTTGTCTTTCAGGATGTAGTGTATCCCCTTATGGGCCGGAATATACAAAATCTAAGTCAATTCATATAAGATTTCTTATTGCCGAGAGTTTAGGTTCGCAAATGCGCAGGTAGACGCACTGTTTGAGTTCTGGGCAAATCTATTGAGATCTATGTAGGGATGGCTGAGGTTTGAGTCGGAGCCACACGGAGCGGTCTTGGGGTGACCCCGAGGAAAGCGCGACCCATTTTGGACGTCAATTCTGGGACACGCTTTCCAAAAGTTCGCTCAATCGCTCATTATTACGAGTCACCTTTAGCTAACATTTACGCAGCTCAACGGCCCCACCTGCGCGTTTTTTAGTAAACCTTGGCATACTCGGCGAACGGTATGAAGATGCCGGCCAGAGGGTATTGCAAACGGTCGCTCCCGTGGTATGTTTTTGCCCGAATCAAACCGGCGCGCATTGCCTGTAGCGTCGGTCAACAGAGAGGAAACTACCATGGCTCATCCCGTAATTGATGCCGACGAGTGCATCGCTTGTGGCGTTTGCGTCGACTCCTGCCCCGCTGGCGTTCTGGAGCTCCAGGACGTCGCTACCGTCGCTGACGAGGATTCCTGCGTCGCCTGTGGCGCTTGCCAGGACGCTTGCCCCGCCGGCGCGATCACCGAGATCGTCGAGGAGTAACAACTCCCCACTCGCACACTCAAAAGTACACCGTGCACAAAAAAGGAGGCCTCCGCATCGCCGCGGAGGCCTCCTTTTGCATGTGTGGGCAGCTAATTTGGAGCGGGACCCTTGGCAGTTGCGGTGGAATAGTTCCTGTTTTATGGCTTGGATGCCGATTTGGGGGTGCGGACAGAAAGTTGGACCGCGGGGCGGTCCGGACTGGAGGTTCGCATGTACAGCAGGGAGAAGGTCGAGCTCTTCCTCCTGGCGACGGAGGACGGCATGGGGCCGACCGCCGCCGCGAAGTTCGCGGGGGTCTCGGTGGGCGCGGCCAAGAAGTGGGCGACGGGGCACCTCCCGCACAGCTACACCGGGGCGCGCTGTAGAATCGGGGCGAGGAAACCGCCACGGAAGGAGGCCAGCTTGGGCCCCGACAAGTCGATCTACGCCCCGCCGGCGACCGGCCCGCTCGCCGGGCTCAACGAGGACCAGATAGAGAACCTGCTGCTCAGGG
>CAJMRJ010000148.1:0-4323 GCA_905215865.1 uncultured bacterium | reverse complement strand
TTTCGCCGGCGCTTAATAAGGGATCTAGTTGGTGCTCATTCGTTTTGCTGCAGACTCGACGTAGCTGGTCATCTCGGCTACATCGCAGACGTCTTCGAAACGGACGGGCTTGGATTCGAGTTCGGCGAGCTGGGTCGGGGCGACCGTGTTGGTGGCCTGCTCGAGCACACGCATAGCCTCAAAATCATCCTCGGGAACGTCGAGGCCCAGGGCGTCGCAGCAGGCGCGCGGGAACTTGTAGGGGCTTGCGGTCGAAAGCAGCACGCGGGCCTTGGCGCCCTCGGCGGGAGCGACCTGCTCAAAGACGTGATAGCCGCAAGCAGTATGCGGATCGATCACGTAGCCATTTGCGTCCCAGCAGCTCTTGATGGCAGCGCGGACCTCGTCCTCGCTGGCCCAACCGCAGCCAAAGACGCTCTGAATCTTTGCCAGCAGGTCGGCGGGAACCTCGTAGCGACCAGTCTGTGCCAGCTGCTCCATAAGGCCGGCAACGAGTTCGCAGTCGCCATCGGACAGGAAGTAGAGCATGCGCTCGAGATTGGAGCTGATGAGGATGTCCATCGACGGCGAGATGGTCGTGAAGAACGGGCGGTTACGGTCGTAAACGCCGGTGGTCAGGAAGTCGGCAAGCACGTTGTTCTTGTCGCTCGCCACGACGAGCTTGGCGACGGGCAGACCCATGCGCTTGGCGTAGTAGCCGGCCAGGATATCGCCAAAGTTGCCGGTCGGTACGCAGAACTCCACGGCGTCGCCGGCCTCGATGGCGCCGGCGCGCAGCAGCTGCGCATAGGCGGCAAAGTAGTAGACGACCTGCGGTACCAGGCGGCCGACGTTGATGGAGTTGGCGCTCGAAAGCACCGTGCCGGCGGCCTCCAGACGCTCGGCAAGCTCCTTATCGGCAAAGATGCGCTTGACGGCGCTCTGGGCGTCGTCAAAGTTGCCGCGGATACCGCAGACGGCGACGTTGTCGCCCTCCTGCGTGGACATCTGCAGGTTCTGGACGCGGCTGACCTTGCCCTCGGGATAAAAGACGGTGATGCCCGTGCCCGGAGCGTCGGCAAAACCGGCGAGCGCGGCCTTGCCCGTGTCGCCCGACGTGGCGGTGACGATCATGATGCGCTCAGCGCCGCCGTCCCTGGCGGAAGTGCGGGCCATCAGACGGGGGAGCATCTGCAGGGCGACGTCCTTGAAGGCGCTTGTGGGGCCGCCAAAGAGCTCCATCACATAGGTCTGAGGGGCGTCGGCGCCCGGCGCAGCGTCGAGTTTGACGAGCGGCGTAACCTCTTCACTCGCGAACGTGCCGCGGTATGCCTCGTCGACACACGCCGAAATTTCTTCGGCCGTGTAATCATTCAGTAACATTCCCAACACATCTTGAGCGATTTCAAAGTACGATTTATCTGCAAGCGAGCTGATATCGACCTGCTGGGTGCCGAGCTCGTCCGAGACAAACAAACCCCCGTCGGGAGCGATGCCGGTGCGGATTGCCACCTTACTTGAGCACGATAAAGTGCGCCCTCGTGTACTATGATAAGTTCCCATATAACACTGCTCCTCGGATGCCTTGGTCCCAATCGGTGAAACCATGGTATCAGAGCGCGCAAAACAGGTTTGCAGAGGCTTTTAGAAAGGTAACCTCAAGCCCATGATTAAGATTGCCAAGTTTGGCGGCTCGTCGGTCGCCGACGCCGAACACTTCAAGAAGATCAAGGCCATCGTCGATGCCGACCCTGCCCGCCGTTTTGTGGTGGTTTCCGCCTGCGGCCGCCGCTTTAAGGGCGACACCAAGGTGACCGACCTGCTCTACCTGGTTAACGCGCATGTTAAGTATCACGTGTCGTGTGAGGAGCTGCTCGAGGACATTGGCCAGCGCTATTTTGATATCGCTGACGAGTTGGAGCTCACCTATCCCATCCGCGAGGAGTTCGCGGCCTTTGCCGAGCGCGCCCGCTCGGGCGGCTACTCTACCGAGGAGCTCGTGAGCCGTGGCGAGTACTTCACCGCTCGCCTGATGGCGGAGTACCTGGGCCTGCCGTTCCTGGACGCCGCGACGGTTGTGGCGTTCCATCATGACGGTACGCTCAGCATGAATCGCACCTCCGAGCTGGTGCAGGAGTACGGTCAGCAGGGCGGCTTTGTTATGCCCGGCTTCTATGGCGCAACGCGTGAGGGCCAGATCAAGCTGCTCGACCGTGGCGGCGGCGATATCTCGGGCTCGATCCTGGCCAAGTGCCTGGGTGCCGACCTGTACGAGAACTGGACCGACGTCTCGGGCTTCTATTCTGCCGATCCGCGTATTGTTCCCGAGGCTCAGCCCATTGCGCGCGTTACCTATGAGGAGCTGCGCGAGCTTTCGTACATGGGTGCGAGCGTCCTGCACGAGGAGGCCGTGTTCCCCGTGCGCGAGGCGGGGATTCCGCTGGTCATCAAGAACACCAATGCGCCGCAGGATCCCGGCACCATCATTAGCGAGACGGCTGATGAGGGTGAGGCAGAGCCCATCATTACCGGCGTGACCGGCAAGCGCGGCTTTGTCGCCATCAACGTTGCCCGCGACCGCACCAAGCCCCGTGTTGGCTTTATGCGCCGCGCGCTTTCGGTCTTCGAGCGCTATGACGTTTCCGTCGAGCACATGCCCACCGGTGTCGACCGCTTTGGCGCCGTGGTGCAGGAGCAGGACGTGCACGACTCGCTGTACTCGCTCGTGGGCGACATTCAGCAGGAGGTCGAGCCGCTCGAGATCGAGGTTGTCGAGGGCCTGGCGCTCATCGCGACCGTCGGCCGTAACCTGCGTGGCCGCGCAGGTATCTCGGGCCATCTGTTTGGCATGCTTGGCCAGGCCGGCGTGAGCGTGCGCATGATTTCGCAGAGCTGCGACGAGATCAACATCATTATCGGTGTCGAGGAGAAGGACTTCGACCTGGCGATTCAGACCATCTACCGTGCCTTCTCCGATGAGAACGGCATTGTGAAGGTCTCCGACCTGGAGGTCCCCGCACCGGTCGATCCCGCCCTGGCCGCGCTCCGCAAGTAGCTGCCGTCCCGGTGCATTTTTGGGACAAGTGCCAAAAATCTACGGCGGGGCGTTTCGTTTCGGTTTCGTTTCGACGGGGCGGGTTTTGTGTCCGCCCCGTTCTTGTATACACTGGCAACAATAATCAGCCTGCTCGGCGTGCGGGCAAAAGCCAAAACCTTTAAAGGGGGAAGCATGAAACAGTACACGGTTGCTATTTTGGGCGCGACGGGAGCCGTGGGCACCCAGATGCTCGAGTGCCTCAACGAGCAGGAGTTTCCGGTTGGCAAGCTCAAGCTGTTGGCAAGTGCACGCTCCGCGGGCAAGACCGTTGAGTTCCGCGGCGAGCGGATTGTGATTGAGGAAGCTTGCCCCGAGGCCTTTGAGGGCTGCGACATCGTGCTTGGCGCCGCCGGCGACGATATCGCCAAGGAGCTGCTGCCCGAGGCCGTCAAGCGCGGCGCCGTCGTGGTCGACAACAGCCATGCCTTCCGCATGGATCCCGAGGTGCCGCTGGTCGTGCCCGAGATCAATGCCGACGATATCAAGTGGCATCACGGCCTTATCGCCAACCCCAACTGCGCGACCATTATCGGCCTGGTTCCAACGTGGCCGCTGCATCAGCTCGCTGGTGTGAAGCGCATGATCGTCTCGACGTACCAGGCGGCTTCGGGTGCTGGCGCCCCCGGTATGGCCGAGCTCGAGGCTCAGCTGGCCGCCCTGGGCCGTGGCGAGGAGATTCCCGAGCCGCGCGCGTTTGCCGCCCAGCTGGCGAGCAACCTGATTCCGCAGATTGGCGGCGTCAAGGAGGAGGGCTTTACCTCCGAGGAAATGAAGTTGCAAAATGAGGGCCGCAAGATTATGCATCTGCCCGAGCTGCGCGTGAACTGCACCTGTGTGCGCGTGCCCGTGCTGCGTTCGCACTCCGAGAGCATTACGCTCGAGTTTGAGCGCGATATAACGGTTGAGGAGGCTCGTGCTGCGCTGGCTTCTGCCCCGGGTGTCAAGCTGGTTGACGACATGAGCGCCGAGGATGCGCACGATCGCTTCCCCATGCCGATGGACACCTCCGACCAGGACCTGATTTGGGTCGGCCGCGTGCGTCGCGACATCTCGAACTCCGAGGCCGCGCGCGGCATCACCTTCTGGTGCTGCGGCGACCAAATCCGTAAGGGCGCGGCAACCAACGCCGTCCAGATCGCTAAGCTGCTCTGCGAGTAGTGTGACCTGTCCGGCGGGGGCCGGGCTTAGTTTTCAGAACGTCCTCGACCATGTGTGGCGCCTTGTCCTGCTCCTTCGGAGCCGCGGAC
>CAJMRJ010000147.1:0-4365 GCA_905215865.1 uncultured bacterium | reverse complement strand
CCGCGAGCGCCTGCACCAGATCATGGACGAGTTGCGCCCGAGCATAACCGTCGAGGGCGGCACTTCGGTTACGGAGCAGGTGCGCGAATGGAGCGGGCAACGCATCGTGAACATGCGCGGCGACAACCTCGTGCGCGCCTGGCGGCGCATGTGCGTACGCCATGACCTGCGGTATATCCCGCCAAAGGCCCTGCGCCACACGTCCGAGACCATCATGGCGGCGACCGAGGTCGACCCGCTGAGCATCATGGATCTGCACGGACATTCGGACCTGGGGACAGATTACCGCCATTACATAAAGCCAGGCCTCGCGGAGCGCGAGAAGGCCACCAGGCAGGTCGGGCGCGCACTGCAGATCGTCGAGGGCGGCGGCGCGGACGGCGGTTTTAATGGCACCGGTCGCAGCGCCGAGACGCTCTAAAACGGTGTTCCCTAGGTCCATTACCTGCTAAATGCATAAAACGCCCCCTGCCGCGTATAAACGGCAGGGGGCGTAAAACGCGAACGGTAACGGACGGTTATGATTTGGGGTTTCGACAAACAAAAAAGGTCAGCGCCGAAGCGCTGACCTGCATGTTCTTTGGTGGGCCGTCAGGGGGTCGAACCCTGGACCTTGGGATTAAGAGTCCCCTGCTCTACCAACTGAGCTAACGACCCAAAGCTAAAGTCCGTTCTGGCGGACTTTAGAGGAGATATCGTGTGGTGGGCCGTCAGGGGTTCGAACCCTGGACCTTGGGATTAAGAGTCCCCTGCTCTACCAACTGAGCTAACGACCCGATATCAACACGAAGCAAGAACTGGGGTGGGTAAAGGGACTCGAACCCTCGACCTACGGGACCACAACCCGTCGCTCTAGCCAACTGAGCTACACCCACCGTGTCCTGTGCGCTTCGCGCTCGACTATTATTGCAAGGAACGCCACGCGATGCAAGCCCCAATTTTCAAGAATTTTGAAAAGAGTTTTTCGAGCGCGTTTCGAGCAATTCCCACCGGTTTCATAGGAGTAAACTTGCCCCACTGCAAATGCTCGAAAGGACAAGCATGAAAGAACTCTCCAACCGTACGGCGACATTTACCGATTCGGTCATCCGCCGCATGACGCGCATCTCCAATAAGTACGGTGCCGTCAATCTCTCGCAGGGCTTCCCTGACTTCGATCCTCCGGCACAGCTGCTCGAGAGCCTCAGCACCATCGCGACCGACCCCAAGCCGCTCTATCACCAGTACTCCATCACTTGGGGCTCCCAGGCCATGCGCGAGGCACTCGCGGCCAAGCAGGAACACTTTATGGGCATGCCGATCAACCCCAACGAGAACATCGTAGTCACATGCGGCTCCACCGAGGCCATGATGGCCGCCATGATGACGGTCACAAACCCCGGAGACAAGGTCGTCATCTTCTCGCCGTTCTACGAGAACTACGGCGCCGACACGATTCTCTCGGGTGCTGAGCCCATCTATGTGCCGCTCAACCCGCCCACGTTCGACTTCGATCGCGAGGTCCTCGAGGCGGCCTTCCGCGACAACGACCCCAAGGCCATCGTCCTGTGCAACCCGTCCAACCCCTGCGGCAAGGTCTTTACGCGCGAGGAGCTCACCTATATCGCCGACCTCTGCAAAATGTACGACGCCTACTGCATCACCGACGAAGTCTACGAGCACATCGTCTATGCGCCCCACGAACATGTCTATATGGCCACGCTGCCCGGCATGTTCGAGCGCACCATCAGCTGCAGCTCGCTGTCCAAGACCTACTCCATCACCGGTTGGCGCCTGGGCTACACCATCGCCCCGGCCGAGATTACCGAGCGCATCAAGAAGGTCCACGACTTCCTCACCGTGGGCGCCGCCGCTCCCCTGCAGGAAGCCGTCGTTACCGCCCTTAACTTCGACGACAGCTATTACGATGAGGTCCTCGACCTCTACACCGCCAAGCGCGACCTGTTCTGTCAGGGACTCGACAGCATCGGTCTTGAGCATAACGTGCCGCAGGGCGCCTACTACGTCATGATGGACATCTCTGAGTTTGGTTACGAGAGCGACCTCGACTTCTGTGAGGATCTCGCCTCCAAGGTTGGCGTGGGTGCCGTTCCCGGTTCAAGCTTCTTCCGCGAGCCCGTGAACCATCTGATTCGTTTCCACTTTGCCAAGCGAGACGAGACGCTTAACGCGGCGCTGGAGAACCTCAAGTCGCTACGTGATAAAATCAAGCCGCGCGGGTAAGGACGGCCCGGCAACTAAAGCAACCAAAGAAGCCCCGCACCGCGTTGCAGGGCTTCTTTTTAGAGCGCTTTCTTAAATGGTTTAGAGCTCTATACTTTAGTCACGGAGCAACTCGTCCCAGAGAGAGGAATACTATGGCAGAGCAGCAGCTTATCGGAGCGCTCGAGGCCGGCGGTACCAAGATGGTCTGCGCCACGGGCTATGCGGACGGTACGGTCCTGGAGCGCGAGCAAATTGCGACCACGACCCCGCAGGAAACCGTCGAGGCCGTCAACGCATGGTTTGCCGACAAGGGCATCGCCGCCCTGGGCATCGGCGCCTTTGGCCCCACCGCGGTCAACCCTGCCTCGCCCCAGTACGGCAAGATCTTGGAGACGCCCAAGACCGCATGGCGTTACTTTGACCTACTGGGCACCATCCAAAACGAGCTCAAGGTCCCCTGCGGCTACGATACCGACGTCAACGTCGCCTGCTTGGGCGAGGTCACCTTTGGTTGCGCGCAGGGCCTCACCGACGTGGTGTACCTGACGATCGGTACCGGTGTGGGCGCCGGCGTGCTCTCGGGCGGTCAGCTCGTGCATGGCATGATGCATCCCGAGGCCGGCCACATCCTGGTCACGCGTGACCCGCGCGACACCATTGGCGAGCATAGCGCCTGCCCCTTCCACGACAACTGCCTCGAGGGCCTCATCGCCGGTCCTGGCGTCAAAAAGCGCTGGGGAGGTAAGTCCGCCGGAGATATGGCCGATGACCCGGAGGCCATGGACCTGCTCGCAGGCTATCTGGCGCAGGCGCTCATGACCTACACACTGTGCTACGCACCGCAAAAGATCATCATCGGCGGCGGCGTTGCCGACCACACCCCCATCGTGCCGCTCGCCCGCAAAAAGTGCGCAGAGATGCTCAACGGCTACATCGTCACGCCCGAGGTCAACGATATCGACACCTACATCGTCAACAATAGCCTCGAGGGCAAGCAGGGCATCATGGGCTGCCTGGCCCTGGGTGCCGCCGCGCTTCAGCAGTAGGCGCGCCAAAGGGGCGCCACGACATCCAGCAATCCCACCCTACGGGATAACGCCGCCACGCCCCGCATAAGCCCCCAAACAAAGAAAGGCCGACTAGGACCAAGCAATGTGTCCTAGGCGGCCTTTTTGGCACATATGAGCGATCGTAGAAGATATCGAAGCACAACGCCCGTCATCGCTCCACAGCAGTCGATCATCACGTCGGTAATCATACCGGCGCGACCGGGCACAAAGAGCTGAATCGTCTCGTCAATCGAGGGGATTAGCAGTAGGAAAACCGCCGTGGGAAGCAGCACGTCAAAGGTGCGACGGCCCTCGATATCGAAAGCGTGCGTTGCCAGAATGCCGAGCACCATGTACTCGGTAAAATGCGCGCACTTGCGAACGACGAAGTTGGTCACCCATTCATACGGAAGCCCCATGCCGTTCAGAAAGCCGCGAACGGCCTCCATAATCGACAGGCTCAACGAACCGGACCCCGTGCCGGGAACCATCGAATTGCCCCAGATGAGCAGCACCATCAGGCAGGTCGCGACCGCCCATTTTCGATTGAGCTTAAGCATGCAGAAGTTATGCCTCCGCACAGAGCGGCTCAAAGCTGGCGGTGCCACCCTCGATAACGCTCAGATAGGCACGGCCCGTGCGCCTCACCGCTGCAGACTGCAGGCGGTCGATCTCCTCCTCAAGAATCTTATTGACGCGCTCGTGACGACGGTTCTCCATGATGCCAGCAGCGATGGCCTCGGCACGCTCGATACCCTCGCGCGAGATGCGGGCGGTATCCTCGGGGAACACGGCGCTATGGCGACCAACGTAAGCGGGGGCAGCGGGCTGAGGAGCAGGCGTAAACACCGGGGCGGCAACGGGAGCAGGCTCGACGACCTCGTCCAAAATTGCGGCAGCGGCTGCCCACATGCCCTCGTGGCCCGAATAATCGGCCATGGGGACGTCTTCCTCGGGAGTCGCATCGACAGGCTCGTCGACTGCGACGGACTGGGACGCGGAGGCCGGGACATCGATCGGGGCAGCGACCACATACGGCATGTCGTTCGAGATGACCGGCTCGTCAAGGTCATCGAGATCGATAACCGCAGCAGAGGCGTCGCTGATGATC
>CAJMRJ010000146.1:0-4413 GCA_905215865.1 uncultured bacterium | reverse complement strand
GCCTCGGCAGCCAGCTCGCGATCTTCGCACGCCGCAAGCAGTTCCTTAAACGGACGCACACTGCCCGCGATAATGCGCGCACCGGGAAGTGCCAGCTTGCGCACGGCCTCGGCGACCAGTGAGACAATCTCGACATCGCCCGCGGTGTCGCCCGCGCCGATGAGCTCAAAACCCAGTTGCGTAAACTGACGCGAGCCACCGGCATTGCGCTGACACTCGCGGACCACCGGCGCCTCATAGCGCAGGCGCAGCGGCAGATCGGCCGCACGCATGCGAGTCGAAACCAGGCGAACGATCGGCAGCGTGTTGTCGGGACGGACCACCAGCAGGCGACCGTCGTCATCAAAGAGCTTAAACGGCGTGTCCGCAATGCGGCCGCCCTCCTCGAGCGAGCCCTTGTCCTCGAGCAGCGGCGTCTCGACCGGAAGGTAATGATGCTCCCTGAAGCAGCCCTTCACCGTACATGCGATCTCCTCGCGCGCCTGAGCCTCCTCGGGCAATATGTCCCGGAATCCCCACGGTGTGGCCGTCATCTGGTGAGCCTCCTCATGCTGCGTTTCATATAGAACAGAAGACCGGCATAGCTCCGCCGGTCTTCTGGGTACTTTAGCATACTAGAGTGCTTGCGGGGAAAATCCATCGCAGCCGCTCACACCGTATTCATTTGGAAACATAGGGCAGATTGCCGCAACCCAACCCCACCTAGGCGCCAATCGCGCGTCGGTACTCCGCCATAACCTGAGCGTCGGCCGCCGCAGGATTGGCGAAATAGCGCCAGTCATAGGTCTCGGCCGAAACAACTCCGCGATAGCCGCGCGCCACCAGCCTATCCAGGTCGGCGCGCATATCGCGGTCGCCGTCACCCCAGGCAAGATGCGTCGTGCCGTCTGCCGCAACATCGACAAAATGCACGTGCGCGACATCATCGCCAAGCAGATCGAAATAATCGTCGATGGTATCCCCCGCCACCGCCATAGCGCCCAAATCCAGACACGCCTTAAGTGCCGGATGATCAACTGCCTCGATCATGCGCTTCGTGTCGGCCGCCGAGTTCACGATCATCGACTCAACCGGCTGTAGGGCCTCGAGCACCAGCCGCACGCCGCGCTCTCCCGCATGCTCGGCAATCGCACGCAGCATCGAGGCACTTCGACCCCACGCGTCCTCAATCGGCTCGTTCAAAAATGCCCAGCCGCTCGAAACCATGACCTGCTCGGCTCCAAGTTCCTCCGCAATGTCTACAACGTTCTTAAAGTACGCGAGTGTACGGGCACGCGCCTCATTCCCGCGCGCCGCGATATTCCACGGCTTGGGGTTGTTCTGTTCGGGACAAAGCCCCACAATCCGAACCCCATACCGCTGTGACAGCTCCCGCACCTGCTCGAGCGAATCGTATCCATGGCAATCGACATACAGATGCATCGCCCCGGTCCAAAGCTCGCAACACGTATAGCCCGAGGCCGCTGCCGAAGAAAAGAATTCCTCAAGGTCAAAATAACGATGGCTGATATTCATGACGGCAAGCTGCGGATACTCCATCTTGTCCACCTTTCGGCAAAAGGGCGCCGCAGCACAGTGTGCGCGACGCCCCCTCTTACATTGTTCTCATTATGACGGATACTCTACTGGACACCAAGCACTCCAAAGAACGCGCCGGCGATACTCACGAGCAGGATTACGAGCATGATGAGCAGCGGATTCATCTTCTTCTTGAGCATGAGATAGACGATTCCAAACAGCCCCATCGTGACAAAGCCCGGGAAGATTCCGTTGAGCAGCTCGGCGAGCGTCTGGGCACCATCGCCTGCGCCGACCATGAGCGGAATGTCCACGGTGACCATCTCCATGGTCATAGCACCGATCACCATGGCGCCCATGATGGAGGCCATCTTGACGATCGTGTCCATAATGCCCGATTCCTGGACCTTGCTGATCATGTCCGAGCCAAAGCGATATCCCACAAACGTCAGCAGGTAACGGATGATGTAGTGAGGGACGTTGAACACGAGCAGGAACAAAATCGGGCCAAGAATAGAGCCCTGCAGTGCCAGCGACGTGCCTACACCCGTTGCCAAAATTCGCAGCGTGCCCCAGTAGAAGGCATCGCCCACGCCGGACAGCGGTCCCATCAAAGCAAGCTTGACATTAGAGATCGCGCTCGTGTCAAAGCTATCGTCAGTAGCGTTGACCTCCTCCATTGCAGCGGCGATGGACATGGGAAGCGTCGAGATGTACGGCGTGACGTTATAGAGCTCCATATGGCGCTTAAGGGCGGCCTTAAAGTCCGCATCCTGCGGATACAGCTTGCGAAGGATCGGCATAAGGGCCCACATAAAGCCGATATGGCCCATACGCTCGTAGTTCCAGGAATGCTCATAGGGAATCGAGCGCCAGAACAGCTTCTTAAGGTCTGCGCGGGAAATCAGCCCGTCGTAAGAAGACTCAAACTTAAAACTCATCGAACCCACTCCCAATCGCAGGATCCTCGGTTGCCGCTGCGGGCTGCTCCGCTTTTTTCTTATCATCCAAAACCGTCATCGCGACGACGATGATCGCGGCAAAGATCGCCACGCCCGTCGTGCTAATGCCAAAGTAGGCGACGAGGAAGAAGCCAGCGAAGAAGAACGGAGCCACTGTTTTGTTCATAATCATCTGCGCCAGCATCGCAAAGCCGAGTGCGGGCAAGAAGGCGGCGGCGACATCCATGCCGGTCTGAACGAAATCGGGGATGATGTTGAGCAGGCTGGCAACAGCATCGGCACCAAAGAAGAATGCCAGGGGAATAATCAGCAGGCCGCACCAGCTCTGTGCGTAACCGGCGATGAGCATGTTGCGCGTGATGGCCTTGGTGTCTCCGTCCTCGACGTTTTTGTCGATACGGTGCACCAGCAGCAGCATGACCGGTTGGCCCAGGGCCGTGTCGAGCGCCAGGACGATCGTGGCGATAGGAATACCCAGGGTCAGGGCCGCCGAAGCGTCCGCGCCGGCCTGCATGGCAAGAGATACGCCCAGGATAGTGCCGGAAATCGTATCGGGCGGGTTATAGGCGCCGACCGAGATGGCGCCGACCATGGCAAGCTCCATCGTGGCGCCCATAATCGTGCCGGTCACCATGTCGCCCATGACAAGGCCAACCAGAGGTCCGAGCACGATCGGGCGCTGGAGGTAGCTCGTGCCCGTCAGCCACTCGGAATAACCCAAAAGGGCAATCAGGAAAATCAGGATTGTCTTGATAACCATGACGGCCCCTAACCGATGACCTTCGCAGCGTCAGTCTTCGCATCTGCCGGAATCATCTGAATGAACAGTTCATAGCCCTCGCCGAGCAGTTCCTTCACGTAGGCCTCGTTCTCGGGCGTGAGGAACACGCTCGTCGAGACCTGGCGGGCATTCTCGCTAAAGGCAACGTTGCCGAGGTTGATCTTCTTGACTCCCATCGCCTTGGCGACGGCACCGGCCTGCTGAATCGTCTCGCAAACCACGAAGAGTTTGTACTTATCGGTCACACCGCTCTGGAGCGCCTTGACAGCATCCTCGGTGTTTTTGACGACGACCTTGCATCCTTCGGGCTTTGCAAGGGACAGGGCCTGCAGACGAAGCTTGTCATTGAGGACCGTGTCGCTCACTAACAGGATGCAGTCGGCACCCAGAGCCGAGGTCCAGCTAACGGCAACCTGGCCGTGAAGCAGTCGATAATCTACGCGAATCATCTGAATCATGATGTGCTCCTAACGATTAAAACTCATCGAGTTCGGCCTGCCCCAGCAGGTCGTTGACGTACTTGACCTTAGTGTCGTCCGCCTCGACGATTTGACGAATGGCCTCGTCGATCGGAGTGGAATCGGGTACGAACAGCAGCTGAATAAGGAGTGGCAAGTTCATATTGGTCACGAGGTGCGTGTTGGGACGCGTCTGGACGATCTTGGTGAACTCGTTGTTGACGCTGCCGCCGAACAGGTCAGTGCACACGACAACTTCGTCGTCCGCGGCAAAGCCGTCCAGAATCGCTGCAGCCTCCTTGGACAGGTCCTCGTTTCCGTCGACATACATAGAGAGCGCATGGACGTTTTCGCGCTCACCGGAAAGCAGGCCGATGCTCTCGACGATTCCAGACGCGAAATGAGCATGGGACGCCACGATAAACTGCCTCATTCGATTCCCCTTCCTAGCGAATTTCGGCATAAAAATGCCCGGACGCATACGCCCGGGCAGGGTGCTTCTTGATCAGTAGCTTATTTGTCACCGATTAGTAGTCGAACTGGTGATAGTAGCGACGGTAGTTGAGGTTGTGCTTGGTGACCGTCTCGTAGTAAGCGGCAAGGCGATCGGTGATCAGCGAGGAGAGGATCCACGGAGACACGATGACGCGGAACTCGTCGTCAAGGCCGGGGATCGCGAACTCGGCGGTGTCGA
>CAJMRJ010000145.1:0-4460 GCA_905215865.1 uncultured bacterium | reverse complement strand
CGGCGGCGACGCGGTGCGCGAGTTCCCCGACCAGGATGCCGACGTCTTGGTGGTCGACCCGCCGCGCGCGGGCCTCGCCCCCGAGGCGATCGACCTCATCGCGAGCACGAGCGCCCGCGATGTCGCCTACGTGAGCTGCGACCCGGCAACTCTGGCCCGCGACCTCAAACGCTTTGTCGAAGAGGGCACCTTCTCCCCCGTCAAGATCACGCCGGTCGACCTATTCCCGCAAACCTTCCACTGCGAAACCGTCGTCCACCTCAAGCGCAACTAACCGCATGATTTTTATGAGAAATGTGGATTAGATAATCATTCGATGCTCAATGGTTTAACCCCGCCTCCTTTTTGTCATGCGAGTCGAAACAGACGAGACTGGCAAGCGGTACAAGCCACCAAACAATGACCCAGCTGATTACATTTTCATAATGCAGTCAGCTGGGTTTTTTGTTTAACTATGCGCGTTGGCACGGTATCGCAGTTAACGTTTTATCGGAGTGCCGCAATGAGGACAGAACTTTGCATCGGGAACAAGCGGAGTGCCACATGAAGCACAGAAGTGCGGCCCATCCATAGGGGTTGCAGCCTGCTGGAATTGCTGCGCGCCCCTAAACCGAGGCGAGTCCTGCTGGCGCGTTGGGTTAATATGCGAGTCAGAAGCGGATTCCAGAGGGGTCGACTGAGAATCAGTGGCTACACAAGACGCCATCTTCCTTCGGACAACAAAAACGACGACGATAACAACAACAGCCAATGCGCCGACAATTGCGACGACAATAACGGGGCTGAGCAAGAAGGACTCTTCTGCCTTTCCAGATGACGCTGTTTTTAGAGGACTTCGCGCAATGTTCGACTTGTACACATCAACCCGAATGCCCTTTTCAGCATGACCCATACTACAAACCAGCGTATCGTCATCAGCAAACCAGAGCCCGCCTACGCTCTTTAAAGGCGTCTTAGAAGCAACGTTCTTATTTAAATCAAGCAATACCATCTTGTCATTGTTATCAATTCCGAGCACATATCGACCATCATTGGACAATGAACCATAATCGCCAACCGGACTAGACGGCTTTACTTTCTCCCCCTGCTTGCCCGAAGCACAATCATATACCGCGACTTTGTCAGAAGAAGTATCATTACCTTGCGCAATTAAAGCCAATGAACCGCTCGAATTAACCGAGCAGATGCCATCATCTTCATTCGGGGAGTCAGGCTCTGAAAGACCGCAGACAGCATCATTTGTTATTTCGCCATTCTTCGACAACAGAGCGCCGTTGTTAAGGACGGTGCCTTTGTCCGAAGTAATTGGAATGCCGGAAAAACAAAGGCCCAAAGGATAGACGGCTCCATAACTGCTTTCCGTATCCAGTTCAACGCTAACGATATTGGCAATCGAAGCTGTGTCCAAGTCATAGGTAACTATTTTATTGCAACTTTTGCCATCTTCAGACCCATCGAACACTATGTATCCGTACATACCATCCGAAGACAGCCAGTAGTCGCCTCTCTCTACCTCAAAATAAGAGTAATCAACGCCAAGAGTATCATCATCTATAGCAAATTGCTCCTCAATCTCATCTTTTTCGAAATTGTACTTGCAAAACTGAATCGATCGAGAACCCGAAATAAATGAAATAAATAGGAATGATTTTCCGTCTTCAGACAGCTGAAAACGCCACGCCCCGCCATCTGCAATAACGGAACTTCCAAGCTTATAAGTCTTTGATTTATTTGAGTTCAAATCGTAGGCGGTAACTGACAGGCTATCCTCGTCGTACGCATATAACGTCTTTTCATCAGAAGAGAAGCAGCAGTAACCATCCCAGCTGTTCTCGAGGGACATTTTGACACGTTTTTGCGTTCCGTCTTCAACGTTTAAAACCGTTCCATAATCGCCGGGGTGACCGTTATTATCCTCGTTAAAAACGATGTACTTCCCCGATAAAGATCGGCACACAGCCCTCTCAGCGCTTTCCACCGTATATGTGTCTTTGAATTTCGGTTTGGGAACGTCAGCAGCATAGGCGCCCAGCGGCGCGACAATAAGGCTAGCAGCCAGCGCCAGGCTGGCTATTAGAAGCCCCCCCCCATTTCATTTTTCTCGTATTTGGCATGGTTTCCCCTTTCAATCGAGAAGTGAATATGACCTGAGGCTACGCTAAGCCTGAAAAAACCAAATGTGTTGCGCAACAATTCTCAACGTGCAAAAAAGTCGGTGGCGCACAACGGAATGGGACGGGGATTAAGCAATCATTGCGCGCCGAATGATTATCTAATCCCCGTCCCTTTTTTAACATTGGGAAATCGAGCGTGGCAAGCGTATGTCTTCGGGGTATAAGACGGCTAATTGTATGCCGCTTTTTGAAAGGAACCCTTATGCCCAGCGTTGCCGTTCTTGCCGCCGATGGCTTTGAAACGATTGAATGCCTGACCATGGTTGATGTCATGCGTCGCGGCGGCGTGCGTGCCACGCTCGTCTCGATCATGCCCACGCGCGAGGTCGTAAGCTCGTTGCAGATTCCTGTAACCTGCGACGCACTCTTTGACGAGATTAACTTTGACGAGTATGACTGCGTCGTCCTACCCGGCGGTCTGCCCGGCGCCACCAACCTGCGCGCCGATCAGCGCGTCTGCGACGTAGTCTGCGAGTTCGCCGCGACCAAGCATGTTGCCGCCATCTGCGCCGCCCCGTTTATCCTGGGCGAGCTTGACCTGCTCGAGGGACGCCACGCCACGTGCTTCCCCGGCTTTGAGAAGAGCTTCCCCGAGGGCGCCTATACCGGCGACAAGGTCACGCACGACGGCAACATCATCACCGCCAGCGGCATGGCCCAGTCGCTCCCCTTTGCGCTTGAGCTGCTGCGTACGCTCGCTGGCGACAAGGCTGTCGAGAAGGTTGCCGAGGGCATTCAGCTATGATTTTGGCTTCGCAATCACCGCGCCGCATCGAGTTGATGCGCGAAGCGGGCTACGACATCCGCGTCATTCCCGCCGACATCGACGAGACTCCTTTTGATGACGAGGCCCCACTTACGCTTGTCGAGCGCTTAGCTCGCGCTAAGGCTGCCGCCGTTGCCGCCGAGCACGCCGAGCCCAATGAGCTGACCATCGCGGCCGACACCATCGTCACCTTCGATGGCAAGCTTTTGGGTAAGCCGGCAAACGAGAACGAAGCCCGCACCATGCTCCACGAGCTCTCGGGGCGCACGCACCAGGTCGCAACCGGCGTCTGCATCGTTAGAGCCGGAGACGTCACAGCCCCGCACGCCGCCGAGAGCCTGTCGTTTGTCGATGTGACCGACGTGACGTTCTATGAGCTCACCGACGAGCAGATTGAGCGCTACGTCGCCTCGGGCGAGCCCATGGACAAGGCAGGCGCCTACGGCATCCAAGGCGTCGGCGGGCGCATGCTCGTGCATGATATTTCGGGCGACTTCTACAACGTGGTGGGCCTGCCCATCGCTCGCGTCGCGCGTGCGATTCAAAAACTATCGTAATTGCATCTGGCGCTGGGTATCCCCCAGCGCCTACAATTTCGGCGTACCGTACGGATCCCGACCGGGCATAAGGCCCGGCGGAAAACCGATAGGAGTAAAACATGGATACACTGCTTGAGGCCATTGACGTTTGCGATGTCGATGGCTTTTGCTTTGGCAACTATACGGACGAGGAGGCCGGCACCGGTTGCACCGTAATCGTGGCACCCGAGGGCGCCACCGGCGGTGTTGACGTTCGCGGCGGTGCACCGGCATCGCGCGAGACCGACCTGCTGCGTCCCGAGAACACCGTGGACAAGGTCCACGCCGTCTGCCTTTCGGGTGGATCGGCCTTTGGTCTGGAGGCCGCAAGCGGCGTCGCCCGCGAGCTCGAGAGCCGCGGCATCGGCCTTCCCGTCGGCCCCACTCAGGTGCCCATCGTGTGCTCTAGCTGCATCTTCGACCTCGCGTTTGGCGACCCCACCGTACGCCCCGACATTGAGGCTGGCATCTCCGCCGTGCGCGAGGCGCTCGACAACACCCCCACCATGCTCGAGCAGGGCAATGTAGGTGCCGGCACCGGTGCCACCGTGGGCAAGCTCATGGGCCCCGCCACCTGCATGAAGGCCGGCCTAGGCGCTGCCGCCGTGGCACTCGGCCCTGTTAAGGTGGGTGCCGTGGTCTCGGTCAACGCCTGCGGCAATATCGTCGACCCCTTCACCGGTGAATGGGTCGCTGGCATGCGCGCCGCAGCCGATAGCGACCAGATCGTCGACATGGAGCTCGCAGCCTTTGCCGCCGCCGGCTCCATGCAAATGCCGCTCGACCGCACCAACACCACCATCAGCTGCATTGTCACCAATGTGGAGCTCACCAAGGCCCAGGCCACCAAGGTCTCCCAGATGGCCGCAGACGCCTATGCGCACGCCATCCGCCCCACGCACACCACGAACGACGGTGACACCATCTACACCCTCGCCAGCG
>CAJMRJ010000144.1:0-4478 GCA_905215865.1 uncultured bacterium | reverse complement strand
ATTACCCAGGTTACGGGGTAGACCAGCAGCAGATGTTCGAGCGAGGGATCGAGCGGCATAATCGCGAACACCCACGCCACGCGGAGCACGACCGTGCCGAAGATCGTGAGCATCATAGGCTGGAAGCTCACGCCGGCGCCACGGATGGAGCCGGACGCGTTTTCGATAATCGAGAAAATCGCGTAGAACGGCGCAATGAAATGAAGAATTGTCGTGGTGTACGCCGAAATCGCGGCATCGTCGATAAACAAACGCGACAACGGACCCGAGAACACCAGCAGCACGGCAGACAGGCCACCGATAAGCACAAACGAAAGCACGAGCGACGTGTTGTATCCCTTTCGCATGCGATCGTAATTGCGCGCACCAAAGTTCTGCGCCGAGAACGTGGTGATCGACACGCCGAGCGCCTCGGTCACCATCCAGATAATGCCGTCCAGGCGGCCGGAAAGGCCCCAAGCGGTCGTGACATCGGCACCAAACGAGTTGACTGACACCTGAATCAGCACGTTCGAGATCGAATACGCCGCAGACTGAACGCCCAGCGGCAAACCGCACGAAAGCATGCTCTTGCAAATGCTGCGATCGATACCGAGCTTGGATAGCGACAACCGCCACGCACCCGGAGCGCGCATCATGCGGATCACAATCATTGTGGCATTGGAGCAAATGGTCAGCGCCACCGCAATGCCGCAGCCCAGCGCTTCCATGTGCAGCACGGCGACAAAAAGAATGTCGAATGCCACATTGACGAAGCAGCCGGAGGCAATAATGACCGCCGGACCACGCGTGTCGCCCACGGCGCGCAACAACGCAGTACCCATATTGAGCAGCAGCGCCGCAAACATGGCGGCAAAGTAGCAACGGGCATACGCCACACCCTCGGCCAGCAGCTCATGCGGTGTATTCATCAACACAAGCATCGGCTCGACAAATATCATGCCCAGAATGGAAATGACAATGCCGCCCACCAGCGCAAGGGTCATGGCCGTATGGACCGATCGACTCAGGCGCTCGTCATCGTGCTGACCAAAATACTGACCGGTAATAACGGCACAGCCAGCACCCACGCCGACACAAAAACCAATGCAGAGCTCCGTAAGCACCATCGTGGCCTGAATGCCACCCAGCGCGAGCTTACCGCCAAACTGACCGACGATATAGGTACCGATAAGCGTGTATGCCTGCTGAAAGAACGAACTAAAGAAGATGGGGACGCACAGCGACAGCAGCTGCTGCCAAATGACACCCTGCGTTACATCGATAGCCGTAGATTTCTTAGCCACACGCCCTCCCCACAAGCGTTCGTCAAACAACAAAACATCAATTGAACGGCAAAGCCACTATCAGCTTAACACCGACCGAAGGCAGCGGAAAACAACCCTGGTGGCAAAGCTCGAGAGCACCCCGCTAGTGATACAGCCCCGGCTGGTAGTGATACTCGTTGCTCACATGCGGGCCCAGCTGCCAAAAGGCGACGGCACTTGCCGCGGCAACGTTGAGCGAATCGACCCCGTGCGCCATCGGAATGCGCACGGCGCGGTCACAGCCGGCAATGGTCTTGGCGCCCAAGCCGGCACCCTCGGTGCCCATAAAGATTGCCAGGCGGTCAATCTCCTGCAGCGCGGGATCGTCCAACGACACCGAATCATCCGTCAACGCCATGGCGGCACACGAAAAGCCGGCATCGTGCAGCGCCGCCAGCCCATCATGCGGCCATACGCGCGCCTCGCTGCCAATGCGCGTCCAGGGCACCTGGAACACCGTGCCCATGCTCACACGGGCCGAGCGACGGTACAGCGGGTCACAGCAAGTGGGGCTCACTAAAATGCCATCGACGTTCAGAGCAGCCGCCGAGCGGAAAATCGCGCCGACGTTGGTGTGGTCGACAATGCCCTCGAGCACGCACACGCGCACCGGGCGCTCCCCCGCCGCCTCGACGACGCCGTCGAGAAACTCATCGACCGGAATCTGGCGTGGACGACGGAATGCCGCGAGCGCACCGCGCGTCACGTTAAAGCCCGTCAGTTGCTCCATGAGCTCCATCGAGGCCACGAACACGGGAACCGGACCCGCTCCCTCGCGCACAACCAGGCGCTCAAACAGCGGCATCATCTGGTCGAGCCAGCGTTCGCCCAAAAGAAAGCTCACCGGCTCGTATCCGGCGCGAACCGCACGCTCGATAACCTTGGCACTCTCGGCGATAAAAATGCCCTTCTGCGGCTCCAGCACGCAGCGAAGCTCACGCTCGGTCAGTCGCACATAGGCATCGAGTCGCCCGTCCTCGAGCGAATCGATTCGCAGCACCTCAACGGCATCAGTCATAGCAGCCAGCCCGCACCCTTCTTTGCAGCACCTATACAAATATCGGGGCAACGCCATGCGCTGCCCCGCCACTCATTCCAACCCGATAATACCGAAGGAATAATCGGGTTTAAGCCTCAACGCGACGATACGTCACGAACTCATAATCGACACCCTCATCGCCCTCGCCCGAGGCAATCGCGGCAATACCGCCACGCCGCATAATCTCCCACGCGGGATCGGCATCCAGATCGGGAAAGTACGTATCAGCGTTATGCACGCAATGGTTGTGCGTAACCTCGGCCTCGACGCAATGCGGCAAAAACTGTCGATATACCTCGCCGCCGCCAATCACCCACGCAACGGGTTCATCGGCCACGGCGGCCAAGGCCTCGTCAACGCTATGCACCACGTCAACGCCCTCGGCAGCAAAGCTCTCGTCGCGCGTGAGCACGATATTACGGCGATTCTTGAGCGGACGCCCGCCGGGAAAACTCAGCAGCGTCTTGCGTCCCATAATGACCGGACAACCTTTGGTGCACGCCACAAAATGACGCATGTCGGTACGGTTGGACACCACCATGTCGCCCTCGCACCCAATACCCCAGTCATCGCACACGGCGACGATGGCAGAAAGCTTACACGTCATGCGCGACACCTACACCGCAATGGGAATGTTCTTGACATGCGGGCCGTGCTCATAGCCCTCAACGATCAGATCATCGGTCGTGAACGCGTAGAAATCATGCACATCGGGGTTGAGCGTTACCTTGGGAGCCGCAAACTGCGGACGCTCGATAAGTTCGCGGATGATATCGACATGACGGTCGTAAATGTGGGCATCGGCAATCACGTGCAGCAGCTCGCCGGGAATCATATCGACCGACTGCGCAACCATCATCAGCAAAATGGCGTACTGGCACACATTCCAGTTGTTCGCGGCCAAAATGTCCTGGCTGCGCTGGTTGAGAATCATGTTAAGCGTCGGCTTGTCGTCCTGCGGGCGCTGCGTCACGTTATACGTCACGCTATAGGCGCACGGATACAGATGCATCTCGGACAGATCGCTAAACACATAGGTGTTCGTCATAATACGACGGCTGTACGGCGTGTGCTTAAGGTCGTACAGTACACGGTCCATCTGATCGAAGTCGCCCTCGGCGTAATGGCTCTTCTGGCCAATCTGATACCCGTAGGCCTTGCCGATAGAGCCGGTCTCGTCGGCCCACTCATCCCAAATATGGCTGTTGAGGTCATGCACGTTATTGGACTTCTTCTGATAGATCCACAAGATCTCATCCATGGCAGACTTGAGGGCCGTCCGACGCAGGGTAAGCGCCGGGAACTCCTCGCGCAGGTCGTAGCGCGCCGTGACACCAAAGTCTTTAATGGTATAGGCAGGGGTGCCATCCTCCCACACCGGGCGGACCTTTTGGCCCTCGGTGGTGGTGCCATGGTCCAAGATATCGCGGCACATGGTTACAAACTGTTGATCAGCCTTGCTCATTGACCCTCCTGTCAGTCGCCTACAAGCGAGATTCATTGTAGCCCAGGCGCACGCGGCCCCACATCCCTAACATAAGCCCTCATTTTCTGACATATGCCAGAAATTCCTTGCGCTCAATGAGCATCGAGTTATCCTATTGTTGACATATGTCAGATAAGGAGCACGTATGGCAGGAAGACGCGAGAAACTGCGCCGTGTTGGGATCATCCCCGAATATCGCGGTTTTACCCCCGATGGCCTGGCGAGCGGAGACGCCATCGATATGACGGTCGACGAGCTCGAAGTCCTGCGGCTGTGCGACCTGGAAGGCCTCAATCAGGAGGCAGTCGCACAGCAGATGGGCATCGCGCGCGCCACGGTGGCGGCAATTAGCAGCCGCGCGCATCGCAAGGTGGCAAACGCGCTGGTCAATGGACGGGCGATCGTCATCGAGGGCGGCAATATCGCGTACTCCCCCATCACCACAACGACGGCCGCATGGCCAGAAAAGGAGATCGGCACCATGAGGGTGGCAACCACGTACGACAACGGCAACATCTTTATGCACTTTGGCCGCAGCGAGCAGTTCAAGATCTACGACATTCAGGACGGCAAGGTGCTCAACGAGCAGGTCGTGGGCACCGGCGGCACCGGCCACGGCGCCCTAGCGGGCCTGCTCGCCAACGGC
>CAJMRJ010000143.1:0-4524 GCA_905215865.1 uncultured bacterium | reverse complement strand
TTTCACCGCAACTTAGGGGATATATGTCAGATATGGCGCGGGCGCCCCAAAATGCCTTGGGGCGCCCGCGCGTTTGTATTCTATCGATGATGGGGTACTAGCAGTTTGATTTAAGCTTGCGGCCCTGCTTTTCAAACTTGTGCATATCGCTATCGGCCATGCCCTGTGTCATATCGTCATGGCGCTTGGTGTAGAGCGGATCTTTGGGGTCGTTCCAAATGCGCTCTGCCACGGATGACCAAGCTTTGGCGGCGGCACGGGTCTTCTCGCGCAGTTGTTCGGGAGACTCCTTCTCTACCAAGTCGGTGCTCATGGCACCGGTCTCGGCAACCATCTTGGGCAGCATATCGGGGTTCTCGAGCATGGGGCAGGGCTTGAGATAGTTGTCGTTGAACGGCTGGCCTTCGTAGTACTTCATAAAGAGGGGAGAGCGCAGCGCATCAAGCAGGCTCACGTTGTGGATGTTGGCGTTGGAGTAGTGGATGAACACGCACGGCTCCACGTCTCCCGCCGCGTTGATATGTAGGTAGCGTCGCCCGCCGGCGATACAGCCGCCCACGAACTCACCGTCATTTTGGAAATCGAGGGTAAAGAGAGGCTTTTTCTCTCGCATCTCGCGAACAAAATGATACATGTGTTCGCGCTGCTCAGGCGTGGGCATAAGCTCGTTGGTGGCATTGCGGCCGACCGGCATAAAGTAGAAATACCAGCAGAAGAGCGCGCCCTCGCGAATCATCCAGTCCATGTTTTCCTCGGTGGCGACGGTATCGGCGTTGGCGCTGGTCCAGCACGTCGAGATTCCAAACGGCAGTTTTCGCTCACGCAAAAGTTTCATGGCGTGTTCGATTTTTTCGTACGTACCCTCGCCACGGCGGGCGTTGGTGGTGTGCTCGTTGCCCTCGGCGCTGATGGCAGGGACAAAGTTTGCAACGCGGATCATGTCGTCACAGAACGCCTCGTCGATGAGCGTGGAATTGGTGAAGCAGAGAAACACGCAGTCCTGATGTTTTTCGCAAATTCTGATCAGGTCGTGCTTGCGGACGAGCGGCTCGCCGCCGGTATAGATGTAGATGTGCGTGCCGAGCTCTTTGCCCTGCGTGACGATAGAGTCGATGTCATCGAAGGACAGATTCTGCTTATAGCCATACTCGGCGGCCCAGCAGCCCGTGCAATGCAGGTTGCAGGCACTTGTGGGGTCGAGCAGGATGGCCCACGGAATATTGCACTGGTATTTCTCGCGGTTCTTTTCCTGTTGGGGCCAAGCCAGCAGGTTGCCGTCGATTATAAGCGCCTTGAGCAACTTGGTGCGCATTTTGGGATTGAGGTCGAAGATGCGCATGATCAGGTCATACCAATTGCCGCGACTCTTGATGACGTTGGTAAACGCCTCGCGCTGTACGGGAAATACGCGATTGGGGACCAGTTTGTTCACAAGGTCCATGATTTTGTCGATGTTTTCTTGCGGGTTGTCGTCGAGATAATCGATGAGCTTGTTGAGCGCTGCACGCTCTGCTGACTGTGTAAGCGACATGGGTATATCCTTTCACGTGTGCTTTGTGTGTGATAATACCCACCTGTGGATTAAACGAAGTATAAAGATTTGCTATGTGTCTATTCAACGAATCAATTTGATTTGGGGTGAAGCGTTATACCTGACGCTATCTAAGTTGCGGTGAAATAGGGTCAGATATGGCCTTTTAACAGCATAAACAGTCTCTATTTCACCGCAACTTATCTTGTGTTGGCTTACTGGTAGCGCAGGCACTCCACGGGGTCGAGTTTTGCTGCCCGGCGGGCGGGATAGAAGCCAAAGATCACACCGATGCCGACGGAGACCGCAAAGGCCAGCAGCACCGTGGCGATCGAAAAACTCGGCGTAATGGTACCGCTGGCACCGAGCTCGCCAAGCACGCCGGAACCCGCGGCGAACATCGCTAGCCCCCAGGCAAGCAGGTAGCCAATCAGGACACCCAGCAGGCCACCGGTGACGCACAGCGCCGAGGACTCGGCCAAAAACTGCGCGGTGATATCGCGACGGCTGGCACCCAAAGCTCGACGAATCCCGATCTCGCGGATACGCTCGGTCACATTGGTGAGCATCATATTCATGATGCCGATACCGCCCACGAGCAGCGAAATGCTGGCAACGGCGCCCATGATGAGTGAGAACGCGCCCATAAAGGAATTGAGGGCGTCGATGGCGCTTTTCATTGAGGTCGCCGATACGCTGGCATATTCGTCGTCGTCCGCGATGCCCTTCATTCCGCGCACTTTGGATTCAATCGTCTTGCAGAGCTCATCCATATCGGTGCCCTCGGTAGCGAGCGCCGTTACGCTGGGAAACGACGGGTTCTCGTCGCCAAAGAGGGCCGAGATGGTCTCGCGCGGCATGTATAGCGTGAGCGAGCCCATGGAGTCGCTGCCGCCGTCGATAACACCGACAATCTGCACCTCGCCGTTGGAAACCTTAATGGTCTTGCCCACCGCGTCCTGCTCGTTGCCGTACAGCTGATCGGCGCCGCCACGGCTGATGAGCGCCACGCGTGCGCCAGATTGGGACTCGGCCTGGGTGTAGGTGCGTCCCGCGACGAGCTTGCTGGCACCCACGGCGTCGAGCATGTCGCTGTCGACACCCTGCGCCATGACGGTATAGCTTTTGTCACCGGCCTTGTACTCGGTATAGGCGCTGTCCACGATGCCGATCTGCTCGATCTGCGGCACCACTTTGCGAAGCTTCTCGACATCCGACTCGGTGAGCTCTTGCGACGAATAAATCTGTACCATACGCGCGGCGTTGAGGCCTAGGCTGTTGACTAGGCTGTTTTGGATGCCGCCGATAAGCGAGGTCATGGCAATGACGGAGGCAATGCCAATGACGATGCCCAAGATGGTGAGTAGGCTGCGTCCCTTGTTGGCCTCGAGGGAGTGAAGGGCTTCTTGGATAAGGTCGCGCGTGCTCATGCCTTCACTCCTTTCGTTGGATTGGCGTGTGCGGAAATCATGGGCAGGTTATCAATGGCGCCGCGCAGGGTCTGCGGCGCGTGCGCGATGTACGCGCCGTCGTGGATCCGGCCGTCGCGAATGGTTACGGCGCGGTCGGCCTCGGCGGCAATGCCGGGATCATGCGTGATGAGCACGATGGTCTTGCCGCGTTCCTGGAGTTTGTGGAAGGTCTCCATCACGAGCGCTCCGGGGGCGGAGTCCAGGTTTCCCGTCGGCTCGTCGGCCAGGATGATAGGCGGATCGTTGACGAGGGCGCGCGCGATGGCAACCCTCTGCATCTGTCCGCCCGAGAGCTCGGAGATGCGGTGGTCCCAGTGGTCGACCGGCAACGTGACGGCTTGCAGCGCATGGACGGCGCGCATCTCACGCTGAGCCCGCGGCACGTTGGTGTACGACAGCGGCAGCATGACGTTTTCGATGACCGAAAGGCGCGGCAGTAGGTTAAAGCTCTGAAAGACAAAGCCGATGCTCAGGGCACGGACTTCGGTGAGCTCGTCATCGTCGAGCTCCGCCACGTTGAGGCCCTGCAGGTAATAATCGCCTGCCGTCGGCTTGTCCAGGCAGCCCAGGATATTCATGAGCGTTGACTTGCCCGAGCCCGAAGGACCGGTAATGGCCACGAACTCGCCGGGATTCACGGCCAGGCTCACGTTATGCAGGATATGGGCGCAGCAGGCCTCGCTCTCAAAAATGCGATGCACGTTGCGGATGTCGATGACGGGGCGCATTACATGCCCTCGTCGGCAGACATGCTGCTAGAGTCGCCGCCGTCGGCCGTCATGCCTGCGCCGGTGTCCATCACGATGGTGTCGCCATCGCGCAGCTTGGTAACCGGCACGTTGGGGTTGATCTCGTTGCCCTGGTCATCACGCTTGACCTTCGTTTTGCCGACCACGGCGTCGTTATCGTTTTGCGTCACGACAGTCACCTTGACGCGTCGGGTCTGTTTGCCTTCGCCGTCGGTTGCCACGTTGACGTAATAATGCTCGCCATCCTCGGTTATGAGCGCCATGGTCGGCACCATCACCACATCGTCGAGCTGTTCGGTTACCACTGAGACCTCGGCCGTCATGCCCGGCTTGAGGCGCGCGTCGGGCGCTTCGATCAAAATGTCGACGTTAAAGGTCACACTGCTGCCGCCGCTGGCGTCGGAATTTGCCACCGAAGCGATTGTCGTGACCGTTCCCTGGCTCACGATATCGGGAAAGGCCGGATAGGTAACGTTGGCGCTCTGGCCCACGGCGATCTTGGCGATATCCTTTTCGCCCACCTGAACGGTGACCTTCATCTTGGAGAGGTCGGCGATCTGCATGCACTGCTTGCCACCGCTCGTATCGCCTTCGCCCATAATCATGCCGCCCGTCACCGTGGCGCCGACCTTGGCGTTGAGCTCGACGATGCTTCCCGAGCTGGGCGCGGTCACGGTGCGCTCGGCGGCTTTGGCGTTGGCCTGGTCCAGGGTCGCCTGGGCCGAGGCCAGGTTGCGTTGGGCGCTCGAGACGGCACTCGTGTCGGCGGTGC
>CAJMRJ010000142.1:0-4533 GCA_905215865.1 uncultured bacterium | reverse complement strand
CCGGTGTTTTCATCTGAACGACTTTGCGTAGCAACCGGAGTGAAGATGAAAACACCGGGCCGCCGCAGAGCACCCACAGACCGCAGGGACGGGAGCAGCTATACTACTCTCAGTAGTTAAGGGTCGCGGATTCGCTGCGTCACCGCTCTCAACAGGAGGTCTTTGTTTATGGCAGATCAGAAGCCGGTTGTCGGGATCATCATGGGCTCCAAGTCCGATCTGGGCGTTATGGAAGGTTGCACCGTCGAGCTCGAGGCACTGGGCGTGCCCTATGAGCTCGTGATTGCAAGCGCGCACCGCACGCCGGCGAAGGTCCATGAGTGGGCCTCGACTGCTGCCGACCGCGGCATCAAGGTAATTATCGCTGCCGCCGGCAAGGCTGCTCACCTGGGCGGTGTCGTGGCTGCGTTTACGCCGCTGCCGGTCATCGGCGTGCCTATGAAGACGAGCGATCTGGGTGGTATGGACTCGCTGCTGTCGATGGTGCAGATGCCTTCGGGCGTGCCCGTTGCCTGTGTGGCCATCAACGGTGCCAAGAACGCTGCCATTTACGCCACGCAGATTCTGGGCGCATGCGACCCCGAGTACCGCAAGGTTATCGAGAAGATGAAGCAGGAGATGGCTGACGCCTAAGCGCTCTGCCAGTCCATTTGTAGCATAAGGAGAGCCATGTCCGACTATCAGGGAAAGCGTTTTTCGGCTTCTCGGATTCCCGATCCAGCCAAGTCGGGAGCAGCCCGCGTGCCGCAGCAGGGTCGGATATCCTCTCCTCAGCAGCCACGCGCGCCGCGTCCCGTGACGCCGGCGAAGCATCGTCGTCAGGATGCACCTACTGCATATCGCCCTTCGTCATACAGCACGGCCAAGAAGTCACCTCGCTCTTCGGCGCATGCCGCGCCATCGAGCTATACTGAGCCGCCGCGCAAAAAGCGCCGCTCCGTCATTCCCATTCTGCTCATCATCATCGGCATTGGCCTGATCGTTGCTGCGGCCGCCATCTTTATCAACGCACGGATTGGCTACAAGCAGGCGAGCGAGTCATATCAAAAAATCGAAAAGCAATATGTGAGCGACAAGGACGCCAGCGGCGTGCCGGTTATCGACTTCAATGCGCTTGCCCAGACAAATCCCGAGGTTGTGGGTTGGATTTACGCACCCGGCACCAACATCAACTACCCCGTGGTGCAGACCAACAACAACTCCAAGTACCTCAACACGCTGTTTGACGGTACCGCCAATGCCTCGGGAGCCATCTTCTTGGATAGCGACGACACCGCGCCGGGCATGGTGGATCAGCAGACCACGATTTACGGTCATCACATGAACGACGGCTCGATGTTTAACGTGATTTCGGATACGACCGATCAGGCGACGTTCGCCAGCATGGAATACGTGTACTACATCACGCGCGATGCGACGTATAAGTTGCGCCCGCTGGCGACCAAGGTAGTCGAGGACACGTATGCCAAGGCGCGCACGCCCAACTTTGAAGGCGACGACGGACTGAAGAATTACCTGTCCGAGATGCTCGACGGTGCTTCTGCCGTGGCGAGTGACGCCACCGATCGTGCCGCTTCGGCAACCAAGGTCGTAACGCTTGTGACCTGCCGTTCGCTGTCATTTAGCAATACGCGCGCAGTCATGGTGCTCACGCCAGTCGAGGAATAAAGTATCCGGGAGCCCCGTCCCAAATTAGCTACTCTACGACGGTAAAAAGGAGAAATGATGCTTGAAAGCGGCAAATCGATGCCTTCGGTTGATGCTTGGCTGCGCGAAGCCAAGGCCGATGTTTCGGCGGCTGATTGTGGGATGTACCTGACACACAACGGCGTGGTGCGTGCGACGCCCAAGGCCGAGGTGCGTGGGGTCGAGACAGATGGTGTGGCGCCTGGGCATAAGGTGGGCGGCATGGTGTTTGGCTTCGATGCCGAAAAGGTGCAGGCCGCTATCGAGGCAACGCGAGCGATGCCGGGTATCGGCTATGTGCGCGTGTGGCTGGCGAGTGGCGAGCTTACCGTGGGCGACGACATCATGCTCGTGCTCATTGGCGGAGACATTCGCCCGCATGTGGTCGATGCGCTGCAGGCACTCGTCGGTACCATCAAAAATGAGTGTGTGAGCGAGGTCGAGCGCGAGGCATAGGACTTTGCGATCAATTCGAGTCCATCTACAGCAAAAGCCCGCTGGCAGTTCAATCAGTCTGCCAGCGGGCTTTTCTGTGCGTTGGAAAATCTCGGCATTGCGTGGTGCTACACGCGCGTCGCATCCTTGGGGCTCATGGTCATGCTCTGGAAGCGGTTCTCCATATAGTCGTTATCGAAATACTTACCGTAGAACTGCGCGACGGGAATATCCGGCTCCGTGCCGTTGACGCGCTGGTACCAGTAGTCGAGCGACTGCAGCGTCATGATGCCGTCGACCAGCATAATGACGGTAAAGATGACGGTGGCCGAGTAGCGACTCTTCCACGGAATCATGTTGATGAGCTTGAGCAGCCTCGGCAGCAGCAGTTTGATCCAGATAAGGCCACCCAGGCCCCACAGGCAGGCAAAGCCCGTACAGGTGCGTCCGCCCGTAAGGACGGCGAGTGGGTCGGGCATGCCGAACAGTTTCATGTGCGAGTAGCTCCACGAGACCACGCCAAATGAGGTCTGCATAAACCAGCCCACGAACACCTCAAAGCTCGCGCCGAGCACAGCGCTTACCAGGAAAATGATGATGGGGTTCTTTTTATAGAAGCGGTTGAGCACCATGGTCATGAGTACGGCGCCAAAGCCATAGATAGGGCTGAAGGGACCAAACAGCATGCCGGCGCGGTTCTGGTAGACGCCTGGGTCGTCGACCGTCATGTGCCAGATGTCCTCGGCGATCAGGCCGAGCACGCAGCAGACGAAGAATACCCAGAACAGGTTGAAGTAGTTGAGCTTGATGTAGCCCTCGCCGGTTTCATCGCGTCCGAGCATGCCCTCGTCCGCGGCGTCGCGGTCGAGCATCTCCTGCAGGCGGCGCTGGAGTTCGCGCTCCTGGCGCAGCGTGGGGTCGACGGTGGCCGAAAGTGCGATGAGGATGACGAGCTGGACGGCGGGGCGCAGCAGGAAGGGTCCGATGCCTTGGAGCATCACGTCGACCAAAAGCTCGACGACGGTAAATGCGATAAGGATGTAGGACAGGCGGGCGGCGTTGCGGCGCTGGTTTTTGATAAGGTCCAGGCCAAAGATGATCAGGATGACGGCACTTGCCGCAGAGAGCATGATGCCGGCGACGATGAGTCCAACCGCGACGAGCGTGTTGTCGCCGAGCTTTTCGGCGGCGTTGCCGTTGATGAGCGCGGTAATGACCTGCCACATAAAGGCGGCGACCGACGGGAGCGTGCCCACGCCGGACAGGATGCACAGGACGGCGTACACCTTAATGACGAGGGGGATCTTCTTGACCTCCGTGGCGCTGGGGACGCTGGGGTCGAGTTCGTTTCGATCCATACAGAACCTTTCTCGCTTTGTTGTAGGTTATAAGGATACGCCGCCGACCTGCCAAAAGACAGGACGAACGTCCCAATTGCAACTTTGTAATCCCCAACGGTGGACGTGGCGGCCATCTGGGAGCGCGGGCGCTTGCACTGGGCAGACCGATAAAATGTTTGGCCGCAAAACGGATTATTAGCTCGGTGGGCTTTTAAAAAGCGCTGCTCATGCGCGGGGGAGCGTGTCGCGCCGTGCGTATAATAAGGCGGGTAACGCCAAAATACGAGGCTCTGAGGGGATGCCATGTCTCAAGAAACCATCCGCGCGGCCGAGCGTTCCGCGGGACAGGTGAACGCCATGTCGACGTATGATCCGGACTCCGACCAGCTGCATGAGGAATGCGGCGTTTTTGGTGTCTGGGCGCCCGATCGCGACGTGGCTCGACTGACGTACTTTGGCCTGCGTGCACTGCAGCACCGTGGCCAAGAATCGGCGGGAATCGCTGTTGGTGACGGCGGTACGGTTATGGTCCGCAAGGATCTGGGCCTGCTCGACCGTGTGTTCTCCAATGCCGACTTGTCGACGCTCTCCGGTCAGCTGGCCGTGGGTCATGTGCGCTATGGCACCGCCGGCGCCAAGAGCTGGGAAGCCTCTCAGCCGCACCTCTCTACCATCAATAGCGTCATTATCGCGCTCGCGCACAACGGCACCCTCGTCAACACCGACGAGCTGCGCCGCCAGCTGATCGAGCTGGGCGTGCCGTTCCTCTCCAACTCGGATTCCGAGGTCGCGACCAAACTCATCGGCTACTTTACTCAGCGTACAGGCCATCTGCGCGAGGGCATTCGCAAGACCATGGAGCTCGTGCGCGGCGGCTACGCCATGACGCTCATCAACGAGCAGGCGCTCTACGCATTCCGCGATCCGCACGGCATTCGCCCGCTCGTGCTGGGCAAGCTGGTGGACGAGGGCCTGGACCAGGCCGACGCCGCATCCGTTTCGCAACTGCCGTCGCAGGACGGCGCCGCGACGGTCGACGCCACCACCCATGTCACCCGCGCCGGCGGCTGGG
>CAJMRJ010000141.1:0-4539 GCA_905215865.1 uncultured bacterium | reverse complement strand
GCCAGGGAGATAGTGGACGAGATAGTCGAGAAGCGCGGCCTCAAGAAGGAGTAACATCGGGGCTTGCAGCGACGGACCTCAGGACACTCTTACACCACGTCTGCGCGCGCCACCTTGGGACGGGTCCATTTTCAACTATCCTCAGCTTGCCAGTTCGAAAATGGACCCGCCGCATGATTGAATCTTTATTTCAACTTTACACCTGGCTTTACAGCTGTCTTGTCAGCTGTAAAGCCAAGTGTCATACTAAAGCCCCAAGATTTGCCAAAAGAGAGGGGCCTTGATGGCACAGAGCGCGAACATGGATGCATCGGAGCTTGCACGCGATATCGCGGCCGGCCTAGCATCGGCAACGACGGCAACGGAGCGCGCGGCGCTGGTACCCGCAGAGCTCGTTGAGGCCATTCATCAGCTAAAAACCCAACGTGACGCAGTGATCCTGGCGCACTATTATGTGGCGCCCGAGGTCCAAGCCGTTGCCGATTACGTCGGCGACAGCTTCTACCTGGCAAAACTCGCCAAGAGCCTGCCGCAGCAGACGATCGTGCTGTGCGGCGTAGAGTTTATGGGCGAGAGCGCCAAGCTGCTCAATCCCACCAAGACCGTGCTGCTGCCCGAGCGGGGCGCGGACTGTCCCATGGCGCACATGGTCAAGCGCGAGACGGTCGACGCGGCGCGCGCCGAGTATGGCGACGACCTGGCCGTGGTGTGCTACGTCAACTCCACGGTCGAGATCAAGAGCTGGAGTGATGTGTGCGTTACCAGCTCTAACGCCGTCAAGATCGTCTCCGAGCTGCCGCAGCAGCACATCTTGTTCATTCCCGACCAGAACCTGGGCCGCTTTGTGGCCGAGCAGGTGCCCCAAAAGCACGTCATTCTCAACAACGGCTACTGCCCGCGTCATCACATCATCACCGTCGAGCAGATCGTTGACGCGCAGGAGGCACATCCCGATGCGCTCGTACTGGCGCACCCCGAGTGCAAGGCCGACGTCCTGGCCGAGGCTGACTACATCGGCTCTACTGCCGGCATCATCAAGTATGCCGAGGAGTCGGACGCGAGCGAGTTCATCATCGTGACGGTCCGCGGCGTGCTCTACGAACTCGAGCGCCGCTGCCAGGGCACCGGCAAGAAGTTCTACTTCCCTGCGGTGCAGCCCACCTGCGTCAACATGGATCTCATCACGCTCGAAAAGCTCGTGCACTGCCTGGAGACGGGCGAGGGCGAGGTGCAGATTGGCGTGTCGGACGAGGCCGCCGATCAGGCCAAGCTCACGCTCGACCGCATGCTCGAGTACGCGGCGCGCTAAGCCAATGTGACATGAGGGACCATCCCTTATGCCACATTACAAGGGAGAGGATTCCTGTGGAAAACAAACAATACCCCGATATGGAGTGTGACGTCGTCATTGCTGGTTGCGGCGTGGCGGGCCTGTATGCGGCTCTCAATCTGCCGACGAGCACGCGCGTAATCATGCTCTCCAAGGGTGCCGTCGATGAGTGCGATTCGATGCTCGCGCAGGGCGGCATCTGTGTACTGCCCGAGGGTTCTGACTACGACGCCTTCTTTGAGGACACCATGCATGCCGGCCACTACGAGAACCGCCGCGAGAGCGTTGACATCATGATTCGCTCGAGCCGCTCGGTCATCAACGACCTGCTAGCGATGGGCGTGGACTTTGAGCGCAAGGCCGACGGCAGCCTCGACTTTACCCGCGAGGGCGCGCACAGCCGCCCGCGCATCGCCTTCCATGCCGATATTACGGGCAAGGAGATTACGACCAAGCTGCTCCAGGCTGTCCGTAAGCTGGACAACGTGCAGATTCTCGAACACGTTGCCATGACCGACATCCTGACCGCCGAGTGCGATGACGCCACGGTGTGCACCGGCGTTGTCGCCGTTGCCGTGGATGAGGGCGATTCGGCTCGCCCCGCCGACGAGCTGGCAAATGCCGCTGAGGGCGTGCATGCCGGTAAGCCGTTTAAGATCCATGCCCGCCATACGCTGTGGGCAACGGGCGGTATCGGTGGCGTGTACGACCACTCGACCAACTACCCGCAGCTCACCGGTGACGCCTGCTACATCGCGCAGGAGCATGGCATTAAGATGGAGCACCTGGACTACGTGCAGATTCACCCCACGGGTCTGTTCTCGCCGCAGCCGGGCCGCACGTTCCTGATCAGCGAGAGCTGCCGCGGCGAGGGTGCGATTCTGCTCAATGCCGCCGGCGAGCGCTTTACCGACGAGTTGCAGCCGCGCGACGTTGTCGCCGCCGCCATCCGCGAGCAGATGAAGCAGGACGGCACCGAGCATGAGTGGCTGAGCTTTGCCCCCGTCGAGCGCGATGTGGTGACCGGGCACTTTACCAACATCCGCGCGCGCTGCCTGGAGGACGGTCGCGATATCTTGGACGAGCCCATCCCCGTTACGCCCACGCAGCACTACTTTATGGGCGGCGTGTGGGTCGACAAGGACGGCCGCACCTCGATGCCCGAGCTCTACGCCGCGGGCGAGACGGCTTGCAACGGTGTTCACGGCAAGAACCGCCTTGCATCAAACAGCCTGCTCGAGGCACTGGTCTGGGGTCGTCGCGCCGCGTGGTATATGCGTACCGGCGAGTCGCTGGCCGTGGAGCAGGCGGGCGATCCCGCGCTCGATGGCCGTCATCGCGCCCTGAGCGCCGATACCCTGGCAATCGATGATTTGGCCCGTGCCGCCGGCACGCAGGCCGTGGAGGAGTAGACCATGAATCCCATTACCATGAAGCTCGTCGTCGATGATCTGATTCTGCAGGCTCTGCGCGAGGACATTACCTTTGAGGACGTGAGCACGGCGAGCGTGTGCCCCACGGCGCGTCCCGCCACGGTGGAGCTCATCGCCAAAGCCGATGGCATCATCGCCGGCCTGGATGTGTTCGCTCGCACCTTTGAGCTGCTGGATTCGCAGAGCTCGGTGCTGTTTGATGTTACCGACGGTGACGAGGTTCACACTGGCGACCACGTGGGGCAGGTGCGCGGCGATGCACGCGTGCTGCTTTCGGGCGAGCGCGTGGCGCTCAACTACCTACAGCGCATGAGCGGTATCGCTACCTATACACACCGGATGGCCGCGGTGCTCGAGGGTACCAAGACCGTGCTCGTCGATACACGCAAGACCACGCCGGGCATGCGCGTCTTCGAGAAGGCCGCGGTCGAAATCGGCGGCGGCAGCAACCACCGTTACAACCTGTCGACGGCCGTCATGCTCAAGGACAACCACATCGACGCCGCCGGCGGCGTGACGCGTGCGATCGAGATGGCGCGCGCCCATGCATCGTTTACCACGACGGTCGAGATCGAGTGTGAGAACTTGGACATGGTGCGCGAGGCTGTGGAGGCCGGCGCCGACATCATCATGTTCGACAACATGACCCACGACGATATGGCTGCCGCGATTGAGCTTATCGCCGGCCGCGCCAAGACCGAGTGCTCGGGCAACGTGGACGCCAGCAATATCCGCGCGCTCGCCGACCTGGGCGTTGACTTTATTAGCTCGGGGGCGCTGACTCACTCTGCGCCGATTCTCGACCTCTCGCTCAAGCACCTGCGTCTGTTGGACGGTAAATAATGGACGCCCGCGAGCGTCGCCGTGCCATCGTGGGCGTGCTCGAGGAAGCCAAGGAGCCCGTTTCGGGTAGCGCACTTGCCCGCGAGGTGGGTGTGAGCCGCCAGATTGTCGTGCAAGACATCGCTCTGCTGCGCGCCGACGGGCACGATATCGTGGCGACCAACCGTGGTTATGTGCTGCAGGAGGCCCCCAGCAGCCCCGCTGTGCCCACGCGCTTGGTCAAGGTTCGCCACAGCGTGGAGCAGGCAGGCGATGAACTCACGAGTGTCGTCGACGCCGGAGGCGCCGTGCTCAACGTGATCGTCAATCACCGCGTGTACGGTAAGATCACGGCCGACTTGGATATCCGCAATCGTCGCGATGTTGAGCGCTACCTGCACGATATCGAGAGCGGCAAGAGCTTTCCACTACTAACGGTGACGAGCGGCTATCACTTCCACCGCATTGCGGCGGAGGACGAACAGACCCTCGACGAGATCGAGGCCCTGCTCAAGGAGAAAGGCTACTTGGCGGACCTGATGCCCTACGAGGACGATTTGTCCTAGTCGACGCCGCATCTATAAGTTGCGGTGAAATAGTTCCTAAAAGGGGGTGCGGACGATTTCTTGGACCGCGCCTAGGCGTATCCAAGCTTCCTGCGGTACTCCATCGGGCTCAGCCACTCTAGGGACTTCTTGATGCGCCCGTCCCGATAGTACACGAGGTAGGCCTCGAGCCTCCCCATGAACTCCTCGGCCGTCACGCCCTCCCAGTCCCTGTAGCGGAAGAACTCGTTCTTGAGGCGCCCGAAGAAGCCCTCGCAGGCCGAGTTGTCCGGGCTGCAGCCCTTCGCGGACATGCTTCTGACCAGGCCGTTCTCCTCGCAGATCCCGATCCACTCCGGCCAGCGGTAGTGGCCGCCCCGGTCCGAGTGGATCGTCGTGCGCGCCCCCG
>CAJMRJ010000140.1:0-4566 GCA_905215865.1 uncultured bacterium | reverse complement strand
CTCTCGCCTACGTGCGCGAGCAGGGCGCCCCGCTGGTCGTGAAGGCCGACGGCCTGGCCGCGGGCAAGGGCGTTATCGTGGCAACCGAGCTTGCGCAGGCCGAAGAGGCCGTGCGCGAGTGTTTTGGCGGCACCTTTGGCGATGCCGGCAATACCGTTGTCATTGAGGAGATGCTGGTTGGCCCCGAATGCTCGCTGCTGGCCTTTACCGACGGCAAGACCGTGCGTCCTATGGCCACCTCGCAGGACCACAAACGTGCGCTCGAGGGCGACCTTGGCCCCAACACCGGCGGCATGGGCGTCTACAGCCCGGTGCCTATCGTGACCGACGAGGAGCACGCTACCATGGTGAAAGTCATGGAGCAGACCGTGGCCGAGCTTGCTGCCGAGGGCATCGACTACCGCGGCTGCCTGTACGGCGGCTTTATGCTTACCCCCGCCGGCCCCAAGGTACTGGAGTTCAACGCCCGCTTTGGCGACCCCGAGACGCAGGTCGTGCTGCCGCGCCTCAAGAACGACCTGGTCGAGGTTATGCTCGCCTGCGCCAACTGCGAGCTTGATCAGATTGAGCTCGACTGGCGTGACGAGTGGGCCGTGGCTGTTGTTCTGACGAGCGCGGGCTATCCCGGCAGCTACGAGAAGGGCAAAGTCATCACCGGCATCGCCGACGCCGAGGCCATGGAGAACGTGACCGTGTACCATGCCGGCACCGCCGTGGTGGACGGTCAGCTCGTGACCAACGGCGGCCGAGTGCTTGCCGTGACCGCGCTGGGCGACACGTTCGAGAACGCCCGCAACCTTGCCTACGAGGCCTGCGAGAAGATTGATTTTGAGGGCAAGACCCTGCGTCATGACATCGGCCTGCGCGCGCTGCGTGGCCGCGACGCCTGGGATGCCTAAAGTCCGAGAGGGATGAGACGGATGGACGAGAAGAACGAAGAGCTCGTGGACGCGCAGATCGTCGAAGAGGACAGCCGCATGTATGGGTACGCCGAGGGCGAGCCTGGTGGCGAGGTCGCTGACGAGCCGGCGCTGGTGCTGGGCGACGACGACCCGCACGATGCCGAGCTGCACGAGAAGATTCTTTCGGAGGAGTGCGCCTGGAAGGGCAAGATCCTCGACGTCCACCGTCTTGAGGTTGAGCTGCCCAACGGTCACCGCAGCGCCCGCGATATCGTTCGCCATCCGGGCGCGGCGGCCGTTGTGGCACTGACCGAGAGCGGCAAGATCGTACTGGTGCGTCAGTACCGCACCGCCATCGACCGCGTGACGGTCGAGGTTCCCGCCGGCAAGCTCGACCCAGGCGAGGACCCGCTCGATTGCGCCAAGCGCGAGCTGCATGAGGAGACGGGCTTTAGGGCCGGTCGCATTCGCTTTTTGACGTCGATCGTCACGACCTGCGGCTTCTGTGACGAGATCATTCACATCTACCTGGCCACCAAGCTCGAGTTCGACGCACCCAACCCCGATGATGACGAGTTCGTCAACGTGGACCTCGTGCCGCTGCACGAGCTGATTGACGCCGTGCTCGACGGCAAGATCGAAGATGCCAAGACCGTCGTGGGCGCCTTGGCCTGCGATAGCATCGCGCATCGCCTTGGGGGCGCGGAGCTCTAACGAGTGGGGATAGCCCTGGGGCAAGTACTGATGATTGCTTTGTCCCAGGGCCTTACGTTGCTGATATTTCTTTGAGGATCACATGCTGAAAAGGTTTCTTTCTTACTACAAGCCCCAGATGGGGCTTTTTGTTGCCGATACTGTTTGCGCCCTGGTGCTTGCCGCCATTGACCTGGCGTTTCCCATTATCCTGCGCAATCTGACCGGCGGGCTCTTTACCCAGGGGCAGGCTGCTATTATGCAGGCGCTCGGTATGATCGCGGTTGGCCTGGTGCTGATGTATGCCATCCGTTGCGCCTGTCGCTACTTTGTGAGTTACTGGGGCCACGTGATGGGCGCGCGCATGGAGTCCAAGATGCGCGAGGACCTGTTCGATCAGTACGAGCGCTTTAGCTTTTCGTACTTCGATCGCAACAGCTCGGGTGACATGATGAGCCGCGTGGTCAACGACCTATTTGATATCTGCGAGGCGGCACACCACGTGCCCGAGTGGATTATCATCTGTGGCATCGAGATTGTCGGTTCGTTTGTGATTCTCTTTGCTATCGCCCCGGTGCTGGCGCTTGCCATGGCCGTGGTGACGGCGGTGTTTGCGGTCATCATGTTTTGGCAGAACATGCGCATGCGCGAGGTCTTTAGCGACAACCGCAAAAAGATCAGCGGTATTAATGCTCAGCTGCAGGATTCGCTGGCAGGCATGCGCGTGGTCAAGAGTTTTGCGAACGAGGAGGCTGAGCGCTCCAAGTTCCGCGCCTCTAATGACCGCTATCTTTCGTCCAAGGAGAATATGTATCACGCCATGGGCGTCTACACTGCGACGTATGGCCTGCTCTCGGGTGTGCTGTACGTGATCGTGGTGCTGCTGGGTGGTTGGCTGGTGGCGCAAGGCCAACTGCAGCCGGTCGATATGGCGACCTTTGCGCTCTACATTTCGCTCTTCTGCACCCCGCTCGAGACGCTTGTGAACTCGGCTGAGACGTATCAGAAAGCCATCGCCGGCTTTAAGCGTATGGACGAGGTACTTTCGACCGCCCCGGATATCCAGGACAAGCCGGATGCCGCGGACCTGCAGGTGACGGCTGGCGCGGTTGAATATCGCGATGTGTGCTTTAGCTACGAGGATGTTGAGTTGGGCGAGGGCGGTGCCGACGGACGCCCTGTTATCGATCATATGGATCTGTCCATCAAGCCCGGACAGACCATTGCCCTGGTTGGCCCCTCGGGCGGTGGTAAGTCCACAACGTGTTCGCTGCTGCCGCGCTTTTACGACGTGGCTGCCGGATCCATTAGCATCGACGGCCAAGACGTGCGCGACGTGACGCAACGGAGTCTGCGCCGCGCCATTGGCCTGGTGCGGCAGGATGTCTATCTGTTTGACGGTACGATTGGCGAGAACATCGCTTACGGCAAGCCAGGCGCCACGGCAGAAGAGGTCGCCGAGGCCGCCCGCCGCGCCAATATCGATGCCTTCATTGAGTCGCTGCCGCAGGGCTACGACACGGTCGTGGGCGAGCGCGGCAGCCGTCTTTCGGGCGGCCAGAAGCAGCGCGTAGCCATTGCGCGCGTGTTTCTCAAGAACCCCAAGATCCTGATTCTGGACGAGGCGACGAGCGCCTTGGATAACGAGAGCGAGGAGGCGGTGCAGGAGTCGCTCGAGCGCCTGGCGCGCGGCCGCACCACGATCATCATCGCCCACCGTCTCTCGACCATTAAGCATGCCGACGAGATTGCGACCGTCGAGCATGGTCGCGTTGTGGAACGTGGCACGCACGAGCAGCTTCTCGCCCGTGGCGGCACCTATGCCCGTTACTATCGAATGCAGTTCGAAGGTGCGCGTGCGCACGAGCTCGACTGATTGATATGACAGGAAGTATATGGCTGAGAAGAACCCTTTGACTCCGGAAGAAGTGACGGAGTTATTCTCCGAGATCGACGCATCCGGCGTTTTGGATCCGACGCTTGCCAAAAAGCGCACCGAGCGCATGCGCGAAAAAGAGGCAGCGGCCAAGCGCGGCGACAAGGCGGCGCTGGCGCAGCTTCGCAGCGAAGATCGCGCAAGCCAGACAAAACAGATCGACCCGCTGTCCGAGGACGACCCTTCGGGCTCGCAGGTGAGCCATACCATTACGAAGACCGCTATGGCTGTGGTCATCGGCATCCTTGTACTGATCGTGGGCATGCAGATTGGCTACGGCGTGATGCGCCGCCTGAACACTGCCAACCTGTCCGAGAGTGTTTCGGTGGATACCGTTTCCACGGCACTGAAGGGCGGCCTTGAGTGGGGTAACGGCTTTACGCAGTTCCCGCTCGACTTTAGCGTCGACGAGGCGGACGAGCGCACAGGCACGGTCGAGGTAACGGTGTTGGACACATCGTCTGCCAACGAGCTCGAGCTGCTGTCTAACGGGCAGATTCAGGCTGCAGCGCTTGCGACCAACGCGCTGCTCAACGATAAGATTGACCGCGTGGTGTACAACGTGCACGCCTATATCGATGAGGACAGCAAGATCCAGCATGATTCCTTCTTTGGCATGTTCCCCGCGCGGGGCCATCAGAGCGCCATTCTGACGTTTGTGTGGACCAAGAGCTCGTCAAATGCCACGAGCATCGACTGGAAGATGCGTATCGTGAGCATGGATGACACGATTGCCGAGCGCATCCAAAAGCAGGTGAACTCGGTATCGTCACTGATTGAGGACCCGGCGGTAAGCCAGACCAAGATCACGGAAGAAAAGGCCGAGCGCGACTTGGAGCATCGCCTGCACGGTCGCGAGATCTTCCGCGGTGGCAAGCCCGACCGCACACCGTCCGATCTGCTGGAGCAGGATAAATAAGACGCCATCATCCCGCGTGAGCCAAGTGCCCGCGTGGGATGATTTTTCTGGGACGGGGATTAAAAAAGGCTCTGTTAGACCAGGATTGACATGCCGGCCTGCCGGCTATCTCGCCG
>CAJMRJ010000139.1:0-4599 GCA_905215865.1 uncultured bacterium | reverse complement strand
ACGGCGTCTGCCGCGATGCGGTCGGCCACGGCGTGCCACTCGCGCGAGAGCTGCGGCACCACGCCGGCAAAGGCGATCGCGTCGACCGCACCGAGCGAAAGGTCGTACATCTTAAAGAAGCCCATCAGGCGCACGTGGATCTCGTCGGCGGTAAAGGAGCGGTCGGTGGGCATACGCCACGACTGCACCAGCTCGTCTCCGTCAAACAGGCCCATGGCCGTCTGCGTGTTTCCCATATCGATAGCGAGCAGCATGTCTACTCCAGGTGTCGGCGTAAAAGGACGCGCACCATTGTATACGCGCCGCCGACGCCGCTCGGCTGCGATTCGTTTACGGTGATATGGCTGAGGGGTTTAAATATGAAGGAATTATGCTCTACGAGATTTTCCTTGCCGTTTACCGAACTCCCGCGTAATATTCTTTTTTGCGCACATGAGGCGCCCAGACATTGCGGGGTGGAGCAGTCTGGTAGCTCGCCGGGCTCATAACCCGGAGGTCGTAGGTTCAAATCCTGCCCCCGCGACCAAGACTTTTAGCAGCTCAGAGGCATTGTTTCTCTGGGCTGTTTCTTTTTTGACTTTCAATCTTGGTCGAATTTTGGTCGAAATCAATTAATAACGGCATTTTTCGAACAGGATGCCTGCTTGAACCATCTCCACACTGGTTGACGCCGGTTGGCGACGAGTTCAGCAGGACCGTTCGGCGCTCCTCCATACTTTCTGCGCTTTATTTGAGAGTTACCAGACAAGAATGACGAAGTCCCTCTAGCTCTGGCGGGCCTATGCCGTGGGCATGGGTGGGGCCCCACCGGGGGCGGGCCTTATTTGGAAAGAGGCAGTTACAAGACCGTAGATTGCTCTTGGTCGAATTGGCCTGAAATGAGATTCGGGTCGCTACGCCCATTATCTAAAATGGTGACATCTGAGCTGTAACAAAGGCGCCGCTATATGAATACGGTCTACGATGCTCTTGACCCTATCGTTAACGGGTTGGTATCGAACAATCTGGCGCGATGTTGGGGATGAGCTGCGGCAGTACGACGCTTTTGGCCGACCGGCTGATAAGTGGGCTGATAGGCCCTCTCGTCTCTACGCTATCTGCCACGAGTTTTCGGGAGCGCGCGAGATGCCGATGACGTTCGAGGAGGCCGAGGAGGAGCGGGAGCGCGAGCCTTGGGAAGATGAGCCCATCAGTTTCGTCTTCACGGACAGCGACATAATCGCCGCGGCGTTGACGAACGGCACCTGATAGCGCCTCTCCGCGGATCGAATGATTCGTTTTTCAGGGGAAGGGAAACCGCATGACTAAGAAGAGATATATTTTGCTATTCGTGTACCCGTGCGAGCTGAAGGACGTCGGCGAACGTCGTGGGCTCCTGCTACGGTCGTTTGATGGCGAGAGACTCTACAATGGTGCCAGATTATCGGGCGAGAGGGTGACGGATGAAGACTTATAACCTGGACACCATCCAGAAGGTTCCCCTGCGCGAGGTGTGGCCGCATGAGGCCCACGACTTCACCAAGTGGCTGGCTGAGGAGCAGAATCTCGCAACCCTCGGGACGGCGGTCGGAATCGAGCTCGAGCTCATAGAGACGGAGTCGTCGGTCGGCTCGTTCAACGTGGATATCTACGCGCAGGAGTCCGGTACGGGCCGCAAGGTGATCATCGAGAACCAGCTCGAGGACACCAACCACGACCATCTCGGCAAGGTGATCACGTATGCCGCCGGCAAGGGCGCCGAGGTCGTCATCTGGGTCGTGGCGCACGCCCGCGACGAGCACCGCCAGGCCATCGAGTGGCTCAACCAGCACACCGACAGCGACTTCGGGTTCTTCCTGGTCGAGGTCGAGCTCTGGAAGATTGGGGACTCCCTGCCCGCCCCGCGCTTCGGCGTGGTCGAGCAGCCGAACGAGTGGACCAAGACCGTGAAACTCTCCGAGGGGCTCAGCGAGACCGAAAAGGTCAAGCTGGCGTACTGGACGGCCTACCGCGAGGTGGCGGACGGCCATCCTGAGTTCCTCAAGGAGTTTAGCCCGCAGAAGCCCAGCAAGGACCATTGGTCGACGCTTCGCCTGGGGGTCTCGGCATACCATCTCGCCCTGCTCATCGATACGCACAAGGGCCGCACGGGCATCGAGCTGTACGTGGACGACGACAAGGAGATCGGGCACCGCGCAATCGCCAACAGCGGGGTCTTCGAGGAGCGCCTCGGGCTGACGGCGGCACCCTTCGATGCGAAAAAGGCCTCGGGACTGCGCTTCTACAAGGCGGGCCACCCCATCAAGGGCCACCGGGACGCATGGCCGGGGTACATCGAGGAGCAGCTCGGATGGGCCCTCGAGATGAAAAAAATAATCGCGGAGATCGGACTTTAAAAGCGCTTCGGCAATTGCTGGGCTTATTGGACACACTTTTTGTCCTATAAGCCGGCTGTTTTCCGACTACAAAACACGGGGATGTCATCGAAAGCAACACTTGCGGTATCCAGATTCTGGTGGGGATAGATATCGCGAGCAAGGATTCCGATGCTAGACGATGCGCCCGGTAAGGTGCTCGGACGCATCACGGTCGGTCTGTTGGGGGCCGTGCATCTGACGGTAAGATCTATCACGATGTTACAGGGCATGCCATCTTGCGGTCTTTCCCGTTCCGTCGCTATCGATGGTCTTGTCCACCTTCTTCATTTTCGCTAGAAGGTTCGATACCTTCTTGGCCTTTTGCGCGTCGGTAAGGCCCGAGGGGAGAAGATCGTTGATGAGGGCGGTGATTTTCGCACGTGGTGCGGGCCCCGTTTCTGAGAGCATCTGAATGACAAACGCCTTGCAGGCCTCTTCATTGAGGCCTTTGCTGCGCGTGTAAGACACCTCCTGCCCCGTTTTCGAGGCAAGGGCGTTCGTGATGGAGATATGGGGGTACCTGCCTTCGATAAGCTTGAGTCGATGCAGCTCTGCGGCCTCCTCGTTCGTGATTTCCTCGCCTTTTTGAACCTTGTCCAAAAGGTAAACGACGTCCATCGGAAGGTCCGGCTTAGCGTAGAGTAGCCTACTGTAGCTCTCATTGATGGTCTTACCGTAGACACTTACGCGCACGCGGGTTGGATCCGAAAGGTCGTAGGTGGGTAGGGGGAAGTATCGCTTTCTCTGCATCTGGAATACTTTGGGGATTCCCATGGCGATGGTGTCGATCATGTCCATCTGCACCATCGCCTCGGAAAGGAAGGGGTTGCGGTAGTAGCTTGGCTTAAAACCCGGCCGCATCGCATTTTCGATTGTCTCCGGAATGAAGGACCCTTCGTTTAGGAACACGAGGTGATCCTCGAATTCCTCGACATTGATTCGCCCCTGCATGGAATAGTCCTGATGGGCGATACAGTTGTTCAGGAGCTCTCTGATGATCTCGGGTTCGTACTGGTCGGCCTCAAAGGGAAACAGACTCGCGCCATTTGCGTTGAACCGGTACTTCTCGTTGCGGATTTTCCCGAGTACCTGGTCAATCGCGAGAAGGAAGGGTGGTTTGAAGTGCTCGTAAGAGGTTACCGATCCATTGGAAGCATAGAGAGTCCAGGTGATGCGCGGGCTCATCCCATCGAGCAGGCGGGTGGATTCTGGCCTTCCGAGCAGGATGAGTGTCGTCGGGGTGATCTTGCCGTTTCTGGTTAGGTTTGCCATGTCGAGAATCGTGCGGTCATCCATGTCCGCGAACGCCCCGGAATGCCGCCGGTGCTTGGAGAGAAAGAGCTCCACCGCTTTCTTCACGGCTTCGGGGTCGAGGTCCTCGAAGGTTGCTTCTTCGATTTCGAGGGCACTCCAGTCCGGCCTCCGCATTTGGCGTATCTGCTCGTACTTATCAATGGGGAGTGGCCCGAGTGATTCGCCCTCGCGCGCCCATGCCGCATTGTTGAACGCCGTCGGCATGCCCGGCGTTGCGGCGGGGATTTGAAACGCGAGGACGCGTTTGCCGTCAATCCTGAGTTCATGGATCTCTCTCAGGGTGAGGTGGTTGTTCGCGCGGTCCGCAATCTCCTTTTTAAGGGATCGAAGGTTGGCCGGATTTCCTTCTCGGTAAGCGGTTCCGCATGCGACCTTGTCGTTGTCCATACCGAAGATGAGCCAGGCGTCTTGTTTCCCGCGCAGGACCGCTTCGTTACTCAGGGCGGAGAAGTACTTCCCGATGTTCTTGAAACTGAAGTCGTTTTTCGCTTCCTTGAGCTCGATAACCTCGCTCTCATAGGGCTTCTCGATACGGGCGATGAGTTCAAGGACGTCGTGATCGCTGTAGTACAAGATCGCTCCTAACGGTCTCGTGGCTGATATTTAGTCGTAAGATACGACTAAATATCGAAATCAAAGTCATTTTAGTCCAATCTAACGACTAGAAATAAAGATGTTGGACTGTTTATAGGACTAAATACTGTGGAAGGCTCGGCTTTAGTCCAATCGCTGTTTGACGGCCCGTCATATCCATAACCCGGAGGTCGTAGGTTCAAATCCTGCCCCCGCGACCAAGAACTTGCAGCTCGTCGGCCTAGCCGGCGAGCTTTTTTGTTTTTCAAGACTTTAGTCTGCTGGCCGCGCAGCGGCCAGCTTTAAACCACCCGCT
>CAJMRJ010000138.1:0-4616 GCA_905215865.1 uncultured bacterium | reverse complement strand
GGGACGGAGGAAAAGGGATCACAAACAGCGGCGGCGCATCTGGCCGAACGAGCCCCCATACCCTCGTTCGGTCAGACGCGCCGCCGCGTTGCTGCTTTGTGCCGTATAATGTCCACTACCTATGACGCGATACAAAAGAAAGGTGTTTGCCCATGCAGGCACAGAAGGCGGAGGGAACCCGCGACCTTATCGGCGCCGAGATGCGCGCTTGGCAAAAGATGCAGCAGATTGCGGCCGGCGTATTCGAGCCGTTTGGCTTTAAGCCCATCGAAACGCCCGCGATCGAGCAGGTGGACGTCTTTGTCCACGGCATCGGCCAGTCGACCGACGTCGTGCGCAAGGAGATGTTCCGCGTGTTTAGCGGCGCCAACCTGGAGCGCGTCTTTACCGAGGGTACCGATACCAAGCTCAAGCCCAAGCAGCGCCTGGCACTTCGTCCCGAGGGCACGGCCGGTGTGGTGCGCGCCGTCGTGGAGAACAACCTGGTGCCCCAGGGCTCCACGCCGTTTAAGGCTTACTACGCCGAGGCTATGTTCCGCGGCGAGCGTCCCCAGAAGGGCCGCCTGCGCCAGTTCCACCAGGTGGGCATCGAATGGCTCGGCGCTCCCGATCCGGCGGCAGACGCCGAGTGCATCATCATGCTCATGGAGTTCTACAAGCGCCTTGGTTTCGATCTTTCCAAGCTTCGTCTGCTCATTAACTCGATGGGCGATGCCCAGTGCCGTCCGGCCTATCGCGAGCAGGTCAAGCAGTTCATTCTCGATCACGCCGACGAGATGTGCGATGAGTGCCGCGAGCGCGCCGAGCTTAACCCGCTGCGCGCCTTCGACTGCAAGAACGATCACTGCCGCGAGATCATGGCCGAGGCCCCGCTGATGGGCGACAACCTGTGCGATGAGTGCCGCGAGCACTACGAGCAAGTCAAGCGCTATCTGGATGCGGCGGGTATCGAGTACGTCGAGGACCCCACCTTGGTGCGTGGTCTGGACTACTACACCCGTACCGTCTTTGAGGTCGAGGCTCCCGGTGCCGGTGTCGGCTCCATCGGTGGCGGCGGTCGCTATGACGGCTTGGTCGAGCTCGAGGGCGGCAAGCCCACGGAGGGCGTCGGCTTTGCCGTCGGCTTTGAGCGCGCCCTGCTGGCCCTGCAGGCCTTTGGTAGCGACCTGGGTGCCGAGGAGGTCCCGTGCGTCTACGTTGCCAACGCCGGCAAGGAATTGCGTCAGAACGTCTTTACCATTACGCAGCAGCTTCGCGCCGCAGGGATTGTGACCGAGGCCGACTATCAGGGTCGCTCGCTCAAGGCTCAGTTTAAGCAGGCCGACAAGGTGGGCGCTAAGCTCATCCTAGTCCTGGGTGACGACGAGCTTGCCGCCGGCAAGGTCAAGGTGCGCGACATGCAGAGCCATGACGAGGTTCTCGTCGATCTGGCCAACGTGGTCGAGGCGGTTCGCGAGCGCCTGTAGCGCATGATTTTTGAGCTGTGGACTCACTAAAAAGTTCAGCTCATTGCGGGCGATTGTTACGGGGGTGTTTCGCTTTTATGCGGAATGCCCCCGTTTACGTATGCCGCCCACCGAGAAATACGACCATTTAGGGCAAAAACCCTTGCAATGCAGAAAATACTTTTGTGTGGTAAAGCGCAATCAGTGTCGAAAGTATTTCTCAAGCGCCTATAATGAATACCGCATGTTACGTGCATAGAAGGAGGAATGGGAGGAAACGTGGCTGAGAACCTAAGCAACCAGTCTGTACCCGAAGCCGCGGCGCGCGTCGCTGCCGTGGTCAACCGCCTCGTTAACCGAATCGGCTCGAATGCCGAGTCCAGGGAGCGTCTCGCCGAGATCGAGATCCCCGAGGAGCTGCGCGATGATCTGGCGCTGTTCCTGCGCCTGGAGCGTCGTGTGCTTAGCGAGTATGATCCCGAGATCGCGGACCTGTTCGACAAGATTCTGTCGGCCGAGATTGTGGCCAATGCCGGTAACCCCGGCAGCCGTGCTGCCGACGAGGCCGTCGACGAGCAGGGCGTGCCTACTGCCGATGAGTCCACCGCCGTGGCATTCCGTGAGGTCGTCGATTTGATCGACAGCCTGCCGCTCGATAAGCAGCAGGTTATCGTCCGCGCCTTTACGAGCTTCTTCCATCTGGCAAACCTGTCGGAGGAAAACTACCGTGTCGCGCAGCTGCGTGAGCGCGAGGCCGGTGCGTCGACCGATACCGAGGTCGATCCCGCCAACGAACTCACCGTCGCCTATCACCAGCTGGTAGACGAGATGGGTGTCGAGGGCGCCAACGAGCTGCTCGACAAGCTCGAGTTCCACCCCGTCTTTACCGCACACCCCACCGAGGCCCGTCGCAAGGCCGTCGAGGGCAAGATTCGCCGTATCTCCAATCTGCTGGAGGAGCGTCCGCGTCTGGGCGGCTCCGACCTGGTGGAGAACGAGCGCCATATGCTGCAGGAGATCGACGCCCTGGTGCGTACGAGCCCCATCGCGCTCAAGAAGCCCACGCCGGTCGAGGAAGCCGATACCATCATCGACATCTTCGATAACACGCTGTTCGACGTCATCCCCGTTATCTATCGTCGTTTTGACGACTGGGTGCTGGGCGACAAGGCCGGTACCGTGCCGCCGCTGTGCCCGGCGTTCTTCCATCCCGGCAGCTGGATCGGTTCCGACCGCGACGGTAACCCCAACGTCACCGCCAAGGTGAGCCGTGAGGTCGCCGCCAAGTACTTTACGCACATGGTGCTCAAGCTCGAGGACAAGTGCCGCCGCATCGGCCGCAACCTCACGCTCGAGGCCACCTACAGCAAGCCTTCTGCCGAGCTCATTAACCTGTGGAACCATCAGGTCGAGATGAGCCCTCGGTACACGGCCCGCGCCGAGCTGATCTCCGAGCACGAGCCGCATCGCGCCGTCATGCTCGTCATGGCCGACCGCCTGAACGCCACCGTGCGCCGCATCACCGACACCATGTACCACAGCGCCGATGAGTTCCTGGATGACCTGCGTGTCGTCCAGCGTTCGCTGGCTGCCTGCGGTGCCGTCCGTGCCGCCTACGGTCCGGTGCAGACCATCATCTGGCAGGTCGAGTCCTTCGGCTTCCACATGGTCGAGATGGAGTTCCGTCAGCACTCCGTGGTGCATGCCCGCGCCCTCAAGGATATCCACGAGAACGGTATCCACGGCGACCTGCAGCCCATGACGCGCGAGGTCATCGATACCTTCCGCGCTATCGGCTCCATCCAAAAGCGCTACGGTAAGAAGATGGCGCACCGCTACATCATTTCGTTCACCAAGAGCGCCCAGCATGTGGCCGACGTCTTTGAGCTTGCCCACCTGTCCTTTGCACACGAGGAGGATGTCCCCGAGCTCGATGTGATCCCGCTGTTCGAGCAGCTCGAGGACCTCGAGGGCTGCGTCGACGTGCTCGACCAGATGCTCGCGCTGCCCGTGGTGCAAAAGCGCCTTGCCCAGACCAACCGTCGCATGGAGGTCATGCTGGGCTACTCCGACTCCTCCAAGGATGCCGGTCCTACCACGGCCATGCTCGCGCTGCACTCCGCGCAGGAGCGCATCGCCAAGTGGGCCGAGAAGAACGATATCGACCTGGTGCTCATGCACGGTCGCGGCGGTGCCGTGGGCCGTGGCGGCGGCCCGGCCAACAAGGCCGTGCTGGCTCAGCCCAAGGGTTCGGTCAACTGCTTCTTTAAGCTCACCGAGCAGGGCGAGGTCATCTTTGCCCGTTACGGCAACCGCACGCTGGCTCAGCGCCATGTTGAGTCCGTTGCCGCCGCAACGCTTTTGCAGTCGGCCCCGAGTGTCGAGAAGACCAACACCGAGACCACGCAGAAGTTCTGGGATATGGCCGAGAAGCTCAACGCCGCAAGCCACGAGCGCTATCTGGACCTGCTGAACACCGAGGACTTTACGCCGTGGTTCTCGACCGTGACGCCGCTGACCGAGGTCGGCTTGCTGCCGATCGGCTCGCGTCCCGCCAAGCGCGGCTTGGGTGCCAAGTCGCTCGACGACCTGCGTACCATTCCGTGGATCTTCAGCTGGAGCCAGGCGCGCATCAATCTGGCTGCTTGGTACGGCCTGGGTACCGCCTGCGAGCAGTTTGGCGATCTGGACCAGCTTAAGGCTGCCTACCAGGAGTGGCCGTTCTTCCGCACCTTTATCGACAACATCGAGATGTCGATCGCCAAGACCGACCAGCGCATCGCCAAGATGTATCTGCACCTGGGCGATCGCCAGGATCTGTCCGAGAAGGTCTTCACCGAGATGCAGCTCACGCGTAAGTGGGTCCTTGCCATCGTCGGTGACGAATGGCCGCTTCAGCGCCGTCGCGTGCTCGGCTGCGCCGTTCGCGTCCGTAACCCCTACGTCGACGCCCTGTCCATCGCACAGGTCCGCGCCCTTCGCGAGGTGCGTATGAACCAGGACGAGATGGCCGAGGAGAAGAAGGCCGAGTACATGAGCCTGATTCTTTCGACTGTGACCGGCGTCTCGGCGGGTTTGCAGAACACGGGGTAATCGATAGCCCTGTAGTCGTTGTCCGGGGCCGCCGTTTGTTTTCTTTCCGGCGCGTCCTCGGACATGCAAGAAGCCCTC
>CAJMRJ010000137.1:0-4638 GCA_905215865.1 uncultured bacterium | reverse complement strand
GTACATGTACGGATGAATGTGGGAGGTGTTCGGATAAGGTTGATAATCAAGGGTTTTATTTTCACTGTTGTCTCTATGGTCGCCAGGCAGCGATTCAGCCCCGTAAACCGGTATAGTTGCGTTTTTGTAGCATTTTCCAACACGCCAAAAAGCCCCTCCAAACGCAAAAAGCCCGACCTCCGCATGGGGATCGGGCTTATAGGACTCAGCGAAGCCGAACCTACACGGTCAAACGACCCGTAGATTACATCTGCTCGGGTGCGGAAACGCCAACGAGGGTAAGCACCAGGGCGAGCGTCACGCGGACAGCGTCGCAAGCGGCCAGACGGGCGCGCGAAAGCTCGGGGTCGACGGGACGGCCCTCGCTCGGCAGCACCTGGCAGGCAGCATAGAAGCTGTGGAAGTCACCGGCGAGCTCCTCGGCAAAGTGCGTTAGACGGAACGGGGCGCGGTCGCGAGCGCAGCTGGCGATGAGGTCGGTGAGCTCGTTGAGCTTACGCGACAGGGCGAGCTCGGTCGGGTCGGTCAGCAGCGAGTAATCGACGTTCTCACCGATGGCCTTGGCGGCGACGGCCTTCATGCCCATCTCGTCAGCCTGCTCGGGCGTAACGTCGGCGGCACGACGCAGGATGGAGCACACGCGGGCGTGAGCGTACTGCACGTAGTACACCGGGTTGGAGTTGTCGCGCTTCTTAACGGCCTCGATGTCGAAGTCGACCATCTGGTTGGAGCTCTTGGAGATGAGCGTGTAGCGGGCGGCGTCAGAGCCGACCTCGTCGACGAGCTCCTGCAGGGTCACCATGGTGCCCTTGCGCTTGGACATACGGACGGGCTTGCCGTTGCGCAGCAGGTTGACGAGCTGGCCCAGCAGAACCTCGAACTTGCCGGGGTAACCGAGAGCGTCGCAGACGCAGCGGACGCGCTCGATGTAGCCGTGGTGGTCGGCGCCCCAGATGTCGATGACGTGGTCGACGCGCTGGAACTTGTCCCAGTGATAGGCAACGTCGGAGGCGAAGTAGGTGTACTCGCCGTCGGACTTGATCAGGACGCGGTCCTTGTCGTCGCCCAGATCAGTGGAGCGGAACCACAGGGCGCCGTCCTTGGTGTAGAGGTAGCCCATCTTGTCGAGCTTCTCGAAAGCGCGATCGACGGCGGAGGTGCCGGCGGTCTCGCCCTCGGTGTCCTTCACATACAGCGAGCGCTCGGAGAACCAACGATCGAAGTCGCAGTTGACGGCGTGGCAGAGGTCGCGCATGTTGTCGACCATCTTCACGTAACCGCGCTCACGGAAGCTCTCCATGCGCTCCTGCGGATCGGCCTCGACCCACTTGTCGCCGTCGGTGCGCCAGAACTCGGCGGCCTCGTCGATGATGTAGTCGCCGCCGTAGGAGTCCTTGCCCAGAGTCTCGGCAAAGTTGTCCTGGTACGGATGGGTCTCGGGGTGCTCGTCGTTCTCGTCGGCAACAAAGGCGTCGCGGTCTGCGATCAGCAGCTTGTGAGCCTCGTCGATATCCACACCCTGCTTGGCGATGATGTCGGCGAGCTGCATATAGCGCGTGCTGATGGAGTTGCCGAAGGTGTTCATCTGAGAGCCGTGGTCGTTGATGTAGAACTCACGCTGGATGTCGTAACCGGCGTGGTCCATAACGCGGCAGAGCGAATCGCCCAGCGCGGCCCAGCGGCCGTGGCCGATGTGCATGGGGCCGACGGGGTTGGCGGAAACGAACTCGACCTGGGTCTTCAGGCCACCACCGACGTTGGACTTAGCGAAGTCCATGCCCTTCTCGCGAGCCTCGCCAAAGATGGCATTCTTGACGGCAACGGAGAGGTAGAAGTTGATGAAGCCGGGGCCTGCGATCTCGACCTTCTCGATCGCGGGGTCCTCGGGCATATGGGCAACGACGGCCTCGGCGATCTTACGCGGAACGCAGTGAGCCAGCTTGGCGGACTTCAGGGCCATAGTGGAGGTCCACTCGCCATGAGAAGTGTCAGCCGGTCGCTCGATAGCGCAATCGTCAAGTTCAAAAGCGGAAAGGTCGCCGGCCTCCTGGGCCGCAGCAAGCGCAGCGCGTACCAGCTCTTCAATCTTCTCGGGCATAGATCCTCCTTGTGTTAAAGCCCCCGAGCTCTTGGTCACTCGTAGGGCAAAAGCCAGAGTTTGTAGCACTCTATCACAAGCGACGCACACTGTCGCAGGGTAAAGCCAATCGAAATTGCATATGCACAAAAATGACTACAGCTTGTATGGAGTCACTCAAAGATGCCGGTCTGCCTGCAGATTATGCAGGCGTTGAAAATGCATAAAGGTGTGAATGAGCTGCGTCTGTTATCGAATACTCTTACCTATCAGAGTTGTGTGCTTTTCCTGCATAAAGTAAGGGTTTGCGCACGTCAGCGTGTTATTCTAGACATACGTAAATTCGTATAAGTTGGAGGTAGCATGTTCTCAATCGGTCAACACGTCATTCATCCGGGCCAGGGAGTCTGCACCGTCGTCGGCTTTAGGGACGACACGTCGCAGCCTATGTTGCTGCTCGAGGCCAAGCAGGGGCATGCGCAGACGATCCTCATGTACCCCGTGGCGCAGGCCGACCGTCTGCATGCCGCCATCTCCCAGCAAGATGCCGAGCACCTGCTGAGCCACTACAACGAATTGGAGTGCGACACCTTTACCGAGCGCAACAGCTCGCTCGAGGAGACGCACTTTAAGCAGCAGCTCAAGCTGGGGGCGCCCGAGACGGTCCGCGTGGCAAAAACCATGATGCACCGTATTCGCCAGGCCGAGGAAGCAGATAAAAAGCCCAGCTCTTACTACATGCGCGTACTCAAGGAGGCCAAACGCCGCTCCATCGAGGAGTTCGCCGTGGCCCTGGGCGTCACCGAGGAGGACGCCGAAGCCCGCCTAGCCCAAGCCGCCCTCAACTAACCCATCCGCACCAAAAACCACCACAAAGGGGACAGGCACCTTTGTGGTGGTTTTCTTGTTCTAGTAGTATTCATTCTTATCGATACCCACGAGCACAAGGAGTCCCTTATGGCAGAGCCGCTTACCGCCGGAATCACCCGCGACCGCGCGTTCGAACTGCTCAACGAGCACAACAAGGACCCGTTCCACATCACCCATGGCGAGACGGTCGAGGGCACTATGCGCTACTTTGCGCGCGAGTTCGACCCCGAGAACGAGGAGTTTTGGGGCATCGTCGGTCTGCTGCACGACTTGGATTGGGAGGAGCATGAGGATGACCCCATGAACCACACCATCTATGCCGCCGAGATCCTCGAAGGCGAGGGCGCCTCTCCCGAGCTCATTCGCGCCATCCAGACGCACACGTCGGACTTCAACTCTTCGCTGCCCAAGCCCGAGCTGCAAATGGAAAAGATCCTGTTTGCCTGCGATGAGCTCACCGGCCTGATCGGCGCCGCCGTCATCATGCGCCCGAGCAAGAGCGTCATGGACTTTACGACCAAGTCGCTCAAAAAGAAATTCAAGGACAAGCGCTTTGCCGCCGGCTGCTCGCGCGACGTGATTTCGCAGGGTGCCGAGATGCTGGGCTGGGAGCTTCCCGAACTCTTCGACCGCACCATCGCAGCCATGCAGTCCTTCGCCCCCGACCGCGACACCTTCCAGGCCTAACCGCTCACGCCACCTAAAACCACCACAAAGGTGCCTGTCCCCTTTGTGGTGGTTTTCGTTTACGAGGGGTTTAGGGACGGACCTGGCCGGTGCCGCGGAGCTTGTATTTGTAGGTGGTGAGGGCCTCGGCGGCAAAGGGGCCGCGGGCGTGGAGCTTTTGGGTCGAGATGCCGATCTCGGCACCCAGCCCAAACTCGCCGCCGTCAGTGAAGCGCGTGCTGGCGTTGGCGTACACGGCCGAGGCATCGACTGCATCCAGGAAACGCTCGCAGGCATCCTCGTCCTCGGCAACGACGGCTTCGGAGTGCATGGTGCCGTAGCGGTTGATGTGTGCGATGGCCTCGTCCTCGTTCGCCACGACCTTCACGCTCATCTCGAGCGCCAGGTACTCACGGCCCCAGTCCTCCTCAGTCGCGGCGACGTAATCGTCGCCCTCGGCAAGCCCAGCGTCGGCGCATACAGCGCACGTGGCCTCGTCGCCGTGAATCAGCACGCCGTGGTCGTGCAGCACGGCAACGACTGCGGGCAGGAAGCGATCAGCAACGGCACGGTCGACCAGCAGCGACTCGGCGGCATTGCACACGCCCACGCGCTGGGTCTTGGCATTGACAATAATGTTGAGCGCCTTGTCAAAGTCGGCGGATTCATGCACGTAGATATGGCAGTTGCCCGTGCCCGTCTCGATCACCGGCACAAGCGACTCGCGCACGCAGCGCTGAATCAGGCCCGCACCGCCACGCGGGATAAGCACGTCGACGATGCCGCGGAGCTTCATGAGCTCGCCGGTGGCCTCGCGGTCGGTAGACTCGATCATCGAGATAGCCTCGCGCGGGAAACCCTGGACTTCAAGCGCATCGGCCAGCAACTCGGAAATCATGGCGCACGAGTGATAGGCCAGCGAACCGCCGCGCAGAATGCAGGCGTTGCCGGTGCGGATGCAGATGCCCGCGGCATCGGCCGTCACGTTGGGGCGCGCCTCGTACACCATGGCGACCAGGCCCAGC
>CAJMRJ010000136.1:0-4654 GCA_905215865.1 uncultured bacterium | reverse complement strand
CAGCGTCGGCCGGTTACGGCGTTTGGTAAAACGCCGTAACTCGACGCCGAAACCCTAAAGCTCCGTTACTTCAACGCTGTTGTAGATCTCGTCCCAGCGGTCCATGACCAGGTGGCCGGTCTTGGGATCCATGGCGTTAAGCTTGCCGCAGGTATTGGCGGTCTTGAGCACCGTGACGTCGTCGGCGCCGGCAGCAATGGCATGCGCAAAGCCGGCGATGGTCGAGTCGCCGGAACCCGTCGCGTTCACAGCCGCAATCGCGGGCGTCTTGGCGCGGAACGCACGACCCTCATGGAAGCCAACCGAACCGGCAGCGCCCATCGAAACGACAACCCAGGGGATACCGGCAAAACGGTCATCGGCGGCAAGCGCCTCGCGCAGGGCATCGACATCATCGGTCGTAAAGGACGTACCCAGTAGGCCGTTAATCTCGGTCAGGTTGGGCTTTACGAGCTCAGGCTTAGCGTCGGACTCCAGCGCGGCCTCCAGCGATGCACCCGAAGTGTCGAGCAGCACCTTGGCGCCCGCCTCCTCGGCGATCTTGACGAGCTCGGCATAGTAGCCGACATCGACGCCACGCGGCAGCGAGCCCGAAAGCGTCACAACGTCCGCCTTCGCTGCAAGCTCGGCAAACTTGGCCGTAAAGGCCTCGAGCTCGGCCGGAGCGATCTGCGGGCCGCTCTCCAAAAGCTCGGTCTGATTACCCTCGTGCAGAATATTCAGGCAAATGCGCGTCTCACCGGCGATGGGCACAAAGTCGTTCTTGACGCCGTCGGCATCCATAAGCTCGGCCATATAGGCACCCATGTGGCCGCCGAGCAGACCGGTCGCGAGCACGTCATCTCCCAGCTGCAGCAACACGCGGCTCACGTTGAGGCCCTTACCGCCAGCGGTCTTTTCGGGCGTCACGCGGTTCACGTCGTCGATGATCAACTTGTCGAGCTGATAGCGCGTATCAATCGACGGGTTCATGGTAACGGTCAGAATCATGTTGGACTCCTGTTTCCGGGGCACGACACGCGCGGCCCCAAACATACGATAGCTCGTTAAAGGATCTCGATCTCAAAGCCGCGGGTAACGGTCTCCCCCGGCTTGGCCACCAGGCAGCCGCGCTTGTGCTCCAGAATATCGTCCTCGTCGGAGCAGGTGGACAGGCCGCCCCACGGTTCCACGGCCACAAAGTCCCCCTCGGGCTTGCTCCACACAATCAGGTACGGCATATCGGGGAACGTCAGGCGCACGCCCTTGTCCTCGGTCTTCTTGGTCAGCGTAACCACGCGGCTCTCGAGCACGTCAAAGATGGTCTCTGCGAAGTCAAAGAGTTCGTGGGTCAGCGGCAGGTCATGGCCAACCATCGGGTTCTTGCTGCGATGCTCAACATCAATCAGGCCCGTCGAGGGAACGGCAGTACAGAGCTCGGCGGCCTCGCGCTGCTCAAAACGGAGCTCGTAGTCGTCATAGGACTCGCCCTCGTCAAGCGGGCACTTAAAGCCAGGGTGACCGCCCACAAAGAACGGCATGTCTTCGGTGCCCTCATTGGTCACCTCGTACGACACGGCCACCTTCTCCGCATCGATCGTGTAACGAGCAACGATCTTAAACGGATACGGGTACTGATCGAGCAACTCGGCATGGTCGGCAGAGCTTAGGCTCAGCGCGACCATGTTGTCGCCCCGCTCCTCGAGCTTCCACTCCTGTTTGCGCGCAAAGCCGTGGCGGGCGAGCTTAACCTCGCGGCCGCCCATGGTCATTGCGTGACCGTCACGAAGGCCGCCGCAGATCGGGAAACAAATGGGTGCCTGGCCCGACCAGACCGCCGGGTCACCCTGCCACAGATACTCGCGACCGTCGACCACAATTGAGGTGAACGAGCCGCCAGCCGTGCTCAGTGCTACGCGAATAGAACCGTTATCAAGAACAAACTCCATGGGAATCTTCTCCTTCACATATCATCTCGCACGATCCATTGCGAACGTCGTGCCTTTAGCAGAAAGGTAATGAGGCAGCGCCGCAAACAAAAGAACAATGCACGTCCAGCCCGCTGGGCCAATTGGGCTGATAGCAAACCGGCCCGCGCCCCATCACAGAAACGCGAGCCGTCAACGGACTAGTTAATTACGCCGGATACCCGCTAATCATGGTATTCGCCGCGGTCCCACTTCTCCAGGAACTCGTCAAAGAAGTGCGGGTCAGCCTGAGCCTCGGCGTCGGCCTTATTGCAGGCATCGATCTTGGCGATCAGGGCATCGTGCTCGGGGGTCTTCTCGTAGGGCTCCTCCAGGAAGGCAAGCATGATGTCGGCCATCAGGAACTCGCCGGTAATCTTGCCGCCAAAGCCCACGATGTTGGCGTTGAGCTCGCGACGGGCATACAGGGCAGAGGTCATGTCGCGAACCAGAGCGCAGCGGGCGCCGGGAACCTTGTTGACGGCGTTGGTGATGCCGATGCCGGTGCCGCACAGGGCCACGCCAAAGTCGGCCTTGCCGCTGGCAACAGCCTCGCCCACGGCCTTACCGTAGATGGGATAGTGCGTACGGGTGTGGCTGTAGGTGCCGCAGTCGAGCACCTTGTAGCCAGCCTGCTCCAGGCGGTCGGCCAGATAGATCTTCTCGTCCGTAACGATATGGTCGCAACCGATTGCGATGGTCTTCTTCATCAGAACGTCCTTTCGTCTGAATTCACAAGTTGAGGTAGAAGTTCGAGTTCTCGGTGGCTCTCGTTAGGCCATCTTGTTGAGCATGTCGACACGGATCTGGTGACGGCCGCCGGCGTACTGGGCGCGCAGGAACTCGCGGGCGATCTTCTTGGCGACCTCGGTGCCCACAACGCCCGGGCCCATGGTGACCATGCGCGAGCCGTTGTGCTCGCGGGTCATGTAGGCGGAACGCTCGTCGGAAATGTTGGCGACGACCATGCCCTTAATCTTGACGGCGGCCATATAGGAGCCGACGCCGTACTTATCGAATGCGAAGCCGTGGGAATCCTTGTGCTCCAGCAGGTCCTTGGCAACGGCGGTCGCGGAATCGACAAAGTCCGCGGCAGGGGTCTCGGAATAGTCGACGACCTCGTGACCGTCGGCGATGAGCATCTCCTTGATGGACTCCTTCATCGACATACCGTCGGCATCGGAAGCGATTACAACCCTCATGACATCCTCCTTGAGAGATACGCAGCTGCGTAGTTTCTGTTTGGAAGTGTTGAATCGCGTTCAGGTCCGGGCATCTGAATGTGCGATTCTTCACTGTTCATGTTTATTTGAACACATTCGAACAGTAACTGCAACAACTATTTGTTTATCTTTGTTCTTTTTTGAACAAATACCGTTCACGGATGATTGCTGACCGTTTGGATTCAGGGAATGCCCGACTTGTCACGTATTCAACAAACAAAAGGGCGGCCGAGAACGCGTCTCAGCCGCCCTTCGGCGATATTCCCCGGTATATACAGCTGTTTTAGTTACTCGGACTGTCCGCCCTTTTTGGCGTGCTTGGAAGGAGCGCTCAAGAAACGACCCGTCAAATAGTTCGCCGGGCCGGAAATATCGATCCCCAGCAGGGTATGGCCCAGCCACAGAAACGCCACGAGCACCAGTAGCGGGATAACGCACGAAGTCACGATCATCACGATGACGCCTTCAATCAGAACGGTCACCTGCCGCACGAGCTCATCGGTCATCTGCTTAGCGCCGCTGGTCACCGACGTAACAAGGCTCGATGCCCCATCAGTCAACTGCTCGAGCACGTTTTTGGACTCCGTGGTCTCGGATTTTTTCTTGTTCGATTTTGAGCTGGTATCGGCTGACTTGTCCGTGGTGTCGGCCGCGTCCGCAGCGTCCGCAGCCTTTTGCTCAGCTTGCTCAATACTTACGCGATACGTTTCATCGACCTTCTGCGACACCCATACGCTCGCGGGCACGAGCGCCATGCCGATCACGGCAACCACCAGCACGCGTGTCGCCACACGGCGCAGGACAGTGCTCGTGCTCCAGCGCCCGTGAATGCCGAGCGACACCGCAAAGAGCACCAACGCAAACGGGATTAAGATGCCCAGGCCAACCGACCACAAAATCGTGAGCAAATATTTCTCTAGGTATAGCACGGCAAGCACGATACCAAGGTTGCCTGAAAGCTGCGCGAGCTGCTCGGCAACCGGCGTTCCCGTATCACCCGGCAGCGCGGTAATGCCCGCAGACAGCGCCACGCACGAGGTCGTGAGCGCCAGTACGTTTCCTTTCTTTTGATCGATGACCTCGATGGTGGAGTCCCAAGTTTTGGTATCGGCGAAATGCGGACGAGCTACAAAGCCCGACAGCAGCGCCAGGACCACGAGCGCAACGATAAAGCCAATCTGCAGCTTTTTGTTTGCGCACACGACATCGGACAGACTGGGCTGCAGCTCGGTTACCGTCGTGTGCTCGGTTATCTGGACAGGACGCCCATGAGCCATCTCGTGCGCGCCTCTTTTTTGTATTGACCCGTTATCCGGCATTTGGATACCTCCTCAGTCCGGCGTTTAATGCGAAAGGAAGTATACCCACCGAGCAAAAATCGAACGGGAGGACGAACGGAGCGCACCAAGACTGTCCCCAATGACTAGTCGTTTAAGAACGTCCATTACAGTCGAAATTGTCAGCCCGGGACCGTCTCGGGCTACG
>CAJMRJ010000135.1:0-4703 GCA_905215865.1 uncultured bacterium | reverse complement strand
TTGGCGGCAGTGGCTTTCTTAGCCGTGGTCTTCTTGGCCGCCGTGGTCTTCTTCGCCGTGCTCGCCTTGGTCGTGGTCTTGCGGCCGCGGGCGGGCTTCTTCTCCTTGGTCGGGCAGTCCATGTTGACGCAGATACGCCACGGACCGCGCGCTGTGTTGACCACCACGACGGGAGCGCCGCACTCGGGGCAAGTCTCGCCCGTCGCCTCAAGCTTGCCGCGCGCCGGCAGCGGATAGCTCACGCCGCAATCGTCATAGTTGGTGCAGCGGATAAAGCGCTTGCCGCTCTTTTCGCTCTTGTGCGCGATCAGGTCGCCATGGCGTCCTGCCTCGGCGCACACCTTGCACTCGCCCACCTTAAGATCGGGCTCGTAGTTGGTGGGGCACGTGGGGTTCACGCAAATCTCGAAGGCCTTCTGGCGGAACGGCTGGCACTTAATGCGCGGCGCGCCGCACTCGGGGCACACAGCCGCCTCGCCCTCGAGCGGGCTTACCTTGACGCCGCTCGGCACCGGATAGGTCACGTCGCAGTCGGGCCAGCCCATGCAGCCAATGAAGCTGCCGCGGGTCTTGGCGCTCGTCTTCATAACCAGGTCCTTGCCGCACTTGGGGCAGGCACCCACGCGCGCATCGGCCGTGACGGCGTCGCTGATGGCGTCACCCAGCTCCTGCGTGTGCTTGAGCAGCTCGTCGAGCACGCCAGCCAGCAGCGCGCGCGAGTGCGTCACGACATGCTCTTCGGTATCCTCGCCGCGCTCCACGCGGGTCATGTCACCGTCGAGCTCGCTGGTCATATCGGGGCTCGTGATGCGCGGGGCAAACTGCGTCAGCGCGTCGATGATGGCAATGCCCAGCTGGCTCGGCTCAACGGGATCGTTTTTGAGATAGCGCACGGCATACAGGCGCTCGATGATGCTCGCACGCGTGGACTTGGTGCCCAGGCCGCGCTTCTCCATCTCCTGCACGAGCTTGCCCTGGCTGTAGCGCGCGGGCGGCTCGGTCTGTTTGGCCTCGAGCTTAATGTCGAATACGTCGACCGTATCGCCCTGCTCCAGCGGCGGCATCTGCTCGTCGCGCTTAAGGCCGTACGGGTATGCCTCGCGGAAACCCGGGGTCACGAGCACGTCACCCGAGGCCACGAACGGCTCGCCGTTCACATCGAGCTCGAGCTTGGTGTTCTCGATGGTCGCGGGTCCCATGAGCGTTGCCAGGAAGCGACGGGCGATGAGGTCGTAGAGTTTGCGCTGGCCGCCGTCGAGCGTGGACGGATCGCCCTCGCCCGTGGGATAGATAGGCGGGTGATCGGTGGTCTCGACCTTGCCGCGCGTGGGCTTCATGGGACCGGCGAGCACCTTTTTGCACACCGGCGCCAGCGCCGGGTTGATCTTTGCCAGGTCGCTCACCACGGCGCCCAGATCGAGCGTCGCGGGGTACACGGTATTGTCGACACGCGGGTAGCTGATGAGACCGGCCATGTAGAGGGACTCGGCGATGCGCATCGTACGCGCAGGCGAGATGCCCTCGGCCGCGGCGGCAGCCTGCAGCGAGGTCGTCGCAAACGGCGTGGGCGGCTGCTGCTTACGAGAGCGCTTGGTCACCGCGGCAACGGTCGCCGTCGCGACACCGTCGACATGGCCGTACGCCGTCTCGGCAGCATCCTTGTCGGTAAAACGCGCCGTCTTGTGCGCAATCTTAAAGCGGTCGTCCTCGGCAGCGCCCTGCGCGGCACCCATGCCGCGAATCTGCCAATAGTCCTCGGGCACAAACGCCATGCGCTCGCGCTCGCGCTCGACCACCAGGGCAAGCGTCGGTGTCTGCACGCGGCCGGCGGAGCGCACGTTGCCAAAGCCGCCAAACTTGGCGAGCGTCAGGTAACGCGTGAGCACCGCACCCCAGATAAGGTCGATGTGCTGACGGCTCTCGCCGGCGTCGGCCAGGTTCTGGTCGAGCGAGACGAGATTATCGAAGGCGTGCGTGATCTCGGCCTTGGTAAACGAAGAGTATTGGGCGCGGGCAACCGGCAAGTCGGGCGCCACCTCACGCACCTTGTTGAGGGCGTCCGAACCGATCAGCTCGCCCTCGCGGTCAAAGTCCGTGGCGATAATGACGCTGTCGGACTTTTTAGCGAGGTTCTTGAGCGAACGAATGAGCTCCTTCTCGGCCGGCAGCTTAATGACGGGTGCCCAGGTGAGGTAAGGCAGGCTCTCGAGCTTCCAGCCCTTGATGGAAATGCCATCGGCAAGGAACGGCTTGCGCTTGGTGTCGTAGGGCGGACGCGCCAGGCCATCGGGCATATCGGCCGGCAGCATCTCACCGTCCTCGGTCACCGAATACCAACCCAGCTTTTTATCGAACAGCACGCTGTCGCAAAAATCGGGCGCAAGGATGTGACCGGCAAGACCGATCGTCACGCACTCCTCGCCCTTCCACTCAAAACGGTAGATGGCGGTGTTGTACACCTTGTCCTTTTTAGGCTTACCCGTGGACAGCCGCTCGGCGATCTGACGCGCGGCGTCGTTTTTCTCGGCGATGATGAGCTTCAAAAGAGGCTCCTATCTCGTATCTCTGCGGCTACGCCCGCCCGTATGGCGGCCGACTTACGCCCTTGCTTGCTCAATCTGCCCGATGAGCCAATCACACCAGGCATCCATGCCCTCGCCCTTGCGCGCGCTCACGGCAAACCGCGGCGCCTGCGGATTGAGGTCATCGAGTGTCTTAGTATACCTATCCATGTCAAAATCGAAAGCCGGAGCCACGTCGACCTTGTTGAGCAGCTGCGCGCCGGCGTGTTGGAAGATGCCCGGGTACTTGATGGGCTTGTCGTCGCCCTCGGGCACCGAGAGGATCATGATGGACAGGTTCTCGCCCAGGTCAAAGTCGACCGGGCAGACCAGGTTACCCACGTTTTCGATAAAGATGACGTCGATGTTCTCCAGACCGACGGCCTGGTCGAACGCGTCAACGGCCTCCATGATCATGTTGCCCTCGAGGTGGCACAGGCCGCCCGTGTTGATCTGGATGGCGGGCATGCCGGCTTCCTTCATGGTAATGGCGTCGACGTCCGAGGCGATGTCGCCCTCGATGACGGCGCAACGTAAGTCCGCCTTGTCACGCAGGCGCTCGTTGGTGCCCAGAATCGTAGTGGTCTTACCCGAACCGGGGCTCGACAACACATTGATCACATAGGTGCCTGCCTCATTAAATCGCTGACGCAGCTGATCTGCCAGGCGCTCATTGCGCGACAGAATCGGCGACGCGATATCAATCGTTTTCTCGGCCATACTCGGCGCTCCTTACTTCTGCCATCTGGGGACGGGGTAGAAATGGTAGATTTCGTCGTTGACACTTGCCATTTTGCCTGCTTGCACACGTTGGAACGGAATGTCAAGCCGCACGGCGTATCTATTTCTACCATTTATACCCCGTCCCCAAATGGCTGGCGGGCTAATCGTCGGGGGTCTCGATCTCGATACTTGCGATGTCGAGTTCGCGGCCGTGCAGCAGGCGCACGTTGGCACCACCACACTGGGGACAGCGGCAATGGAAACGGTCGTGTTCAAAGACCTCACCGCAGTCCAGACACTCGCTTTGTGGATGGACTTCCTCTACGGCAAGCTCGCAGCCGCGCGTGAGCGGGTCCTCGTCGCGAAACGTCTCCCAGGCAAAGTCGAGCGCCTCGCGCACGACCTCGGTCATATCCCCGATACGAAGTGTTACCAAAACGGCGCGAGAGGCCCCCGCCCCACGCGCCGCGCGAATCACTGTATCGAGTATGCCGTTGACAATGCCAACCTCGTGCATACCGATTTACTCCTCGTCGTCCTCATCGTCCGAGAACAGGTCCAGACGGCTCACAAACAAGCCCTCCTTGCCCTCGCGCGCGGTAATGACCACGCGGGCAATGGCGAGCGAAATCTCGTAGAGCGAGAGCAGGGCACCATACATGAGGCCCAGCGTAACGGGCGAGCCGTCGGGCGTAATCACAGCCGAGCCCACAAGCAGGCCCACGTACACGTAGCGCCAGGCGCCGCGGAAGGCCGCGTAGGACACGATGTGGAAGACGGACAGGTAGAAGATGATGAGCGGCAGCTCAAACGCCACACCAAAGCCGATCATAAAGAGCAGCTCCATGTTGACGTAGTTCTCCAGATCGGGCAGCGCCGTAGCAACGGCCGAGGTCTCGCCGATGAGCCACTCAAAGCCCGCCGGGATGATGATGAAGTAGCAGAAGATGGCGCCCAGGAAGAACAGCACCGTCGAGGCGAGCACCGTGGGCACGACCCATTTGCGCTCGTTGGGACGCAGTGCCGGCAGGAAAAATGCTAGAATCTGCCAGATGATCATGGGCGTGCACATGACCACGGCCATCTTGATGGCCAGCGAGAAGCGCAGGCCAAAGCCGCCGAGCGTGGTGGTGATGTAGAACTTACCGTCCGGCACAAAGGAGCGGATGGGGTCTTCCAGGATGTCGAGCACCACGGGCGTGGCGAAATACAGCACGATGGCGGCGGCAAACACCGACACGACCACGATAGTCAGGCGGCGACGGAGCTCTCCCAGGTGATCGAAGAGCGGCATGCGCGCAGGTCCGATAGGCATTACTCATCGCCTCCCTTCGAGGCGTCGGCGGCAGCGGCGTCGTCCTCGGCCTCGAGCTCGCGGGCGAGCTGGTCGACGACGGCCTTGCGCTTGCGGGGACGACG
>CAJMRJ010000134.1:0-4742 GCA_905215865.1 uncultured bacterium | reverse complement strand
CTCGAGGTTGGCCGGCTCGCCGATGTTCTCGGCGGCCACCTGCTCGGCGATCTTGGCGCGGGCATCGGCCGGCGTGACGACGCCCGGCCACATCTTGGCGAAGGTGTTCATGTTGAAGGGCATGTTGTACATGTTGCCGTGGAAGTTGGCGACCGGCGAGTTGACGTAGTTGTTGAACTCGGCGAAGCGGTTGACGTAATCCCAGACGTCCTTCATGGAGGTGTGGAAGATGTGCGCGCCGTAGCGGTGGACCTGGATGCCCTCGACGTCCTCGGTGTAGATGTTGCCGGCGATGTGAGCGCGGCGGTCGATGACCAGGACCGACTTGCCGGCGCGCTTGGCGGCGTTGGCAAAGACGGCGCCCGAAAGGCCGGCACCGACGACGAGGTAATCGTACTGGGACATGGATATGCTCCTTTGTATGTTAATCGGACAGGTACTTAAGTTTTGGGACAAACAAACCTGATTATTATGTCCCAGGGATTAGTGTAGCAGATGCTCTTTCAGCAGCTCCAACGCATGGGCGTAGCCCTGAAGGCCTTCGCCGGTGATAGTGGCAAAGCAGGCCAGGCGGGCGTAGCTTACCTGACGGAAGTCCTCGCGCGTCTCGACGGCACTGATGTGGACCTCGACAGCGGGGATGGCGACGGCCTTGAGGGCGTCCAGGATCGCGACGCTCGTGTGCGTGTAAGCCGCCGGGTTGATGACGATGCCGTCGACCTTGCCGTATGCCTCTTGAATCATGTCGACGATGCTGCCCTCGTGGTTGGACTGGAAGACCTCGACCTCGTCGAAGCCCTGTGCGTCGCCGGCCTCCTTGCAGATCTGGATCAAGCGGTCGTAGTTGTCGCTGCCGTAGATGCCCGGCTCGCGAATGCCGAGCATGTTGAGGTTGGGTCCGTTGATGACGAGAGCTTTCATGGTTGCTTCCTTTGCGATTGGACGGGCGGTGCGGCGGTGCAGCGGAGTGTAAAACCATCACAAAGGTGCCTGTCCCCTTTGTGGTGGTTTAGAGGGTGTCGAGGAGGGCTCGGGCGGTGTTGGCTGCGCAGTCGCGTGAGTCGATGATGTAGTCGGCCCAGGCGCGGTAGCGCGGCATGCGCTGCTCGGCCAGCTTATCGATACCGTCGCGGGCGGTGATAGGGCGTCCCTTGTGGGCGAGTTCGTCGAGCTTGCGGTTGAGCATCACAATTTGACTGTTCTGGTGCAGCAGCGGGTAGTTCTCGTCTCGCGTGACGACGCCGCCGCCGGTGGAAAGCACCAGGCCGCTGCGCTTGGAGATGTCGGCCAGGGCCGCCGTCTCCTGCTCGCGGAAGGCCGGCTCGCCGCGCTCGATAATATAGTCGGCGCAAGGCATGCCCAGACGCTCCTCGAGGGCGCGGTCCAGGTCGATGTGCTCGCGACCCGTCAGCAGTGCGATCTGCTCACCCACGCGGGTTTTGCCCGAGCCCGGCATGCCGATCAGTGCGATGTTCTGCTCGCGGTGTGACAGGCGCTCCGTCACGTCCAGGATGCGCTCGCGCGGGGTGACTTGGCCGGTATAGCGCTCGACGGCTTGCGCCGCCTGGGCCACAAGCATGAGCAAACCGCCGATGCAGGGGATGCCGCGACGCTCGGCCTCGAGCATGAGTCCCGTGCGGGCGGGGTTGTAGACGATATCGATGACGCCCTCGAGCGCGTCGAGGCCCTCGAGCTTGCAGGGGGCGTCGGGGCAGTGGGGGAACATGCCGGCAGGCGTGCAGTTGACGAGCAGCGCGGCGTCGGACTGCTGTGCGATGTTGCCGTAGTTGACCTCGCTCGTGCGTCCCACGGGCACCACGATCGCGCCCAGGTCGTCCAGCACCATACTTGCCGTGGTGCCGGCGCCTCCGCTGGCTCCGAGCACGAGGACCTTCTTGCCGGCAATCTCTACACCCAGCTCCTCGACCAGGCACTGGAAACCAAAGTAGTCGGTGTTGTCGCCGCGCAGACGGCCATCGGGCAGACGCGTGATCGTGTTGACGTTGCCCATGCGTTCGGCCAGCGGACTCAGCTCGTCCAGGTATTCCATGACGGCGCGCTTGTAGGGGATGGTCACGTTGGTGCCTTCCCACTCGTCGCCCGTCATAAAGGCCTCGAGGTCCTCGGGCTCGCGCTCAAAACGCACGTACTCAAGCCCCGCGAGCTCCTTGTAGATGGTCGGGGTGTAGCTGTGGCCCAGCACACGGCCCAGCACGCCGTAGGGACGGGTTGTGGCGACGTCAGTCATCTAGAGCACCTCCGTGTAGCTGCCAAAGTAGGTGAAGCTCTCGCACACGTCGTCAATCGAGTCGAGCAGGTCGTCGAGGGCTTTGCTGCCAAAGGGGCAGTCCAGATCGAAGTAGAACATAAACTCAAAGTCGCGCCCGGGGATGGGGCGGCTCTCGAGCTTGATAAGGTTGATGTTGAGTGCATAGAAGCGCTCGAGCACGCGATAGAGGGCGCCCGGTTCGTTGGCCGTGGTGATCATGAGCGAGGTACGGTTGGCGCCGGGGTAGACGCGCGGCTCGCGGCTGATGACGACGAAACGCGTGTAGTTGTTGTCCGAGTCCTGAATGTTGGGCTCCAGCACTTCCAGACCGTAGAGCGCCGCGCAACTGCGTGAGGCGATGGCGGCGACGTCGGTGCGCTCGGAGTTGGCGACCATCTCGGCCGACATAGCCGTGTTGGGATACTTGGTGGCGTGCAGATCGTGCGCCTCGATAAAGCCGGCGCATTGCGCGATGGCCTGACCGTGGCTATAGACCTCACGAACATTCTGCAGCTTGGTGCCAGGCTTGACGAGCAGGTTGTGGTCGATCTTGAGGCGCAGCGAGCGCACAATGTGGAAGTCGAACTGGGCGAGCAGGTCGTAGACCGCGTTGACCGAGCCTGCGGTGGAGTTTTCGATGGGCAGTACACCAAACTCGCAGAAGCCGTCTCGCACAGCGCGCATGACCCCCTCGAAGGTCTCAAAGAACGCGATATCGGGCACGTCGAAGAGTTTGCACGCGGCGATCTGGCTGTAGGCGCCCTCAACGCCCTGGCAGGCGACGCTGGCGGTCTGGGGGAAAGGCGTGTTGAAGGCCTCGGCAGTGGCGTGGGCCTTTTGCGAGACCGTGATGCCCTTGAGCTCGTTGATATAGCGCTGCTGCTCGGCCTTGCTCATGCTCATGAGGAGGCGGAACAGCGCGATGGTCTGCGCCTCGTAGCGCTCGGGCGCTCGGCCGGCAAGGTTGTTGAGCTTAGAACGCTCGCGGGCGGGGTCGAAGACAGCCTTGCCCATCTCGATTTTTGATTTGGCGACCTCGGTGGCAATGTCCATGCGTTCGACAAAACTGTTGAGGAGCGTGGTGTCGATGCCATCGATGGTCTGGCGAATATCGGCAAGGTCCATGGCGGCCCCTTTCGTGAATGGTTGCCTGGGGTAGTTAATTTGGGACGGGGCTTTTTTAGCTACCCTTTGACTGTCGACGAGTCGATGGGTGCCAGGGCAAATAACGACTGGCATATGGGGGTAGCTAAAATAGCCCCGTCCCAAATTAACTACCCTTGGGGTAGGTGGACTAAAGCTGTCCGGCGTCTTCTAGGAGGGCATCCCAGATGGCCAGCGCTGCGGCTGCTTCGGCTACGGGGACGGCGCGCGGGACGATGCAGGGATCGTGGCGGCCGTGGACCGAGAGCTCGGCATTTTCCATAGCGTCCATGTCCACCGTCTGCTGCTCGCGGCCAATGGAGGGCGTGGGCTTTACGGCCATGCGCCACATGACGGGTGCGCCGGTTGAAATGCCTCCGAGGATGCCGCCGGCATTATTGGACTCGACCTCGATCTTGCCAGTCTCGGCATCGATGCGATATGGGTCGTTGTTCTCGCTGCCGCGCATGGCGGCTACGGCAAAGCCCATGCCAAACTCCACGCCCTTTACGGCGGGAATGCCAAACGCTATCTGCGCGATGCGGTTCTCGATGCCGTCGAACATGGGGTCGCCGATGCCTGCGGGAAGCCCGTAGATGCCGCACTCCACGATGCCGCCGATGCTGTCGAGCTCGTCGCGCGCGGCCAGAATCTCCTCGCGCATGCGACCGGCGGCCGCGGCGTCGATGCAGGGCAGGTCGTTCGTAAGGATTGCCTTGCGGTCGGCCTCGCGATAGACCATATCGTCCATCGGCAGGTCGGAGATACCGCCGATCTGCGCGACGTGCGCGTGTGGCGTGAGGCCGCAATCGTCGAGGTGCATGAGACGGTCGGTGCGAACGGTAAGAAGAAAAAGGTGCGTAAGCGTGTCGGCGGCTCTGGCCTGTGGCATCAGGTGCCTGCTTTCTGGACCGCGCCCACGCCGGCCAAAAAGCTCACGGCCAAGCAGCTGGCCGAACGCGCGCAAGGGGAGGCCGCAATCGAATCTGCCGAAACACAGGGAGGTACCGCCAGCGAGACGACCGGCGCACCTACCGGGGCTGAGGCGCCACTTGGTACTATGCCGGGCTTTGCCGCAGCCTCCTATCCTGAGTATGACGTGCCGGCCGACGCGGTTATCGTGCGCGTGGATCACAAGACCACGCGCACTGGCGTCACGGATGTACCGGTGATCATTCGGCCCGGCGAAAACACGCGCAAGATGTTCGACGAAATGGACAAGGCCCGTCACGCCGACCTGTGGCGTGTGCTGGTCGCGTTGTCGATTCGCCGGCTCGGTCCGCCTACCGCACGCCTGATTGCCTCGGCGATGGGCTCGCTGGCAGCCATC
>CAJMRJ010000133.1:0-4756 GCA_905215865.1 uncultured bacterium | reverse complement strand
CCGCAGCCCATCGCTGCGGCCTGTTCGGAAGCAAAAGTGGGCGTTAAGCGCTGTAGCCCATCGCTTGCAGCACAAACATGACGACCGTCAGCACCGTAATCACGCCGATTGTCGCCCAAGTGAGCACGTTCCATACGCGGCCGTTGCGGTTAGCGCCCATAATGTGTCGATCGGCGGCGATAAGCACCTGGAACACCAGAACCACAGGCAAAAGCACACCGTTGATGACCTGCGAGGTCATCATAATCTGGAACAGATCGACGCCGGGCATGAGCACCAACACGGCAGAGATGCCAATGATGGCCGTAATGATGCCGCGGTAGACCGGGGCCTCGTCCCAGCTGCGATCAGCACCGCGTTCCCAGCCAAATGCCTCGCAGATAGCGCTGGACGTAACGCCCGGCAGCACACAGGCAGCCAAGAAGCTCGCCGCGACCAGGCCCGAGGCAAACAGCACCGTGGACCACTGGCCCGCGATGGGCTCCAACGCGCGGGCGGCGTCGGCAGCATCGCTGATCTGAATACCCGCGGGGAACAGTACCGTACCGGTCGTGATGATAATAAAGCCAGCAATGACATCGGCGGCGATCGAGCCGCTCACGGTGTCGATACGCTGCAGCACGATATCGTCCTCGCCCGCATTCTTATCGACCACGTTGTTCTGCGCCAAGAAAATCATCCACGGCGCGATGGTGGTACCGATCGTTGCGACCACAAGCGACACGTAGCTGGGGTCATTTTGGATGTTGGGCACAACCAGGTCGACCGCTACCTCGCCCCAGCTGGGACCAGCCATAAATGCAGCGACAATGTAGGTCACAAACACGCAGCTCACCAGTAGCAAAATCTTCTCGATGCGTTGGAAGCTGCCCGACATGGTAAGCATCCAAACCAGCAGCGCCACGAGCGGCACCGAGATGCTCGCCGGCACACCAAAGAGGGCAAGGCCGCTCGCGATACCCGCAAACTCAGAAATGGTCACGGCCGTATTGGCGATCAGCAGCGCCGCCATGGCCAGCACGCTCCTGCGCACGCCAAAGCGTTCGCGGATGAGCGACGCCAGGCCCTTGCCTGTGACGCAGCCGCAACGCGCCGCAGTCTCCTGCGTCACGATAAGCAGCACGGTCATGACGGGAAGCATCCACAGCATCTTGTAGCCATAGCTGGCACCGGCGCTGGAATACGTGGCGATGCCGCCGGCGTCATTACCCGAAAGCGCCGCCAGAAGGCCAGGACCCATGGCGCCAAAGATGGCCGCGATGGTCAGCTTTTGCTTGGTGCTCGCCTTTTGCTTCGTGTTTTGCACGCGACCACCTACCCCATGACCGACATGGTGAGCAGCACTGCGGCGATGCAGTACGCCACGCATGAAATCATGACGGCAATGACGTTCATCGCGGTACCCGACGTATTGAGGTCGTGCTCGTCACGCCAAAACAGCACCATCAGGTAAATCACGGCGCTCATGTTGCCAATCAGGCAGACGATGGCCGCGATGTTAAAGCAGCCGGTAAAGAGCTGCTCTTCAAACATGGGCGCGTCGAGGAACGCAGCGGTGCGCACCAGCTGGGCGCACAGGTAGGTCACGAGCGACAGAATCAGGCCCATGCCCGTGCTCTGGAAGAAAAATCCCAAATACGGCTTGGGCTCATCGTCATGGCCGTCGTACTCCAGGAAGTAATTCTTGACGAACGACACCATACGCGAGGCAGCCAGCAACACGAGCGGCATGGCGCACATGGGGAACACCACCAGATGCGCGGAGCCCAGCGCCGTCCCCAGCACTGTTGCCATGATGCACGAGGCAATGCCCCACACGACAACCCAGTACTGGCGATGCACAAACCAGCTAAGCACATTCGTCGAGTCGTCGGACGCGCTGTCGCCCGAGCCGACGCCTGCGATCTGCAGGTCCTCCTGGTGTTCCTCGGCGATAACGTCCATGGCGTCGTCAAAGGTCACGATACCCAAAATGTGGCGGTTCTCGTCGCAAACGGGGATGGCAACCAGGTCGTACTTGGTCATCTCGTCCGTTACGTCTTCCTGGTCGTCGTCGGGCGACACATAAACCAGGTCGCGATAGGCCAACTGGCCCAGCGTGGCGTCGCGGTCGGCCACGATAAGTGTGCGTAGCGAAAGCACGCCAGTGAGCATGCCGCTCGGGTCCTCGGTATAGACGTAGTAGACGCTCTCGAAGTCCTCGTCGAGCTTGCGGATCGCCTCGATGGCGTCAGTGACCGTCGCCGTGGCAGGCAGGGAGACAAACTCCGAGGTCATGATACGGCCGGCGGTGTTGTCCTCATAGCCCAGCAGGTTACGAATCGCCTTCTCCTCCTGAACGCCCATCAGGCGCAGAAGCTTCTCAGCCTTCTCGTAATCGAGCTCGTCGATCAGGTCGGCGGCGTCGTCCGGGTCCATCATGGCCAGCATCGACGATGCGTCCGTATCGGACAGGCCCTCGAGCATCTCGGTCATAAGTTCGTCGTCGTCGAACTCCGAGATGGCCTCGGCGGCCTGGGCGGTGTCGAGTTGCGCGAACACCTGCGCACGCAGGCGCGGGTCGAGTTGCTCGATAATGTCGGCAATGTCGGCAGGGTGCAGCTCGCCGAGCGTCTTGTGCGACACCGACAGCTGGATGTTTTTAGTCGAACGGTCGAGCAGGTCCATGTAGGACCAGGCGATGATATCCTCGCCAAGCGGTTTGCCCAGGTGCTTCATAAAGCCCTCGACGACATGCTCGAGTGCGGGGCTGATCGCGCGCACCAGACCGCGGGCACCAACTTCGGCGCCCAGCAGGCGCAGCTGATTTTCGCCCGACATGGAAAACTTGATGTCGTTTACGCGCACGACCTTCATGCCCTGCGTGTCGACGATCTGCTTATTGAGAACGTCACGCGCCAGCAACAGCTCGGTCGGCTGCAGGTACGAAAAACGGATTTCGGTGGCCGACGTCTTAAGGTGTACGCCCGTCTCGTCGATACGGTCGACCCATTTGCGCCAGCTGATCATAAACGGCGTCTTGCCGGGACCGCGGAACGCGAGCGACGTCACGTGCGGAAAAACTTCGCCGGTTGCAATGCCAAAATCGTTAACCACGCCGAGCTTTTCGCCGTCGACGTCCAAGACCGGCAATTTGAGCATCTCACTCAGATAATTCAATGGTGCTCCCCATCATTATTCCTGCGGACCGCGCGACCATGCCGGCACGCAATCCGTGGACTTTTAGATATGTATACGCATGCGCGGGCGGCACGCCGCTCGGCGCTCACACCCCGTGCACGCGCAGAAAGCACCTGCATGGGGTCATCGACTGTATGGTCGAGGTTTGGATTTCACCTGTAACCTTTCTCTTGACCCTCATTAACCGCAGTAACTATAGCATCAGCATCGCGCTGCGGCACCGAATTTATGCGCTGCACATTGCAGGCATACCAAACGCTGACGTCCCCGATGGCTACTCTGTGGCGTCGTCGTCCTCGGGGAGTTGGGGGAACACGGCGTTTTTGGGCATGGAAACCTTGGTGAGCGAGGTGAGCTTTTTACTCAATGCCGTGTCCGTCTTGACCAGGTCGCTGAGCGTCACGATCTTGTAGCCGTCGGCGACAAGGCCATCGATAATCTGCGGCAGCGCCTCGAGCGTCTGCTCGGCGCATTCATCGCTATCGGTGAGCAGCACAATATTGCCCGGCGTCATCGAGTCGAGCACGGTCGATACTTGCTCGTCAGCGCCGTTGAGCAGCCAGTCGCCCGAATCGATATTCCACGAAACCACGGCGGACACCAGATCCATCGAGTCGATCCAGTTTTGCTCGTCAAACGCGGCGTAGGGGGCACGCAGCAGCATCGTCTCGACGCTGGTCGCCGACTTAATCGCTTCGGTGCCCTTTGTGATCTGCTTGCGCACCGTCTCGCGATCCTCGCCCTTGAGCGAATCATCGCTGTAGCTGTTGGAGCCGACCTCGCACCCGGCATCGACAATCGCTTTGGCGGTAGCGGGCGAGGCCTCCGCGGCATCGCCCGAAAGGAAGAACGTCGCCGTGACGCCCTTTTCCTTGAGCACCTGCAAGATCTGCTTGGTCGCGCCGCTCGGACCCTCGTCAAATGTCAGGGCCACGTACTTTTCGTTGCCCTTGGGCGCTACGCTTGCGCACTCGACTACGCAGTCGGTGGCGGGCACGACCTCGCCGCGGTCCTGCGTCTTGCCCGACTGCTCGCCGACCCATACCTCGGAGCGGCCCTGAACGCCCCAGGTTTTGACATACTCAATGGCACCCGTGCCCTCGACCTTAAGCTCTGGCTCGATGGTCGTGGCCTGGACCTCGTGCTTTTCGTACACGTTGCGGCCGTCCTTGACCGTCACCTTCTCGCCACCCGTAAGCTCGCGGCTATCCCATTTGCCTTGCTTCACGCGCTTGCCGTCGACCTTCACCGACAGCTTTTCGCCGCCATGGCGCTTGAGCACGCTGTCGTCGACGGCCAGCAGATCGCCGGCGTCGTACGTTTCGGTCAGGCTTTGATCGTCGATAAGATTCTGCAACGTAGAGCCCACGCGTACCGCGGTCTTTTGCCCGTTGAGTTCCACGTCCACGCTGCGATTGACGTAGCCCACGACGGCAGCGATAAACAGCACGAGCGCGCAACCCACGGCGATGAGCGCATAGGGCAGGCGGGACGGTCGACGCGGCGAGCGCCCGTTGCCGATGCGCGCGCTGCGATCGCTAAACCCACGGCTATGGTTGAGGTACATCGCGCCGGG
>CAJMRJ010000132.1:0-4778 GCA_905215865.1 uncultured bacterium | reverse complement strand
CTCTTCGTCCTTGGTAAAGCCGACCTCCATAAGAGGGGAGCGTACGCCGAGCTCTTCTGCCGCGCGCATGCCGGGGCGGTAGTCGCCGCGATCGCTTGCATTGCTGCCGTCGATGACGGTGGGAAAGCCGAGCGACTTGGCGTGGTTGACGATAGCGGTAAAGCCGGCGTGCTTACAGTGGTAGCAGCGATTAGCATCGTTGCAGGCTACTTGGGGGAGCTGCAACTGATCGACCGAAAGATTGAGCACAGGGAGCTTAAAATGTGGCTCCTCATTGGCTTGCCCGTCAACGGAGCGCTCAAACGAAGCCTGTTCAGGCGTGCCGATGAGCGGCGTGGTGAGGTGAACGAGAAGCGTGCTGTCAGGCATGATGCGGGCGCAGACCGCGGCTAAAAAGCTGCTGTCGACGCCGCCGGAAAAGCCGATGGCGACGCGTCCGTATGCCAAAAGCAGCTGCTCGAGCGCTGCGAGTTTGTACTGAAGCTCCTTTGCAGGTGCGGTGGTGTCTGAAAGCATGAAACGTTCCTTACCAATATGTGCTCGGTCGAAAACTATAATCCTATCGAGCCGCTTGTCATAAGACTTCTATCTATGTAACGAAAGTGCAATATGGTATATACGTTATATACAAGTTGCTAAATGCAGTAGAGTGGCAGTAACGCAATCCGGTGAGGGGGCCGATATGATCAAGGCTGTTATTTTTGACATGGATGGAACGCTGGTCGATACCGAGCGTTTGGGGATTAAGGCCTGGAAGGCAGGCGCCGCTGAGCTGGGGCTCGCGATTGATGAAGCGCTGATCCATCAGTTTATCGGCCGCACGCTGCCCGATGTCATGGACATCCTCGATAGGCATTACGGCAGCCATGAAACCACCGAGGCGGTCTATGTCCGCCACAAGGAGATTCGCGACGAGATGGTCAAGACCGAGCTGGAGCTTAAGGCCGGCGCCGCCGAGTGCCTAGACGAGCTGCTGGCTGCGGGCTATCACGTGGGTCTAGCGACATCGTCGCGCCTCGTTACGGCCGAGCGCAACCTTAAGATGGTCGGCCTCTTTGACAAGTTTGAAACGGTAACGTGTGGCGAGGACGTCGTGCACGGCAAGCCCGACCCCGAGATGTATCTGCTTGCCTGCGAGCGCGCAGGCTTTGCTCCCGAGGAATGTGCCGTGGTCGAGGATTCGCGCAACGGTTGCGTCTCGGGCATTACGGCCGGCTGCCATGTCTTTGCCGTCCCCGATATCGTGCCGCTGCCGCAGGACGTGGTGGATGGCTGCGAGGCCGTGCTCGATACGTTGTTCGACCTGGCGGCGGCAATCAAGACTGTGCGCTAGAAAAATGCGGCGTTGAAACGAGCGATTGCTCACGTTTGCGCTTAAGCAAAAGGGGTCCGGCAATGGCCGGGCCCCTTTTGCTTAAGCGGCGACTTAGCATACTCGCGGGCGTGCTATAGATACGCACCGAGGTTGATGGCCGTGGCGTCGGTCTGGGTGCTTGCCTGGGTGCTGGCGCGCTCCAGTAGGAACGGCCGCACGAGTTCTTGGCGGTTGATATCCTCGGCGGCCGTGATTGCGGTGACGGTGCGCGCTGCAGAGCCGACGCGGATATGCTTGGTCTTTGTCGGGACCTTGTTCTCGATTTGCTCCATCAGCAATTGGACACCCTTGCGGCCAATTTCGTAACCCGGCGGTGCTACCGTGGTGAGGGGGACCGACCCGCTCCAAGCGAGTGGGTTGCCGTCGCATCCGGCCACGCGAACCTGCCCGGGGACAGAGATGCCCTTGTCGACCAGTGCCGAAACGACGCCCGAGGCCAACACATCGGTCAGGCCGACGACAAAATCGGGACGTTCGTCCGCGGGGCGCTCGGCGATTTGGGCACCGATGCCGTAGCCGTCGGCAGCGGTATTCCACTCTCCGGCGTCAATGACTTCAATTTTGATATCGGGATGCAGGGCGAGGGCCTTGTGAATGCCAAGTACGCGCAGGGTGAGCTGCATGAATGCCGCTCTGCCCACAACGGTGATATGGCGCGCGCCGCGGGCGATGGCGAGCTCGGCGATGATGCGGCCTTGTGCCTCGTTGTCGACTGCCACGTAGTAACCGGGCGCGGAGCAATGGATGTCCAGGTGGACAATCGGCACGGGCATCTTGGTCATAGCGGGGTGCCAGTCGGGGGATGCCATGGGCTGAACCATGACGCCGGACATTTGCGTGCCCATAAAGTAGCGCAGGTAATGGTCCTGGAGAATATCGTCGTTATCGGCGTTGGCGATGAGCAGGTCGTAACCGTGCTTGCGGGCCTCGTTATGGGCGCCGCTGGCAATTTGGAGCGAAAAACCGTGGTCGAGACGGGGGAGCACCAAGCCAAAGGACTTGGTGGCGCCGCCCGCGAGCTGACGGGCGCTTTGGTTGGGCAGGTAGCCAAGGCGATTGATGGTCTCGTTAATGAGCTTGAGGGTCTCGGGGCGCAGCTTTTCGGGATGGTTGAGCGCGTTGGAAACCGTGCCCAACGAAACCCCGGCCTCGCGCGCGACGTCGCTGATTTTTACCTTTGCCATAGCGGCCCCTTTGATGCGTTTCAAGTACAAGCCAGATTGTAGCATCGCCCGCCTCTGAGGTGTCAAAACCTGCCAATTAGGGACAGGTTTATTTTGGCAGGTTTTATCTGGGCAAACGCTGGAGCCCAGGCCACCACAAAGGCGCCTGTCCCCATTGTGGTGGTTTGGACCGGCTGGACGTGTGTGTATCGAGTGGTATCCAAGTTAAGATACCACTTCTGGTATATTAGCTTGCGCTTGCGTGAGTACAATACTCGAACGTTATACGTCTCAGCGCCCCCTGTGCGTGGACGTCTTGCAGTCACGCGAGCGAAGGGATTTATCCTATGTGCGGAATTGTCGGCTACACCGGCTCTGATATTGCAAAGAACATTCTGGTCACAGGCCTTAAGCGCATGGAGTATCGCGGCTATGACTCCTCGGGCGTCGCGCTCGAGGTGGGCGAGGGCGCCGCGGCGCACCTCGACGTTATCCGCCGCGTGGGTAAGGTCGCGGGTCTGGAGAGCGAGCTTTCCAATATCGATAGCGACGCAACCTGCGGTATCGGTCACACCCGTTGGGCCACTCACGGCAAGCCTTCCGTCGTTAACGCTCATCCCCACACCAGCTGCGACGGTCGCATCGCCATCGTCCACAACGGCATTATCGAGAACTTCGCCGAACTGCGTGAGGAGCTGGAGGGCCGCGGCCATCACTTTAAGAGCGAGACCGATACGGAGGTCTTCGCGCATCTGATCGAAGAGGCCTATGCCGAGACGCACGACCTGATGGCCTCCGTGCGCGAGGCGTGCACCCATGTGGTAGGCGCCTACGGCCTGGCCGCCGTGTGCGCCGACGAGCCTGGCGTAATCGCCGTTGCCCGCAAAGACTCCCCGATTGTGGTCGGCGTGGGCGAGACCGGCTCCTACGTCGCCTCCGACGTCATCGCGCTTATCGACGCCACCCGCGATGTCGTGGTGCTCGAGGACGGTCAGTTTGCCAAGCTCACGCCTGCGGGCGTCGAGTACACCGACGAGGCCGGCGATGTCATCGAGCCCAAGGTCACCCACATCGACTGGGACCTGGACATGGCCGAAAAGGGCGGCTATCCCGACTTTATGCTCAAGGAGATCCACGAGCAGCCGCGCGTCGTGCGCGACACGCTGGTTGGCCGTATGACCCCCGCCGGCGAGCTCGACATCGACGAGCTGGGCCTGTCCCTCGAGGAGCTCAACGACATCGACCGTGTCTACGTGATCGCCTGCGGCACCAGCTATCATGCCGGCCTCATCGCAAAGAACCTTATTGAGGGTTGGGCTCGCATTCCCACCGAGGTTGAGGCTGCCAGCGAGTTCCGCTATCGCAACCCCATCATCACGCCGACGACGCTCGTCGTTGCCGTGTCCCAGTCGGGCGAGACGGCCGATACCCTCGCCGCCATTCGCGATGCGCGTATCAAGGGCGCCAAGGTCTTTGGCATCACCAACGTGGTGGGCAGCCCCGTGGCGCGCGAGAGCGACGGCGTCATCTATACCAAGGCCAACAAGGAGATCGCGGTCGCCTCGACCAAGAGCTTCATCGGTCAGGTCGTGAGTCTGACGCTTTTGGCTCTGCTGCTGGCGCAGGTCAAGTACCGTTTGACCACCAAGCAGACGCGCATGATGTTCCGCGAGCTTTCCGATACGGCCGAGCAGATCCAGTGGATTTTGGACACGCAGACCGAGGCCGTGCACGAGGCCGCCCTGCTGTGCAAGGACGCGCAGTCGGCGCTGTTCGTGGGCCGCGGTATGGGCGCTGCCATCTCCTACGAGGGCGCACTCAAGCTCAAAGAGGTCAGCTACCTGCACGCCGAGGCGTATGCTGCCGGCGAGATGAAGCACGGCCCCATCGCGCTGATCGATCCGGGCTTCCCCGTCATCGCCGTGGCCACCAAGAGCGCCACCTACGACAAGACCGTGTCGAACCTTATGGAGTGCAAGGCGCGCGGTGCCAAGGTCATTGTCGTTGCCACCGAGGGCGACGAGGAGATCAACAAGATCGCCGACTGTATCATCCGCGTGCCGGCCGTCCGCGACGTGTTCAGTCCCATCACGGCGAGCGTCCCGCTGCAGCTGCTCGCCCGCGAGGTTGCCATCCTGCGCGGCTGCGACGTCGACAAGCCCAGAAATCTGGCAAAATCCGTCACAGTGGAATAAATCTGTTTCTAAACGCATCCCAACGCATCCCTGCCGCCCGGAAAA
>CAJMRJ010000131.1:0-4783 GCA_905215865.1 uncultured bacterium | reverse complement strand
CTCGGCCTTGACGCGGTAGAGCTCCGCATCAGCAGCGCGAAGTAAGTCTTGCCAGGTATCGACACCATCACCGACCCGTGCATAGCCGATGGACATCCGCAACAGATACGGCACCTCGGCACGAGCGAGCTCGTCGTTAATCGCCGAACACAGGTCTATGATGTCCTGTTCCGCCGCTGCCTTCTGGAGCACCACGAACTCATCGCCACCATAACGTGCGATAAAGCCACCAGACGCCGAGCAGACCTCTTTGAGCGTAGCAGATATGACCTGAAGAGCATGGTCGCCCTCCACATGTCCATACCGGTCGTTAATCTGCTTAAAGCCGTCGGCATCCATCATAAGCAGATACACATCTTCGGCCTGATCCACATTTGAGAAGAGCGACAGCATATAGGTCTCAAAACGGTTGCGATTGTTAAGGCCAGTCAACGGGTCGGTCGAGATCAGCTGCTCCTGGTAGATGATGTAGAGCAGCAGGATGCTCAGCGTTATACCGACGCAAAGGCCCGGCACCGAAAACAAAACCTGGAAGGTACCGCCCACCAGAGCGGGAACCGCAAAAAAGGCGAGGGTGCGATAAATGGCCTTCTTTTGCAGACTTTCGACTTTTCGAGTCTGAATAAAAGCATGCAAAGACGTATATATGATGTAGCAGTAGCTAACGATAGGTTGAATCATATAAAACGCTCCGCGACGATATACGCCCTGCGCATCGATATAGAACATAGTATGCGTCCAGTAGCTGGTAAATGCCAGCACGACCACCAATACGGTTGGCAACGTCACGAGCGCCACCCTATAGCGCGCGGTCAAAAGGCGAGAGCCCTGCACTGTCTCGGAATAGAAAAACCAAATGAGGCACGCGATGGCGAACAGCGAAAACGAGACCGCGTTGGAAATCCAGTTGGCCGTAATGCCTACAGGAGTGCTCACGCCGTCCGAGAGCGTCCAGATCATATCGAAAAAAATGTAGGCAGCAGAGGTGTAGCCGAGCATGCTAAACAAGAGCTGCTGGGTACTCGAGAACAAGGAGCGACGGCTTCGCGCGGCAAGCCCGATAAGAACAATCATGCATAGCAGGAATATCTCAATCTTGAGTGCCTTAACCACTAGACGCCATCCCTTCAATATCCAAGTGGTCAGAATCGCCCGATTCGTGTCTGGACAATAAACGCCCCCTACTCCGCAGGGGTAAGGGGAATAATAGCAGAGCGCCCGAACGTCACTGCAAGACAGCTTTCGTTCGGGCGCCTATACGGCGCGAATTGCACACGCCGGCTTGATTGACTCGCGTCGACGATTACTCGCCGTCGATGTCGGTCGCGACGGCTTCCTCAATAGCCTCGACGCCTTCGACCGACAGATCCTCTTTGCCGTGGCAGAACTTCCTATCGACCCAGCCGGTCAGAATCGGGGCCAGAATCGCCGTGATGATGACGGCGGTGGCGATCTGAGCGTACGCAGTGGGCGCAAGTTCGGCGTAGCGCGGTGCGACCTCGGCGAGGGCAACCGGCGTGGTCATGGCCGTGCCGGCGATAGTGGAGCAGGCAACAGCCGCCTTGCCGTTACCACCGCACAGGCGCTCGAACGCAAAGGTGATGGGACCGACGATAAAGAGCGTGATGAGACCCAGCAGGATGCCCGAGATGCCACCGGTGATAAAGCTCGAAAGGCTCATGGACGCACCGAGCTGAAAACCGATGACGGCGATCGCGGGATTGGCGCCGGGGACCAGCAGGTTCTTGATGAACGGGAAGAGGTTGCCCAGAACCATGCCGATAACAAGCGGCAGGATGGATCCGATGATGGTGCCGACGGGGATGTTAGCGAGACCCGAGACACCGAGGATGATCATGGTGACGGCGGGGCCGGCCGTAAAGAACAGGATACCGACGGCGCCCTGCTCGGACTCATCGCCAAACTCGCCCATGATGCCCGTATAGAGTGCCATGTTGCAAAACGTAATGCCGCCGATGATTGAGACCGAGCTCAGGCCCAGGAAGTTGTCGTTAAAGAAATATGCCACACCCAAGCCAAGGGCGGCCGCAACAACAAGCTTGGGGATCAGTACGACAATGCCGGTCTTGATAGCGCCCGGCGTGGACTTAAAGCTGATGCCGGCACCCACGAAGAGCAGGATCGCAGCGACGATGGTATTGGAGCCGCCGCGGCAGGCAGCCGTAAAGAAGCCGCCGATCTCAAAGACCTGCGGACAGAAAGTGTTGAGCAAAAGGCCAACAATCATGGGATAGATCATGATGTCGCCCGGGATACGCGGTACCTTGAATTTCTTTTGCTCGTTGGCGGTCGCTTCCTGTGCCATGAAACCCCCATTTCCGCTGACGCAGAACAAAAGCCCACGTCACGCTTTGCTACAGTAAAGTTTGACCATGGTACCAGAAGAAGCAGACCAGCTCGGTGAGAAATTCGACAAGTTCAGACGGAACGAGATTCGGCGCCGCGGCGCCACCCCTATATAGAGCGCGAAACGGGAGGATATAGCGGCCACACTTGCGACAATCGATGCCGCAGGCACACCTGTCAGCCACAGGTTGCAGACCATAAACTGGCCGCTACCCGTCACAAACGTGCTGCTCAGAGCAAAGACCATCCAGGGCTCCATTCCCGTCTGCGCCATAATCATTCCGCACGGCGCGCCTATCGCAACATAGGTAAGCATCACCGGCCAGACGGTTTTAACGATTTTGAGCACCATAGGGTTCCTCGTCCCGACAAGATTTCCGAGCCGCATTCGACGACGCGGCAGAATCATCGCCCGGTGGCAACCGAGTTCACCTACAATTGCCACCGGATCGAAAGACACAGCTTTTTAGGAAGTCATTATGACAGCTATCGATCGGGGCCGGGCGACCGCGGCCTTCAAACGCTATACCGATGCCTACGACGCCACCAACCCACGCATCGCGCTCAAAATTGAGCATACGTACCACGTTGCCGAGGCATGCGATGCCGTGGCGCGCGAGCAGGGCTGGTCGACAGAGGATATAGACCTGGCCTGGCTTTGCGGCCTGTTACACGATATGGGACGCTTTGAACAGTTGCGGCGCTGGGACACCTTTAAGGACGCCGAGAGTATGAGCCACGCAGCGTTGGGCGTCGGGGTCCTCTTTGGCGAGAATCCCGACGACGCACCTGCCACAACAAGCATCCGAGATTTTATCGAGACCGACGAGAACGACGAGCTCATCCGCGAGAGCATCGCCTATCACAGCGACTTTCGCCTGCCGGCACAACTCGACGAGCGTACACGGTGCTTCTGCGATATCGTGCGCGATGGCGACAAGATCGACATTATGCGCACCATCGCCGACAGCACCGTCGACACCATCCTTAAGGTAGACGAGAAGACGTTTCTCGGCAGCCGCTTCTCGTCGCCAACACTTGCCGCCTTTGACGAGCGCCGCTGCGTCGCACGCGATGAACGCAACGAGCCCGCAGACTACCTGGTGGGACTCATCTGCTTTATGTTTGAGCTCGTCTATCCAGCGAGCCGCGCGCTGGCGCGCGAGCAAGGCGATATCTACCGCCTGCTCGATGCGCCCTTTGGCATTGCGCGCCCCTTTACCGATCCCGCCACGCAAGCGACCTGGGAGCGCCTAAAGAACGAGATGCGCGACTGGCTGGCGCGCGCCTAGCGCTCAAGCTGGGCCAGCAGCTCCTCGACGACCTCGACGGCATCGCCGACAACCTTGTACTGGGCAGTACCAAAGATGGGAGCATCCGGGTCCTCGTTGATGGCGATAATGCACTCCGCCCCACCGATGCCGGCAAGATGCTGGATGGCGCCCGAAACACCGATACTCACGAGAAGCTTGGGCGAAACCGATACGCCCGTCTGGCCAATCTGATGGCGATACTCCAACCAGCCGGCCTCCACGACAGGTCGCGTGCAGCCAAGCTCGGCTCCCAGGGCCTCGGCGAGCTTTCGCATCAGCGGCAGGTTTTTCTTGGAACCAATGCCGCGACCCACCACGACCAGGCACTCGGCATCGGCGATCGAAGCCTGCTGTCCCCACTCCTCGGCGGGAATCGAGATCTCGACACGAGCCTTAGCATCATCCGCAAGTGATATCTGGGTGATTGTGCCGGAGCGGCCGTAGTCAAAGTCGGGCGCCTTAAAGATGCCGGGACGCACCGTTGCCATCTGGGGACGATGATTGGGGCAGACGATGGTGGCCATCAGGTTGCCGCCAAACGCCGGGCGTGTCTGCTGCAGCAGCCCCGTCTCCGTATCCATCGAAAGTACGGTGCAGTCAGCCGTAAGGCCCGTCTGCAAACGCACGGCAACGCCGGGTGCCAGTTCGCGGCCAAAGGCGGTCGCACCGTACAGAATGGCCTCGGGCTTGCGCTCTGCCACCAAATCGCAGATCAGCCGGGCGTAAACCTCCGCGTCGTTCTGACGCAGGCGCTCGTCACGGCAGACCAGGACCTCGTCTGCACCGGCGCAAACCAGATGCTCCAGGTCCTTGAGCGAGCTCTCGGGGCTCATACCAGCCAATGCCACCAGACGGCAACCACGGGCATCGGCAAGCTCGCGGCCCTTGCCCATGAGCTCATAGGCAACGGGAGTCACCGTATCGTGCTCGTCGGTCTGCACGAATACCCAAATGTCTCGATATGCATCAAGGTCCACCGCGCCAGCGGCCTCGTCACGCTCGATCGAGATAGCGTTGACAGGGCAGGCGTCGACGCACCCGCCGCATAGGATGCAGCCGTCGGTTACGCGGGCGCAACGGTTGGGCCGCTCGCCTTCCACTAC
>CAJMRJ010000130.1:0-4792 GCA_905215865.1 uncultured bacterium | reverse complement strand
TGTCAGGGTCTCGCGGAGCTTCTTCATCACAGGGCCGATCTCGGTGTAGCCAGCCGGGAAGGTCACAGTCTCGTCGGCACCGTAGACCTTGTTGTCAATCTCGCCGACCGGGGAGATAACGGCAGCGGTGCCGCACAAACCGCACTCAACAAAGGTGCCGGCCTTGACCTCGGCCCACTCGACGGGACGCTGGTCGACGGTCATGCCCAGGTCCTGAGCAACCTGAACGAGCGAACGACGGGTGATGGAGGGAAGAATAGAGTCGGTGTGCGACTGCGGAACGACGAGCGTGCCGTCCTCCTTCACGAACAGGACGTTGGCGCCACCGGTCTCCTCGACATAGGTGCGAGACTCGGAGTCGAGATAAAGGTTCTCGGCATAGCCCTCGCGGTGAGCCTCCATCGTGGGCTTAAGGGACATGGCGTAGTTGAGGCCGGCCTTGATGTTGCCGGTGCCATGCGGTGCGGCGCGGTCGTACTCGGAAACGCGCAGCTTGACGGGCTTGAGGCCACCCTTAAAGTACGGACCGACCGGGGTCACGAGAATGCGGAACGTGTACTCAGGAGCGGGAGCCACGCCGATTACGTCACCGGAGCCGATCATAAACGGACGCACATACAGGGTCGCGCCAGAGCCGAAGGGCGGAACCCATGCGGCGTTGGCAGAAACGACCTGCTTGACGGCCTCCACGAACTTGTCCTTGGGGAACGGGGGCATCTCGAGGCGCTGGGCAGAGTTATACATGCGCTCGGCGTTCATGTCGGGACGGAAGCAGACGATGCTGCCGTCCTCGGCAGTGTAGGCCTTCAGGCCCTCAAAGACCTCCTGGCAGTAGTGGAAGATGCCGCCGCACTCGGAGACATGCAGGGTGTGGTCGGTGGTCAGGCCGCCCTCGTCCCACTCGCCGTCCTTCCAATGGGCCTCGTAGCTGTAATCGGTCTTCATGTAGCCAAAGCCGAGGCTACCCCAATCGATATCCTTCTTCTCGACAGTCATATGTCGCTCCTTACATACACAGTTGCAAACTCGCGAACCCGTACGCAAGGATCGAGGCCGACCGCGTCGCAACGTCGCACGCCCGGAGCGTAGAGCCGGACGGGACACGCGGACAACGCCAAAGCCCATGGCACGTCGATTCGCATGCACGAGATTGTACTCCCCGTACGCGTCTGATAAAACGCTTTTCTTTAACTAAGTAAAGTATTTTCATTTGACCGAAACTAAAGAAGCCCGCCACCGTAAGCGGTGACGGGCCTCTTTGGCACGATTTTCGCGCCGGCTCGAGCTAGGCGTTCTATTTGCCCAGCTTGGCCTTAACCAGGCCGACCACGGTCGGGATGATCGACACGGCGACAATGCCCACGATCAGCAGCTCAAAGTGCTCCTGCACAAACGGAATGCCACCAAAGAAGTAACCCAGCAGCGTAAAGACCGTCGACCAGGTAATGCCACCCAGCACGTTAAAGACGACAAAGTTGCGCCAGTGCATGCCGCCCATGCCGGCGATAAAAGGCACAAAGGTGCGGATGAACGGGAAGAAGCGACCGAGGAAGATGGCCAGATGGCCCCATTTATCAAGAAACGCCTCGGACTTCTCGATGCGCTCGGGCGTCATGGCCTTTACCTTGCCCGAGGCAATGATCTTGCGGCCAAAGAAGTGGCCGATCATAAAGTTGCACTGATCGCCCAGGATGGCTGCGGCCCATGCGGTGGCCAGAAGCGCCACGATGTTAAAGCCGCCATTATGGGCAAAGAAGCCCGAGGCAAACAGCAGCGAGTCGCCGGGAAGGAACGGGAAGAACACCACGCCCGTCTCGATAAAGATGATTAGGAACACGCAGCCGTAGGCCATAAGCGGGCCGGCGGCGATCCAGCTGGCGATCGCGGTGCGCGGATCCTTAAGCAGCTCGGCGATAAAATTGATGAAACCCATGAAGTAAAACCTCTCAGTTGTGGGCGCGGACACGTCCAAGTTGACCAGTATACGGTTGCGGCGCGGGCGCGGGCCAAACCCCTCAAAAGTCTTACTTCATTACCAGCAAGTTTGCATAACTGACACTTGTCGCCCAAAGCAAAGCAAGATCGCCCTTCCTAATCCCTAGCGAATCGCTATACTTTATTGAATCGCATTGTCACGGCGCTAAGGGAGGGCGGCCGGTGAGCTTTATCAACACCATTCGTGAGGACATCAAGACCGTCCAGGCGCAGGACCCCGCCGCGCAAAACGGTCTGGTCATCTTCCTTTCCTATCCTGGCCTGCACGCCAAGTGGAACCACGTGCCCGAGCACTGGCTCTGGGAACACGGTCATCGCTCACTCGCCCGTGTGCTCTCGCAAATCACCCGCCACATCACCGGCGTCGAGATTCATCCCGCCGCGCAGATCGGCAAGCACTTCTTTATCGACCACGCCATGGGCGTCGTTATTGGCGAGACTGCCATCGTGGGCGACAACTGTGTGCTCTACCAGGGCGTCACGCTCGGCGGCACCGGCAACGAGACCGGCAAGCGCCACCCCACCCTGGGCAACAATGTCACGGTGGGCACGGGCGCCAAGGTGCTTGGCAACATCCACATCGGCAACAACGTCAAAATCGGCGGCAACTCGGTCGTCGTCAAGGACGTGCCCGACAACTGCACCGTCGTGGGCGTGCCCGGGCGCATCATCAAGCGCAACGGCTGCCGCGTGTTCGAGGAGAGCTTCGACGCCAAGCAGCATCGCGAGTACATGCCCGACGATGCCGCCGAGCAGAGCGCCCTCAACCGTCAGGGCATCACCGAAAACGCCCGTCGCGTCAAGGAACTCGAGCAAGAGGTGGCCGAGCTCAAAGCCCTCGTCGCCAAGCTCGTGGACGAGCGCTAGAAGCGGACGGCCACCGACAACATTGACGCCAACACAAAAGGCGCGCCAGGGAATCCGCCCCCGGCGCGCCTTCTTTTCGATGTGACATGCGGGACTGCTCCTTTGTCACCTTATGCGAACTGGCTTAGGTAGAGGTCGGCATAAGCGCCCTCGGCAGCCAGCAGTTCCTTGTGCGTACCCTGCTCGATGATATTGCCGTGATCCATGACCAGGATGAGGTCGGCATCGACGATCGTCGACAGACGGTGCGCGATCACAAAGCTCGTGCGTCCGCGCATGAGCGCATCCATGGCACGGCCGATGGCGAGCTCGGTGCGCGTGTCCACGCTCGACGTCGCCTCGTCCAGAATGAGGATCGCCGGGTTGTTGAGCAGCACGCGCGCGATGGTCAGCAGCTGACGTTGGCCCTGGCTGATGCTCTCGGCATCGTTAGCCACACGCGTGTCGTAGCCCTGCGGCATAGTGCGCACAAAGAAGTCGACCTGAGCGGCACGTGCGGCCGCGACAATCTCCTCGCGCGTCGCCTCGGGACAGCCATAGGCGATGTTCTCGGCAATGGTGCCATCGAACAGCCAGGCGTCCTGCAACACCATGCCAAACTGCTGGCGCAGCTCGCCGCGATCCATGCGGCTCGTGTCCACACCGTCGAGGGTAATGCGGCCACCGTCGATCTCGTAGAAGCGCATGAGCAGATTGATGAGCGTGGTCTTACCCGCACCCGTGGTTCCCACCACTGCGATCTTCTGACCCGGCTCGGCGGTAAACGACACGTCGCGCATAAGCGGCTTGTCGGGCGAATATCCAAAGCGCACGTGCTCAAAAGCGACACGGCCCTCCACCTTGCCCGGCAGCTTGGCGGCGGCCGCCGGCAACGGATCGGCTTCCATCTCGGACTCGTCGAGCAGGTCGAATACGCGCTCGGCGCTCGCCAGCGCGCTCTGCAGCGAGTTAAAGGTAAACGACAGCTGCGTCATGGGCTCGGACGCCTCATAGATAAACTGGAAGAACGCCTGGAACACGCCGACGGTCATATGCCCGGCAACCAGCATGCTGCAGCCCACCAGCGCGATCACGATCTGCGCCAAGCGGCCGATAAAGCGCACCGCGGGACCGACGGCGTTAATCATAAAGTCGGCCTTGGTGCTCACGCGCGCCAGCTCCCTCGAAGCCTCGTGCACCTCGGCAGAGCTCTGGCGCTCGCGGTTAAACGCACGAATCACTAGACGGCCCGAGTAGCCTTCCTCGACCGCGCTCGTAATCTTGGACACCCACTCCTGGCGCTCGCCCGTCACATCGTGCGTGCGGCGCGAAACGACCTTCGTCACCAGCAGCGAAAGCGCCGTAAAGAACAAAAAGACAAGCGTGAGCGGCACGCTAAACACGAACATCACGCTCACGGCGCCCACCACGGTACCGATCGACACCAGAAGCTGCAGCAAGCCGCGCTGCATGCTCTCGGACATCTTGTCCAAGTCGTTGGTCGCACGGCTGACGACCTCGCCGGGACGATGCGCGTCAAAGTAGGCAAGCGGCAGACGGTTGAGCTTTTGTGCGATGCGGTTGCGCAGGCGCAGGTTGAGGCGCTCGGCAACGCTCGACATCAAAAAGCTCTGGAGTGCGTAGAACGAGGCGGCGGCGGTCCAGATCATAAAGTAGATGAAGATGGTCCTGCCGCAGTTCTCCCAGGTAATGCTGAAGGTAGCGTTGTTGGCAAACGCCAGCTTCATGTGCCCCCACAGCTCATCGATCACGCGGGCGCTGTAAGCCGGCGCCGCGGTGTTAAAGATGACATAGAACACGATGCTCGCGAACACGATATAGAAGCGCCAATGGTCGCCGGCGGCTTCGCTCCACAGGCGGCGCACCGTCGCCCAGGTGTCGCGGGGCGTCTCGTCCTCGTCCTCGTCGTCAACGTCGCGCATGCGCTCCG
>CAJMRJ010000129.1:0-4794 GCA_905215865.1 uncultured bacterium | reverse complement strand
AGCGAGAATGTTTGAGCATGGAATGATATATGGGCGGCTCCCGCCGAGCAGCGGACTTTCGTCTACCTGATATGCGCAGGTTTTCCGCCCCAGTAGAAGCGGCAGAAGGCTCGTTTGCGCTTTTGGGGTTTGCCTACGAGTTCCATGGTGGCGACGGCGATGTCTTCGGCTGCATGGGGACGGCGTAGTACTTCGCCGTTGATGAGTAGGGCTTTGAGTGATTCGGGATGGTCGTGCAGGTGGCGTAGGGTTACGATGAGTTCTCGTGCCGTGGTGACGTGCATGCTGGCTCCCATGCCGGTGAGCATAGTGGTGTTGGCCTTTTCCTGGCCATAGGACTTGCCCAGCAGGATCATCGGCAGATGTGCGCAGAGGCACTCGGTGACCGTGAGTCCGCCCGATTTGAGGATTGCCAGGTCGCAGCCGTGCATGAGGGCTGCCATGTCGTCGACATAGTCCAACACCGTAACGTTCTCGAGCTTCATGGCATCGAAGAGCGTCTTCAGCCGGGTGGCATACTCCACGTCTTTGCCGGGCAAAAAGACAAAGTGCATGTCTTCGAAGCTGCGCAGGAAGGGGAGCGTGTGGTCCATCGCCGCGCGAAAGCGGACGTAAGGCTGAGGCAGGCTGGCACCGGCCATTACCAGCACGACGGTCTTATCGATGGGGAGGTTGAACTTGGCTAGCTCTTTCTCGCGATCGTATTCCGTGTCGAATCCGGCGCGAATAGGAATGCCGGTAATGCGAATCTTTGCCTCGGGCACCTTGCGCGGACGCAGCGTTTCGGCCATAAATTCGTTGGCAACACAGAAGAGGTCGGTGTCCTTGTGGGGCCACCAGCCCTCGACTTCGTAGTCGGTTGGTACGCAGATAACCGGATAATCGATACCCGTAATTACGCGGGCGCCCACGGCAACGTTGGCCGCCGTGATGTGCGTTGCGACCACGGCTATGGGTCTGCGGCTACGAATATATTCGTTGAAGGCGGGGAACATAATTCGCGACCATGCCGTGCCGCCACCCCAGAGAAGATGTCCCGTAAGCGTATATCGCCAGGTCAGGTCGTAAATGGGACGCGTGGCTCCCGTAAAAGAAGCTGCGGTCTTGTTGCCGTCGAATTTTATGCGTCCAAAATCAAGGATATCGAGTACTTCAATCTCAACATCCTCGGGGATGCCATTGACGCCGCGGATGAGGTCGAATGCCTGCGCAATCGCATTTGCGGCGGCCTTGTGGCCCGAGCCGACCGAGGCGTGCACGATGGTCACGAGAGGTTTTTGCTGAGCCAAGAGCGTGGTTTGCTTCGATTGGGGAGTGCTGTGCGTGAGCAGGGGAGCGTCGTCGCTCGTCTGCGTCTGATCCATCGATAACTCCCCTTCGACGTTGTAACACGGATTTATCATTGTAGTGCATGAGTGTCACGTTCACGTAAATTTGGGTATGAGCGCAAAGAACGACAACGTTTCGACGAGAGGACTCTTCATGACTACCGATCAGACAATCGATGTTGCGATTATCGGCGGCGGCCCTGCGGGCTTTGCTGCCGCCATTTATGCGGCGCGCGCCAACCTGACGACGACTGTCCTTGAGCAGGGCATGTCTGGCGGACAGATCGCCACATCCAACGAGATTGAGAATTATCCTGGTATTCCGCTGTTGAGCGGTGCCGAACTTGGTGAGCGATTCCAACAGCATGCTGAAGGCCTGGGGGCTCAGGTTGAATGGAGTATGGTGACAGGTGTCGATTACGATGCCGATGCGGCTCAATTTACCATCCATTATGATATGGGCGACACAACGGCCAAGAGCGTCATTGCGTGCATGGGCGCCACGCCGCGGCCTGCGGGTTTTGTTGGCGAGGACACGTATCGCGGTCGTGGGGTTTCGTATTGCGCGACGTGTGACGGCATGTTCTTCCGTGGCAAGCAGGTCTTTGTTATCGGAGGCGGCAATTCGGCATGCGAGGAGGCACTGTTCTTGTCCGACATTGCCAGCAGCGTGACCATCGTGCTGCGTCGCGATCAGTTTCGTGCACCCGAGGGTGTCGTGAATAAGGTGCTTGCTAAGGACAATATTTCAGTTAGGTACCAAACTAGTATTGTGGAGCTTTCCGGCGAGGCCATGCCCACGACGATCACGTTTAAGGACAACGCAACCGGTGAAACGTATTCCGAGTCTTTTGATCCAGGCTCGTTTGGCATTTTTGTCTTTACGGGGACGCAGCCACATACCGAGCTGGTTGAGCATCTCGTCGATCTGGCCCCCGACGGCGGCATTGTCACCGACGATTCGATGGCCACCCGCACACCCGGCCTATTCGCAGCCGGCGATATCCGTTCCAAGCGTTTACGCCAGGTTGTGACCGCCGTTTCGGACGGAGCCATAGCGGCAACCAGTGCGTACGCTTTCCTACGTGAATAAGTACGATAATATATCTTATGTAAGGTTGTTATCTTTAAACAAAGTGGTTGGACGGTGTGTCAATGTGCTGTCCAACCACTTTTACTAAGCGGCTATGTGGTATGCAAAACTAGATAACCTAGAATACAATATAGAAAACGAACGGAGGCCTCTTATGAACCATGCTAAATACGTTATCCCGATGTCCGATACATCGGTCAGCATTAAGCCGGAGGATATTCAGCCGACGGTGCTGCCGGATGCATTTATTCAGTCCGATATGGTGAGCAAACTCAACGCGTTGAGCCTGCCACGCTATGACCAGCTGCCCAACGTAACGCTCTATCGTGACCAGGTCATTGAGTACATCGAACTGTGGATGGAGCCGCTTTCGATTTGCGTAGAGCAGCCCGTTATCACGCCTTCGATGATCAATAACTACGTAAAGGTCGGTCTCGTTCCTGCTCCGGTTAAAAAGCAGTATGGCCGTGAGCAGATTGCGCGTCTCATCGCCATTTGTATCTTTAAGCAGGTGCTGCCCATCGCTGCGGTTCAGGCACTCTTTAATATTCAGCGCTTAAGCTACGACGCTCCGACGGCTTTCGATTATGTAGTTGATCAACTTGAGGCATCGATTCGTGCGGCGTTTTCCGTCGAGCAGACTCCCGTGCCCGATACCGCACATCAGGTTACGCGTGAGTCATTGCTCGTACGCAGTGCGGTGTCGTCCTTTGTTTCGAAGGCATACCTGATGAGCTATCTTAAGTTCAATGGGTTTAATAGCTAACCGAGGTATAAAACGGGCGGGATAAAGAGCCACTGGCCCCTTATCCCGCCCGTGCGTTTGTCTAGTTGGAAATTATCGGCCCGATGCCACGCCCATGCCGTAGCCGATGATGAGGCCGTGCATCTCGGCATAGTAAGAATCTAGCCCGTTGCAAGGCATGATGATTGTCTTAGAGCCGGGCCAATGCTCCACAATGCGGCTGGCAAGCGCCTGGGCTCCGACTTCGTTCTCAACGTGATCGATGATGACCTCGCCTCCAGTAAAGCCCTCGGCCTCCATGGTGTCGACAATCTTGGTGAGCATCTTCTTTTCGCCACGCGTGTGCCCAACGAGTTCAATTTTGCCCGCTTCGCTCGCCGTGCCCAAAATGCGGATATTGAGCTTGTTGGCAATGACCCCGGCTGCCTTGGGAATACGTCCGGCCTTTGCAAGGTTCTCGTAATTACACAGACTAAAGAGAATCTCGCTGTTCTGCTCCAAGCTATCGAAGTAAGTGCAGGCGTCCTCAAAGGAAACGTCCGGGTTACTTGCAAGATAACGATCAAACAGTAAGAAGATCAGATCCATCTTGCCGCCTGCTGCCCGCGAATTAACCAGGTGAATCTGACGGTTGGGCTCTTCGGCAAGCACCATGTCGCGTGCGGTAGCCGCGGCATTGTAGCTTCCCGAGACGCCCTCGGAGATGGGCATGCAGATCGTCTTGTCGGAGAGCTTAAAGAGCGCAGCCCACTCCCCTACGCTCGGGCAGGAGCTCGATGATGCGCTGGCTTCCGATTGAATGGCAACATTAAGCTCGTGAACATCGAGCGAGAGGTCATCGACAAATTCACGCTCCCCTACTCGGATCTTAAGGGGTGCAAATGCAAAGGTGGTATGAGGTGCGGTTGGCTGCCAATCGCGAAGATTGCAGCTCGAATCGGAGATAAGCGCCCAGCTCATTGAGGGTCCTTTCTATTTGTTCCTCAATAATTATAGCTATCTTTTGGACAGATGCTGCGCATATCTAGTATTCAAAACTAGATTGTTGCTTATACGCAAAACGGGCGGTCGAGATAAAAGAATGGACCTCGCTCCCAAATGATACGAGGTCCATTGTTGTTTGCTGAGTTAAAACACTTAGTAGCGAACGAAAATGTAATTGTTGTTCATGCCAGCGGCAACGGAGCTGATGATAACGCCCGTGCTGTAATCGGAAGCATGGATCATCTGACCGTTACCAATGTAGATGCCGGTGTGGTAAGAGTTAACCACGACATCACCAGGCTGGGGATCGGACACGCGGGTCCAGCCCATGAAGGTACCAGTCGTGCCAAGGCGGCAATAACGGCCGGTGAGGCAGTAGCTTACAAAGCCGGAGCAGTCAAAGCTGTTCGGGCCAATACCGCCCCAGGAATAAGCGCAACCGAGCTTGCTATAAGCGCGAGAAACACCGGAGCCGCCGTCAACGGACTGGCTCGGTGCGGAAGGCGTCGGAGCAGGAGCGGGCGTCGGAGGCTGCGGCGTGGGAGCAGGAGCGGGCGTCGAAGGCTGCGGCGAGGGAGCAGGAGTGGGCGCGGGGGTGTTCTCGGTCGTACCGGCGGTGTCGTTGCTCACCGGGGCCTTTTCGG
>CAJMRJ010000128.1:0-4800 GCA_905215865.1 uncultured bacterium | reverse complement strand
GCTGCGATGTGTGCAGCGGCGCTCTTTTGCGTTGATTCTTATTGTGTGGGCTCGGTCCTAGGCCAGCGCGCGTACGTTCGAGGAGATCTTCAGCACCAAAAAATCGGTCGAGGAGCCCAGCTTGAGCAGGTCGCCGTCGTGGATAGGAATCTGCCTGTCCTCGTCACCGGCGGAGCGCAGCGAGCGTGGCTTTTCGATAACGGTGGTCGCGCCGCTGCGTGTCACCAGCACCGTTCCATTGGTGGAGTGAAGGCCGCTTGCGAGCCATGTGCCGTTAGAAAACGCCACGCGCAGGTGCCGGTGGGATACATCGGGTCCTACGTTGGTGATGGCGTTTCGGTCGTGTGCAAAAGAGCCTAGAACCGTACCCTCGGGATCGAGGCTCAAGGGATAGATCGGCGGCAAGGCCGAGCCGTCTTTTGCAAGTCTGAGCAGCCCTAGTTTTGCAGGAGGCTCGTTGACCTTGCAGTTAGTGTCCTGCGCCTGGATCGCCTCGGCGGTTTCGAGCGTGCCAAAGGTCTGGGCTAGCTGCGTTATGGCAAAGTCCTTGACCTCGGAGGCGGCGGCATTGGGATCGGCCAGGCATCCACAGACCGTTAGCGCAAGGAGCTCCAAAAGGCGTCGGTCGCTTTGCTTGAGGCCCGGCATGACAGCGATGCGGTCAAAGATATTGCGCAGGATGGAACCATCGAGCTCCCAGTGTTCGAGCGCCGTTGCCATGCGCTCGAGGGCATGCGCCGTAATGGCTTGCTGGCGAGCGTTGGCGGCCGCTGGACCGCTGCCGCTGCCGATTTTTACAGCGGCGGCCAAGTTCTGGACGCTCTGCGAAAAATCGGCAAACATCTCGGGGTCGATCTTGTCGGTACCCGGAACGACGTGCACCACGCGTCGCGATAGGAACGTCTTTTCGGTAATGCGAAACCTTGGGGCCGGTTTTGAGCCCATCGGCTTGTCCGAAATCAAGATGCGCGCCGCTTCGCGATTATTGATCTGCAGGTCGCACTTAAGGAAATCAAAGAGCACCTCGGAAGGTGTTTCCGCACGCATGATGCAAGGCTCCTTTCTGGTATCCGGGGAAGGTGTTAGATGCAAAAGCCGGGCAGGACATAGGTCATTTGGTCCGGTTTGTTTCCGGGCGTTGCCCAGCTAAACACGTCGCCGTCTTTTCCAACGCGGTTAAAGTACGTCGAGTCGGCGCTCTCGCTGCAGTCGGCGCTGGGGGTGCGCTCCCAGTAGCAGATCTTTTGGCCGGCGACGGTGCGGATCATGGCATCATTGGTGGTCAGACCGCTCACACTCTGCTCGCGATAGAGCTGGTACTGCTCGCCTTCTCCGCTGTAGAGGTCAGAAAGGTACTCGCAGCCTTCTGCGAACGTTTCGGGCGCCTGGTGGCCGCACAGCTCGCTCATGGACGGCAGCCAGAGCATGTCGTCGATGGCGGTGATGCTGGAGACGTCTTTAGTGACGCCGGTGTTGTTGGTGAGCTTTCGAACCGAGCGAATCTGATTACGGAGATCGTCGGACAGCGTAGCCATGCCCTCGTCCGCCAACCATTCGCGAAGCGACGATTGCTCCCAACCGCCCGTAGCGGCGCTGTCATTTACGGCGCGCATGGCGATGGGGGTACGGAACATAAAGGTGATGCCCGCGGGGAGGCCGTCATCGGTGAACGTGTCTGCCTTAAAGCCCACGATCTGGACTTGTGCCTTGGTCACCCCGTCGGAAAGCCTTACGGTCTTGGTGTTCTCGTTTTCGAGTGACTGCTTGCTGTTTACCAGGTGGTAGGTTTCGGCAATCTCGAGCGCCTTTTTGTTGGAAGATGCCTCTTGGATTTTGCGGGAGATCAGGGCGAGTTCTTCCCAGGTGTAATCGTCGAGTGACGGCTTAATGCCGTGCGCCAGATCGATAAGCCCCCAGCACCTCGTGGCAAGGGCAGAAGCTGCGATGCCGGCAACGCAGACGCCGCCGAGCGCGAGCGCAGCGCGACGCGAGATGACAGGGTGACACGTCTGAGCCTAGTCGGAGCCGGAAGGCTTCGGTTGTTGGCTAAAGTCGACCGGGGTGGGCAGCGGCGTACGCGGCTCAAAATCGATGTCTTTAATCCAGGCATCGAGCTTGCCGACAATCGTAGATAGCGGCGCGCGCTGGGACTGCTCGTTATGGATGCCGCTCATAATGACATCGACGAGCTTTTGGTCGCCGGGTAAGCGCGCCTCGAGCGGCTCGGGCTCGTGCTCGATCTTGTACAGGTAGGGCGACTGGTCCATATGCTCGTTTAGGCGATATGGCGTGTGACCGGCATAGAGCGTGTAGAGCACGCTGCAGAGCTCGTATGTATCGATGCTGGGCGACATGCGCAGCGGCGCCAGCTCGGGGATGTCGTTGGAGAGCATCTCGGGCGGGGCGAACTCGGGGGTGCCGTTGCGCCAGATGCCGGTGGACATGGTAAACGAGGGGTCTGAGCGCTTGATGCTCGAACTGCCCAGATCGACCAGGCAAAGGTCAAAACTGCAGTGTGCAATCTGCTGGGCAAGGGGTCGGCGCGTCGTTCGAATAATGATGTTGCGCAAGGAGATATCACGGTGCACAAAAGGTGCATCGAGCTTTTGGGTACTCAGGAGGATCTCTCCCAGGCGTTTTCCGATTGCGGCGACGGTGTTTGCGGGAATGCGGCCGCCCTCGGCGGGGTCGGTTAGCTCTGCCGCGGCATCGCGAAGGGGCAGGCCTTCAATCCATTCCATAAGGATGACCGGTGTGTTGCCGGCATAACCGTAGCCATAGGTTTTGGGAAAGCCGCCCAACAGTGAGACGACTGCAAGATTGCGATACTCCTCGGTGAGCGTCTTGATGCCCGAGGGGCTGACAGCGGAGCTGTTTTCATCACAGCCGCTGAGGGGCCACAGCGTCTTGAGCGCAAAGGTCTCGCCCTCGGTGTTGGCGACCTTGCGAAGATAGTGGGAGCCGCCGCCGACTGCCCCGCAATCCAACAGGGTGGTAAAGCGGCGAATGGTATCGGAGTCTTCGGTGGTCGCAAACATGGGGTTTGGTTCAAAGGGGGACAACGCAATGATATCCATGTCCGTGTCGTACGTCACGGGGCGATCCTTTCGAGAAAAAATGCATAGCAATAATGTTAGTCAAAAGGTAGCGCAACCGTTGTCTTAATTGAAAAGGTGCCGTTATTTGCAGAGGTTAATGCAAATAACGGCACCTTGTGCGTCGAAGATGTGTGGGCAGACTAGTCTGTGATGCGAATGACCAAAAAACGCGTCGTGGCGCCCAAACAAAGCGTGTCTCCGTTGTGAATCTCGACGGGGGTGTTGGCAAAGTTGGCGGGGCGGTCGCGTCGGGGCAGCTCGATAGGCTGCCGGCAGCGGTCGACGCCCGAGATCAAAAACGATCCGTTGGTGGAGTCGAGGCCCTGCGCAAGCCAGCGTCCGTCTTGGAACCAGATGCGCAGGTGCTGGCGCGAGACATCGGAATCGACGTCGATGATGGCGTTCCCGCCGCCAGTCAGTGACCCGATAATGCTGCCCACCGGGTCCGTGGTAAGGGGACGCAGCGGCGGTCGTGCCGAGTTGCCCACGACGCGCAGCAGCCCCAGGCGAACGTCTCCCGTGGGGCGCGCGGTTGTCGAGAAAAATGAGGTGACGGTCGTCTCGACCGTGCCAAGCGTCGAGAGCATCTGGTCGGACACAAAGGACTCGGTGTACTCGATGGCGCGGGCGGGGTCGCCAAGGCAGCCGGTAACGATAAAAAAGATCAGATGGATGTAGAGGCGATCTTTAATGTCACTATCGTCAGTGGTCTCGATGCGCTCGACGCCGTTTCTAAAGAGCATGCCGTCGACGCCACAATTGGTAAGGGCATCCTGCATGTCTGGGACGCACGACTCCATATAGCGTTTAGCGACCTTGCTCAGCGATTGGGGGTCGGAGCCTCGGTTTTGCATGATGAGGTTGAGTATCTGGCGCGCACTTTGTTCAAAGGGCGCAAACAGCGGCTCGGAAAGGTCACCGGGTTTGGCGCGAACGATTTCGCGCGAGATAAACGACGGGACCGTCAAGCGTTCGGAGATGAGGCGTCCACCGTAACGGGCGTTGCCGGCCATTAGAATTTGCGCGGCGTTACCGTTGTTGATGCGACCGAGTGACTTAAGCCCGGCGTACAGAGCACAAGATGGAGTGTCAACCATTTGTTTTTACCCCCCCCCTCACTCAAAAACAGCATTGGATACGTCAATATCATCAATTATAGGCGCTTTGCAGCTCGAAATGCTCGCTAGGGGGCGCGGACGGTGCGAATCAGCGTTGAAAAGTACGTTGAAAGGTAACAAAGTACAGAGTGTATGGCGGGTTAATAAGCTGGGAAAACGTATTGGTGCGACCGTTGTGGGCAACATTTGGCATGATGTCGCTTTGGCTTTTGGTCACGGGGCCGTGCGGTACCATAAACGTCAATGATCTTTGACGTACGCCCCGCCGAGCTTGCCCCGGCGGGCTTTTGGCGTTGCGATGCCGGAGGAACAGCATGCTCATTCACCGTATAGCCGCGCAGCTCTACACTGCCGAGGCCTTGCAGACCGTCGAGGCAGGACTCGATGCTGGCGAGGACGTGACGCTGGCTGTGTCGCAGTCGGGCCGCACGCTTATGGCGGCAGCCCAGTTTGCGCGCCGTCCGCGCCCCACGGTCTATATTGTGAGCGGCGAGGACGCGGCCGATCGCGCCGCGCGCAGCCTTGCCGCCTACGTGGGCCTGGCACATGTGTGTCGTTTCCCCGAGCGCAAGGACTATCCGTGG
>CAJMRJ010000127.1:0-4840 GCA_905215865.1 uncultured bacterium | reverse complement strand
AAGCCGGTGCGGATCCGCGAAGCGGATACGCGGACGTCCTTTCGCCCGCACCATTAAATGAAAGAGCTCCCAGCAATGGGAGCTTTTTTGTTATGGGCCTCCTGTTGATGTCACGTGGCTGCTTCGTGCGGGTATCCTAGTGCCAACGTGAGCCTATCAGAGGAGAGACCATGCTGTTGTCCGGAATCATTGCCGCCCTTACGAGTCTTCTGCTTCCCATCATCATTTTGTTGCTGCTGCTCCCCAACGCCTGCTATGTCGTTGAACAACAGCATGCCGTGATCATCGAGCGTCTGGGCAAGTTTAACCGCATCGTCAACGCGGGCTTCCACATGAAGGTGCCCGTGATCGACCGTAAGGCCGCCACGGTGAGTCTGCGCACCATGAAAAACGGTTTTGGCATCGACGTTAAGACCCAGGACAACGTGACCATCGGCCTTGAAGTCTCTGCTCAGTACCACGTGAGCTATGACATGGGCGCTGGCCCGGCAGATTCGGGCATCTACAAGAGCTACTACATGCTGCAGGAGCCCGTCGACCAGATGCGCGATTTCATCACCGATGCCCTGCGCTCTTCCATCCCTGTCTACACGCTCGATGAGGTCTTTGCCAAGAAGGATGACATCGCCAAGGACGTCAATGCCACCGTGTCCGGGCAGATGGCTGCCTACGGCTTCACCCTCGTGTCGACACTCATCACCAAGATCGCGCTGCCGACCGAGGTCGAGAACTCCATGAACGACATCAACGCCGCCCAGCGCAAGCGCGCTGCTGCGCAGGAGCTCGCCGAGGCCGACCGCATCAAGCGCGTCACCGAGGCGACCGCTGAGGCCGAGGCGATGGAAAAGGCGGGCGAGGGCATCGCCAACCAGCGCAAGGCCATCGCGTTGGGCATCAAGGATTCGCTCGAGATTATCCAGGAGACGGGCGTCGGCAACGACGAGGCCAACCAGCTGTTCATGTTTACGCAGTGGTCCGAGATGATGACAGAGTTCGCTCGCACGGGTAAAACCTCGACGGTCGTGCTGCCGAGCGATTTCTCGCAGTCGGCCTCGATGTTCGAGCAGATGCTGACCGCTGGCGAAGTTCAAAACAATTCGAAGGAGTAGACGCGCGTGAAATACACCGTCGTTTGCGTCGGTAAGCTCAAGGAGCGCTTTTGGAAGGACGCGTGCGCTGAGTACACCAAGCGCCTAGGTGCCTATGCCAAGGTGGATATCCGCGAGGTGGCCGATATCGATCCGGCTAAGGCGGGCGGCGTGGATGCCGCGCGCGACAAGGAGGGGACGGCGATTCTTGCAGTCCTGCCGCCTCGAGCGCATGTGATCTTGCTGGCCATTGAGGGCAAAGAGCGCTCGAGCGAGGAGCTTTCGGCGCGGCTCGATGATCTTATGCTGCGTGGTAACAGCGACATCGCCTTTGTGATTGGCGGATCGGACGGCGTGAGCGATGATGTACGCGCACGAGCCGACGAGATGCTCAGCTTTGGACGCATTACCTTGCCGCATAACTTGGCGCGCGTGGTGCTGCTGGAGCAAATCTATCGCGCCTGCAAGATCAGCCGTGGCGAGCCGTATCACAAATAGGCCGGCAATACGAAACAATGCCGTGGGACAATAGCTTTCGTTTCGAAGAGCGTGTCTGAGAGGATTATGAGATATGAAGATTGGATTTGTCGGTTTCGGCAATATGGCGAGCGCTATGGCCGATGGCTGGATCGCCGCCGGTGTGGCTGCGGGCGGTATGTGCGCCTGCGCGGGCCACTACGACGCCTTGGTTGAGCGTTGTGAGACGCGTGGGATGGTTGCCTGTCGTGATGCGGCGGAGGTTGTCGCCGCATCCGATATCGTGGTTGCTGCGGTCAAGCCGTACATGATCGAGAAGGTCTTCGCTCCGCTCAAGGACGCTCTAGCCGACAAAGTTGTCCTTTCGGTCGCCTGGACTTGGGATAGCGCCAAGTGGGAGCAGGTCCTGCCGGGTGTTGCGCACATCTCGACGGTGCCAAACACGCCAGTTTCGGTGGGCGAGGGTGTCATCGCCTGCGAGAAGTCCTCTACGCTCAGCGACGAGCAGCGTGCTGTTGTGCTCGACCTGCTCGGTAAGCTTGGCACCGTCGTGGAGCTCGATACGAGCCTGCTGTTTGTGGGCGGCACGGTGGGTGGTTGCGCTCCGGCATTTGTCGCCATGGCAATCGAGGCCTTGGGCGATGCGGCGGTCAAGCACGGTATCCCGCGCGCCGATGCCTATCGCATTGTGAGCCAGATGGTGCTGGGCACGGCAAAGCTGCAGCTTGCAACTGGCCAGCATCCTGCGGCGATGAAGGATGCCGTATGCTCGCCCGGTGGTGCCACCATCAAAGGCGTCGTTGCACTCGAGGACGCCGGCATGCGCAGCGCCCTGGTCAAGGCCATCGACGCCACCCTCCAGTAAAACCTGCCATTTAGGGACAGGTTTATTTTGGCAGGTTTTTCCTGCGGTTTTGTCGCATGTGCGAAAAGCGCCCCGCAACTGGCTCAATTTCAGTTGCGGGGCGCTTGCGTTTGCCCAGATAAAACCGACCAAAATAAACCTGTCCCTTTTTGGCAGGTTAGTCCCAGAAGCTGTCTTCCTCATCCTCGGACTTGGGTCCGCGGTCGACGTACATCTTATGGGTACGCTTCTCCATTACAAAGGCAAGAATCGCAAATAACAGGATGCCGCCGGCGAAAAGGATGGCAAAACCGGTGCGGGTGCCAAACAAAAAGGAAAAAACTGCGTCCATTGGGTGCCTTCTTGCGTAGTTGAGTTGGGTCGTAAACGCTCATAAGTATATACTTGCCCATACATGTACAAGGTTGCAACCTAAATGGAATGTATATCGCCGGAGGATCTAATGCTTGATATCAAGTTTGTTCGCGAGAATCCCGATGCCATCGATACCGCCATGGCAAATCGCCAGACGTCTTGGGATCGCGAGAAGTTCTTTGAACTCGACGACGAGCGCCGTGCCGTCATCACCGAGGTCGAGGAGCTCCAGGCCACGCGTAATGCCGAGTCCAAGAAGATCGGCGCTCTGATGAAGGAGGGCAAGAAGGACGAGGCCGAGGCCGCCAAGGAGGCCGTGCGCGCCGTCAACGATAAGATTGACGGTCTGGCCGAGCGCCGCACTGCTCTCGAGCAGGAGCAGTACGACTTCATGGCTCACCTGCCCAACATCCCTTGCGAGGCCACGCCGTACGGCAAGGATGAGGACGAGAACATCGAGCGCCGTCGTTGGGGCACCCCGCGTGAGTTCGATTTCGACTTTAAGCCGCACTGGGATCTGGGTACCGATCTGGACATCCTCGACTTCGAGCGTGGCAACAAGCTCTCCGGCAGCCGCTTCACCGTTCTCGGCGGCGCCGGCGCCCGTCTGGAGCGCGCCCTCATCAACTTCTTCCTCGACACGCACACCAGCCGTGGCTTTAAGGAATGGTGGCCGCCCATCGTCGTCAAGCGTCAGACCATGTTTGGCACGGGCCAGCTGCCCAAGTTCGAGGACGATGCCTATCACGTCTCGGGCGATAACTTCCTGATCCCCACCGCCGAGGTCGTGCTTACCAACCTGCACGCCGGCGAGGTTCTCGATGCTGATACCCTGCCGCGCTGCTACACCGCCTTCACTCCCTGCTTCCGCGAGGAGGCCGGCTCCGCTGGTCGCGACACCCGCGGCATCATCCGCCAGCACGAGTTCGACAAGGTCGAGATGGTCAAGTTTGCCAAGCCGGAGGAGTCCGACGAGGAGCTCGAGAGCATGACCGCCGAGGCCGAGTACCTGCTGCAGCAGCTGGGCCTCCCGTATCGTGTGATTAGCCTGTGCACCGGCGACCTGGGCTTCTCTGCCCGTCAGACCTACGACATCGAGGTCTGGCTGCCGAGCTATAACGCCTACAAGGAGATCAGCTCCTGCTCCAACTGCGGCGACTTCCAGGCCCGTCGCGCCAACATCAAGTATCGCGACCCCGAGAACTTCAAGGGCTCGCGCTACCTGCACACCCTTAACGGTTCCGGCCTGCCGGCTGGTCGTACCATGGCTGCCATTCTGGAGAACTACCAGAACGCCGACGGCACCATCACGATCCCCGAGGTTCTGCGTCCCTACATGGGCGGCCTCGAGAAGATCGAGCCGGTCGCGTAAGCTAGCTGCATAGGCGATTTGCGAGGGCGCTCCTTTTAGGGGCGCCCTTTTTGTGTGCGGCTATACCATGCCGTGCGGACAGCTCGATAGAAAACACACGAACAAACGTTCTGTATACATACATTTACCTGCTATGCTTTTGCTAACTAAGAGCAAGAGAAAGGGGATGTGATGGAGCTGTTCGATGAGCGGGTTGTTTTGTTCCAGAGCGATGAGGGTGGGGAGCACCTGCTGGTAACGTGCGAGCCGTCGGGTATGGGTGGCTTGGTGATTCGGCAGACGAGTGAGGGGCCATTGACGCAATGGTGCTATGAGGAGTCGCCACATGTGGTCGAGACGTTTGTGGCGCATGAGGCGCTTGTTGTCCTTGAGCACTTCTATGGCGTTGGAACTTCTAATCAGGTGGCCCGAATGCTGAGCATTTCGTTTGCCGACTACGACTGTGCCCAACGGGTGCGGTCGCTTCTGGGGGAGCTTGGCGTCGGGTTCGATGTGATCGAAAAGCCAATCGATCGCACGAAAAGCGCTGATGCTCGTGGTGCAGCGTGACAAATTGCGGCCCGCGCGAAAAAAATTTTGAGATTTTGCTTGACTCTAATGAACTAAAGTGGTTTTATATGTCTTGCGCTGCGGCGTTACCTCAGCTGGATAGAGGGTCTGACTACGAATCAGAACGTCATAGGT
>CAJMRJ010000126.1:0-4843 GCA_905215865.1 uncultured bacterium | reverse complement strand
TCCGCAGCGCGAAGCGCGATGCGGAGCCTCTTTGCATGTCCGAGGACGTTCCGGAGAGAAGCCCCGTCACGCCCCCGGATCCCCGGTGGGAGTTCTAGACCTTGTCGGCCTTAGTACATACCGCCGCCCTGCTGACCAGCGGTGGCAGCAGCGATAGCGTCCTCAAGCTGAGTGTTCTTGGGCACATCGGAGACGGTGGCCTCGGTGATGAGGATCAGGCTGGCGACAGAAGCAGCGTTCTGCAGGGTGACGCGGCTGACCTTGACGGGGTCGAGGACGCCCATCTGAATCATGTCGCCCCACTCGCCGTTGGCAGAGTTGAGACCCTGGCCGGCGGGCAGCTCGGCAACCTTGTCGACCACGACAGCGCCCTCAAAGCCAGCGTTCTTGGCGATGGTAGCGACCGGAGCGGTCAGAGCCTTCTTGACGATATCGACGCCGATCTTCTCCTCGGGGTCGTCGATCTCGACAGCGTCGAGCGCAGGAGCAGCGTCCATGAAGGCGACGCCGCCGCCGGCGACGATGCCCTCCTCGACAGCAGCGCGGGTAGCCTGCAGGGCGTCCTCAACGCGATGCTTGATCTCCTTGAGCTCGGACTCGGTAGCAGCGCCGACCTTGATGACGGCAACGCCACCGGAGAGCTTGGCCAGGCGCTCCTGGAGCTTCTCGCGATCGAAGTCAGAGGTGGTGTTCTCCATCTCACCCTTGATCTGAGCGATACGGGCGTCGATGGCCTCCTTGGAGCCAGCGCCGCCGACGACGACGGTGTTGTCCTTGGAGATGGTGACGGACTTAGCGGTACCGAGCATATCGGCGGTGATGTCAGCGACCTTCACGCCCAGCTCGTCCAGGGCAGCCTGGCCACCGGTGAGGACGGCGATGTCCTCGAGGATGCGCTTGCGGCGATCGCCGTAGCCCGGGGCCTTGACGGCGCAGACGTTGAGGGCGCCGCGGATCTTGTTGAGGACGAGGGTGGGCAGGGCCTCGCCGTCGATGTCCTCAGCGATGATGAGCAGGCCACGGCCGGCGCGCTGGACAGCCTCGAGAACGGGCATGATGTCCTGGACGCTGGAGATCTTCTGGTCGGTGATGAGGATGTACGGATCCTTCATCACGGCCTCCATGCGGTCGTTGTCCGTGACGAAGTAAGCGGAGACGTAGCCCTTGTCAAACTGCATGCCCTCGACGGTGTCGATGGTGATGTCGAACGTCTGGGAATCCTCGACGGTGATGACGCCGTCCTTGCCCACGACCTCCATGGCCTCGGCGATCTTCTCGCCGACCTCGGGGTCACCGGCGGAGATGGTACCGACGGAAGCAATCTGCTCCTTGGTCTCGACCGGCTTGGCCTGCTTCTTCATCTCGGCGACGGCGGCGTTGACGGCCTTGTCAATACCGCGACGGATGGCCAGCGGGTTGGCGCCAGCGGCGACGTTGCGCAGGCCGTCGTTGACGATGGCCTGGGCGAGCAGGGTTGCGGTGGTGGTGCCGTCACCCACGGTGTCGTTGGTCTTGGTGGCGACCTCCTTCACCAGCTGGGCGCCCATGTTCTCGATGTTGTCCTCGAGCTCAATCTCCTTGGCGACGGAAACGCCGTCGTTGGTGATGGTCGGAGCACCGAACGTGCGCTGCAGGGCGACGTAGCGGCCCTTGGGGCCCATGGTGACGGTAACGGCGTCGGCCAAAGTGTTGACGCCCTTGGCGAGCTTAGCGCGGGCATCGGTGTTGAACGTAATGTTCTTTGCCATGGTGAGTAATCCTCCAAAAGAAATGTGACTCGCGTCGCCGCTTCCGAGTCCTATGCGACGATCGCGTTCAAAGACGAATCAGAGAGCCTGGTGAGACTAGGCCTCGACGATGGCGTAGATGTCGTCGGCACGCATCAGCAGATACTTCTCGCCGTCGACCTTGACCTCGTTGCCACCGAACTTGCCGTAGATGACAACGTCGCCGACCTGAACGTCCATGGGGATGCGCTCACCCTTGTCGTTGACCTTGCCGGCGCCAACGGCAACGATGGTGCCGCGCTGCGGCTTCTCTTGAGCGTTGCTAGCGATATACAGACCAGAAGCGGTCTTCTGCTCGGCCTCGTCGGGCTTGACCAGAACACGATCTGCAAGCGGCTTCAAAGACGACATGCTTGTCTCCTCCTTTTTGGGCCGCGTGGTTATGCCACGCGAATTAACCCTTTTTGTTTGCGTACGCGTTGAATGGTACCCACGAATGGCGGGTTATACAACACAGAGTCGAAAAATCTTATTTTTTGACACTTAGATTTTCTGAATGCCGGGGGATAACTTAGCAGTGGCTCCCGGGGCGGACCGGAGGGCATGAAGTTTGCTGCTCTACAGTCCTGCGCAAGACGGAAAGCACATTAAGTGCTTTCCTTTGCGTGCGGAACTCGCGACAAACTTCATGCCCTCCGGTCCGCCCCGGGAGCCAGGTTGACTAATTCGGCCCCGGCATTCAGAAAAGTCAGTGCAGCAAAATGGCGATGCGGATGGAATGCACAAGATAGGGGCACGTTGTTGGGACGCGCTCTTTTAAGTTGCGGTGGAATAGTTCCTGTTTTGGGCTTGAAGGCCGATTTTAGGAACTATTTCACCGCAACTGAGGGGTGGGATGTGGGGCTAGCGCTCGTAAATCAAGGTGCCCGCCAGGTAGGTGGCCTGAACCTTGGTGGCCTGGAGCTCTTGGGGGTCAACGGTGAGCGGGTTTTGGTCCAGGACTACCAGGTCGGCATACTTGCCGGGCTCTAAGCTGCCAAGGTTTTGCTCATCGCCCGCTGCATAGGCGCTGCCCAGGGTGTAGTTGCGCAGGGCTGTTGCCGCATCGATGCGCTCGCTCGGCAACCAGCCGCCCTCGGGCCAGTGGCTTTTGGGGTCTTGGCGCGTGATGGCCGTGTAGAGCACGTTCATGCTGGTAACGGCCGTGATGGGGCTGTCGGTACCGAAGGCTTGGCGAATGCCGCGCTGCTTATAGGTCGCAAACGGCCACATGATGCGGCTGCGCTCCAGGCCCAGATCGCGCTCGGGGCCGCCCGGGTCGAGTGTAATGTGACAGGGCTGGCTCGAGGCAACGACGTTAAGCTTGCGTAGACGATCGATGTCCTCGGGCAAGAGGTTCTCCAGATGCTCGAGCGTGTTATGGCCGTGCTGGGGCAGGCCGTACAGTTCGGCGGCCTCCTCAAAGATATCGAGCGCGGCATGGATGGCACCGTCGCCGATGACGTGAATACGCACAGTGTGGCCACGCTCCGCAGCCGCCAGAACCAGCTTACGCATGCGCTCGGCAGGAACTGTCAGACGGCCCTGGTCGCCCGGGAAGCGCGGATTGGTATAGGGCTCGGTGAGATACGCCGTGTGTTCGCTCGACACGCCATCGAAGAACTGCTTAAAGCCCGGTGCCGAGAGCAGCGCGTTGTTCGCGTAGCGGGCCTGCAGCTCTTCCAAGCGCGACTGGTCATCCAGCAGCGTGGGGAACAGATGGGCTCGGATGCCCAGCTTGCCGGCTGCCTGCAGTTTGTCGTAGACGTCGTCGCGGATAAAATCGCAGCCCGGCATGGGCATGAGCGACATATCGCATATCGAGGTGATGCCCTGCTCGGCCATACGCCTCATTTGATCGGCATAAGCACTTGCGATGCGATCCTCCCCCAGCCACTCAAGGCAGCGCGGCAACAGCTGCATGGCAGCCGCTTCGTGAGCAATGCCCGTGAGCTCGCCGTTTGCGTCCTTGTCGTAGCTGCCGCCCGCTGGCGGCTCGCTGTCGCGCGTGACGCCGAGCGCCTCGAGTGCGCGGCTGTTGAGCCAAAGCGTGTGCCCGTCGCCCGAATACATAGCGCAGGGACGATCGGGGAATGCCGCATCGAGCGACGCCTTGGTAGGATGCTCGGGCGGGTCCCAACGGTAGTCGCGCCAGCCCTGCGTCACAACCCAAGCGTCATCGGGCAGGTCCTTGGAAAACTCGAGCGCGTGCTGCACCAGCGCAGCCTCGGACGTGCCCATATCCATGAGCATGTACGGCGAGGAGCCAACCGAGGTATGGAAGAAGTGCAGATGAGCGTCATGGAAACCGGGGCAGACAAACTGTTCGCCGTAGTCGAGAACCGGAGTGGCGGCGGGAGCGGCGGCAATCACGTCATCGGGCTTGCCGACTGCGACGATACGGTCGCCTGCGATGGCAATCGCCAGCTCGCGGGCAGTATCGATACCGTCTTGCGCGGTAAAGACGTTCTTGGAGCGGATAATCCGATCGATATGTTGCATGGGCATCCCCATCTCTGGCAGGAAATTCAACACCCCCGAGTGTACTCCCCCGTCTCGGTTACAAAATGCCAAGCGGCAAACGGCAGCTTTGCCAGGCCAAGTGGCAGATGGCATACTGGAAAGAGCTTGTACGATTTTGCGATAAACCAGTAAGGAGCAAATCGACCATGACGAAGACCAAGGCACAGCAGATTATGGCGGCGACCGAGACTCGCGCGGCTGACGACGTCACCGCAGCCATCCGAGATATTGCCACCGAGTTTGAACCCTACATCATTAAGCAGCGCCGGCACTTCCATAAGCACCCGGAGCTGAGCCTCGCCGAAGAGCGCACGACTTCTGACATCGCCAACCAGCTCGACGCCATGAATATCCCCTACGAGCGCCCTCTTAAGACGGGCCTGGTGGCAACCCTTCGCGGCACCGCACCTGACGCCTATCGCGAGGACGGCGCGCCGCGCCGCCGCATCCTGCTGCGCGCGGATATCGACGCCCTGCCCGTCACCGAGCAGACCGGCGAGGAGTTTGCCAGCGTCAACGAGGGCTGCATGCACGCCTGCGGCCACGACTGCCAC
>CAJMRJ010000125.1:0-4848 GCA_905215865.1 uncultured bacterium | reverse complement strand
GGCTGCGCCGATGACTGACGCGGCTCCGGCGGCACCGTCCACGGCAGAAGCTCAGCAAGATCAGCAGGACGCACCGGCGGCAACGGCAAACGATGCGACACCCGCTGAACAAAACACTCCCAGCGACAACGCCGCCACTCCGGCAAGCGACGCCATCATGCCCTGTGGCGTGACCGATGTGACAGGCGGGAGCGGCGTTAGGGTCAATACGACCGTGGTTTCCCACTACACGGACTGCGTGCTTCCGGGCAACATCACGCTCGAAAAGGGTCAGTCGTACACCTATGATTTTCCCGATGTTGAGGGTGGCATGCCGGATGAGCCGCTCTGCGAACTTGTCGAAACCAAGTACTACCGGGCCGATGCTGTTTCGGGCACCCTGGCTGAAGTCCAGGACACATCTATGTCCGATGTGACGGCTCACTTTGAGCCTGTTGACGATCACATGAGGCTGACGCTGACCTTTACGGGTGGCGCGGCAGGCGGCTCGTATCGACTCACGCGCAATGAGGTTCTTTATATTGGCGCGGCACTGACGTATACCGGAACTGACTATGGCACCGACTATGAAGGTGACAACAGCTACGCGGGCAGCTCGATTACCATCAACGAAACCAGGGACGACTATCACCTCCGCTATGCCATCAATAGCGAAATTACGCTTGTTGCATCGGAAAACGAAGTCCTTCATAACCTGGACGTCAACGACGTGAAGACCGACTACGCGCCCGGTGAGGCGCCGCGCGCGACCGCGACGATCCCCGCAGCCGATGCCGACAAGTACGAGATCGCCTACGAATGCTGGGAGGAAATGGATGGCAGCGACCCCACCGAGCTCACGCCCGTTGCCTTCTGGTATTCCGATCCTGCCAAGTATCCGACGGGCGCGAGGAGGATCGAACACTTCGAAGAGGGTAAGTTCTACATGTACTCCGTTGAGCTGAGGCTCAAGGGCGACAATACCGTGGCCGATGGCTGCAATATGAACGTCAACGGTCATTGGGCGCACCACATCAAGACCGTCAACGGCGTCTTCGCCCCAAACGCTGAGAATATGCTGTGCGAGCAGCCGATCGACGAATGGCGTGCCATCGACGTTATCGAGATCAACGGCGCCACGACCACCTTCAAGGCGGGCGATAGGCCGATCTTTACGGCGGGTACTCCGGTGGATTCGAACTCCGTCCTTCAGTGTGAGTTCTGGACGGGGAGCGACGGCAGTGAGGTGAATTCCATCGAGTTTTGGGACCAGCACATCACCAACCATATCGACGCGTTTAAGCCTGGTGTGACCTATCGTTACGGCCTGTACTTTAAGCCGGCGCGTGGTTTCTACTTTACGCCCAATACCAAGCTGAAGATTAATGGGGTTGAGTGTGGCTATCAGGTGGGTGAGGCAAGTGAGGTTGATCCCGAGAGCGGCTGGATCTACACCCTGTGGCTCAACACCGATCTGACGTTTACGCCCGAAGTCACGCCGACTCCCGATCCGCAGCCTACGCCGGATCCCAAGCCGACGCCGCAGCCTGACGTCAAGCCCGATACCAAGCCCGAGGTGAAGCCCGAGTCCAAACCCGCGGCCAAGCCTGCCACGACAACCGCCACGACCAAGACGGTTGAGAAAGCCACGCAGGCCAAGAAGGGCGATGCTGTCCTGGCTACCACGGGGGATGCCACCGCGATGACAGTCGCCGCCCTAGGCATCGCCGGAGCAACTGTTGCCGCGGCAGGCATCGCCGCAACCAAGCGCCGCAAGCGTTAGGTTTTGGTGGCAGCGCTCATCCTCGGCTTTAGCAAAATCTCAATCTGTAACACCAAACCTGATAGTTGGGCTCTAGGTGTTACAGATTGAGATGAACTGTTCGGCCGCTAACCTAACGTCTCGATCTGTAACACGTAGCGAGGAATTTGGTCTCTAACTGTTACAGATTGAGATGAACAGGCGGATGTTCGCACAATGTCTCAATCTGTAACAACTACGTGACTCAACGTGGCCCACCTGTTACAGATCGAGACAAACCGACCAGCCAGGCTCCAAACCACCACAAAGGTGCCTGTCCCCATTGTGGTGGTTTGGGCGGCCGGCATAGAAAAAGTCCCCGCCGGGCGTGTGCTCGACGGGGACTTTGCCGTTTGGTGGCTAGCGCTGTAGGTGATTACTCGCCCAGCAGGCTCTTGGTGATCGAAGCGGCGGCCTTCTTGCCGGCGCCCATCGCCAGAATGACCGTAGCGGCACCGGTGACGATGTCGCCGCCGGCCCAGATGCGGGGATCGGTAGTCTGGCCGGTCTCCTCGTCGGCAACGATGTAGCCCCACTTGTTGAGCTCCATCTTGCCGCCGATCTTCTTTGCGAAGGGGTTGGCGTTGGTGCCGATAGCCGAGATCGCAACGTCGCAGGGGATCTCCTCGATGGCGCCCTCGATGGGCACCGGGCGACGACGACCGGACTCGTCGGGCTCGCCGAGCTCCATCTTCTGGACCTTGACGGCGCACACGGAGCCGTCCTCGCCAGCGACAAACTCGAGCGGGGAGACGAGCGGCAGAACCTCGACGCCCTCGGCTTTGGCATGGTGCAGCTCGGCGCGACGGCAGGGCATCTCGTCCTCGGTACGACGGTAGGCGATGATGGCGTGCTCGGCGCCCAGGCGCTTGGCGGTACGGACGGCGTCCATAGCCACGTTGCCGCCGCCAAAGACGACGACGTTCTTGCCGTGCTTGGTGGGGGTGTCGTACTCGGGGAACTTGTTGGCCTTCATCAGGTTCACGCGGGTGAGGTACTCGTTCGCGAAGAAGACGTTGGGCAGGTTCTCGCCGGGGACGTTGAGGAACTTGGGCAGGCCAGCGCCGGTCGCCACGTAGATGGCGTCGAAGCCCTGCTCGAACAGCTCCTCGGCCGTGGCCATGTTGCCCACGACGGAGTTGTACTCAAACTTGACGCCCATGTCCTCCAGGCCGTCAATCTCGCGCTTGACGACTGCCTTGGGCAGACGGAACTCGGGGATGCCGTAGACCAGCACGCCGCCGCCGGTGAAGAAGGCCTCGAAGACGGTAACGTCAAAGCCGTTGCGGGCGAGCTCGCCGGCGCAGGTGATGCCGGACGGGCCAGAGCCGACGACGGCGACCTTCTTGCCGTTCTTGGGGGCCATCTTGGGCGTGGAGGCGAGCTCGGGGCGGTCACCCAGGAAGCGCTCGAGCTGGCCGATGGCCACGGGCTCGGACTTCTTACCACGGATGCACTTACCCTCGCACTGGTTCTCCTGCGGGCAGACGCGGCCGCAAATGGCGGGAAGCATGGAGTCCTCGCGGATGGTATCGAGGGCGCCGCCGAAGTCCTTCTCGCGGATCTGCTCGATAAAGCGGGGGATGTTGATGTTGACGGGGCAGCCCTCAACACAGAACGGCTTCTTGCAGTTGAGGCAGCGCTCGGCCTCGGCCAGCGCCATCTCCTCGGTGAAGCCCTTGTCGACGGGGCGGAAGTCGCAGGCGCGCTCGGCGGCCGGCTCCTCGTTATCGGGGGTGCGGGGCGACTTCATATCGGCAACGAAACGACCGTTAACTAGTGGCATGCGCAGCTCTTTTCCTCATAGGCCTTGAGGGACTCGCCCTCTTCGGAACGGTAAGCGGCCTGGCGGGCACGAAGGTCATCCCAGTCGACCAGGGTGGCATCGAAGTCGGGGCCGTCGACGCAAGCGAACTTGGTCACGCCGCCTACCTCGACGCGGCAGCAGCCGCACATGCCGGTGCCGTCAACCATGATGGGGTTGAGCGACGCGGTGATGGGGGTGTCGTACTTCTGGGCGGTGAGGGTCGAGAACTTCATCATCGGAACGGGGCCGACGCAGAAGACCTGGCTCACGGCCTTGTCCTGCAGCAGACGCTCCAGCGGAGCGGTGACAACGCCCTGCTCGCCGTAGGAACCGTCGTCAGTGGTGATGTGGATGTGGTCCTCGTCGAGGAGCTCGCGGAACTGGTCCTCCATGAGCAGGAGGTCCTTGGTGCGGGCGCCCATGATGGCGTGCACCTCGTGGCCAGTCTCGACCAGGTGCTTGGCGACCGGGAAGGCAATTGCCAGGCCGACGCCGCCGCCAATGACGGCGCAGGGGCCCTCGGCCATCTCGGTGGGAACGCCCAGCGGGCCCACGACGTCGCGCAGCGACTCGCCGGCCTCGTAGGTGGACAGCATCTCGGTGGTCTTGCCGATCACCATGAAGATGAACTCGACCCAGCCCTCGTCACCGTTCCAGCCGGCCAGGGTAAACGGGACACGCTCGCCCGTCTCGTTGGCGCGGACCATGAGGAACTGTCCAGCGTGCGCATGCTTGGCGATTGCAGGCGCCTCGATGCGGAACTTGAACACCTTCTCCGAGAACTGCGTCTTCTCCAGGATCTTATACATAGAACCCCTCTCTTGTTAGGGCTGCCGAACCGTGCCTCCACGGAAATGGACGGTAGCCCGAATAAAACCGTACGCGCACAGGCGTTGTGCAGACATACGGTGCAAATTATACCCTCATGGACATGTCACTTACGTGTGTCTTCGGCGGTTGGGAGCAGGGTTTATCCACTTCGGCCTACCAAACAGGGGCAGGTATATTTTGGTCAGTTTTATCGGGTAAAACGGCAAAGGGGGCCGGCCTCGGGTTGTGATGAGGCCGGCTCCCTTTGGGGTGCTATGTGCGTATGGCGGCGCGCGGTTTATTACGATGCCGCAAATGGAGCGTTTCCGCAGGTAAAACCTGCCAAAATAAACCTGTCCCTAAATGGTAGGTTTTAGTGCTTGCCGTTGGCGGAGGCGGCGCCGTTGACATGGTCGCGAGCGTAGGTCACGCCGTGCACGATCGCCAGGCC
>CAJMRJ010000124.1:0-4924 GCA_905215865.1 uncultured bacterium | reverse complement strand
TCGCGCTGACGGGCGCGGTCCTCGTTCTCAAACTCGATATCGTCCTCGATCTCATCGCTCGGATTGAGCAGCTCGTCCAGGCTCACGCCATAGAGCTTGGCGAGCGAGATCAGGTTCTCGGTATCGGGCGAGCTCTCCGCGCGCTCCCATTTACTGACCGCCTGGCGCGACAGCCCTAACTTTCGCGCCAACCCTTCTTGGCTAAAGCCCTTGCTGCGACGAAGGTCGGCGAGCCGCTGCGCAGTTTCTACATTCATGGTTCCTCCTATGTGATGCCAGCCGTGCCGCCGGACCGTTTTTGTTCTTAAGGCGCCTTGCACAGTTAAAAATCTATCCGCCACCGCCAAAAGCATGCCACCTATTCTAGTGAGATTTTTGACAACCGGCGGTTGCGGGCACATATGAGCTGCGGAAATGTGTCCAAACAAAGCAATGACCCGTAGCTTGGTTGTCCCCGTTGCAGCGTTAACGGTAGTATGGTCGTACTGTTAATTCCGCGCCGCCAACGGAGGGAGTTCCGCGCCGTGAACCGCGATTTCGCCTCATCGCTCATCCAGCTCAACAATACGTTCTATCGCGAGCACTCCGCCTCCTTCTCCGATACGCGCCAGGCCCCGTGGCCCGGCTGGGTGCGCACCATGGACATCGCGCTCGGGCAGCTCGACGTCGCCACGATCGAGCATCCCGTCCGCGTCTTCGATCTCGCCTGCGGCAATATGCGATTCGAGAACTTTGCCGCCGGCGGCGCACTTGCCGCCAAGGGCGTCGACGGCGCAAACCCCTCGGCAGATGCCAGCTGCCCGTTTGAGTTCTATGGCGTCGACTCGTGCCAAGACCTGGCCATCGATGCACGCGGTCACGCCCTGCGCATTCCCAACCTGCACTTCCAGGAACTCGATGTGCTCGACGCCCTTATGAAGCTCAACCCCGCCGAGACGCCCGACGTGCTTTTCGACGCCCCGCTCGCCGACATCTCGGTCTGCTTTGGCTTTATGCACCACGTGCCGTCGTGCGAGTATCGCGTACGCGTGCTCGACGCCCTGGTGCGTCAGACGCGCCCAGGTGGCATCATCGCCATCAGCTTTTGGGAGTTTATGAACGACGAGCGCATGGCGCGCAAGGCCGTTCGTGCCGAGGCCCGCGCCGAGCTCACCCCGCCGTTTGAGGGGTACGATTCAGCGCAGTTTGAAGCCGGCGACCACCTCATTGGCTGGCAAAACGACCGCCACGCCTACCGCTATTGCCATCACTTTGACGATCAGCAGATCACCGACCTGGTGCGCGGCGTCCGTACGTTCTACAAGAGCGGCGAGGTCCCCGTGCGCGAGCTTGAGCGCTTCCATGCCGACGGTCGCAGCGGCGAGCTCAACCGCTATGTGATTCTCAAGCGCCTGTAGTCACCGACGACTCGCCGCCGAGCCACACCGCATCTTTCGAGCAAACTATGCCCACTCTTTTTCAACCCATTGACGGAACGCGCAGCCATGCGTTCCATACTTATGACCAAGGAGCCTCATGGGAGCCGTCCACGTTCGCACGCCTAAGAACTTTGTGCTCGAGGAGCGCCTGGAGCGCTACGCCGATGCGATTGAGACGAACCCCGAGGCTTATGCCGGAGATTGGCGCGAGGCCTGTGCGCCCGCAGGCGGCAAGCCCTTCGAGCACCTTCACCTGGATCTTGGTTGTGGCAAGGGAACGTACCTTGTAGAGCGCGCGGCCCACGAGCCAAACACGCTCTTTATCGGTATGGACCAGGAGCCCATCTGCATCGCCTATGCCGCACAGAAAATCTGCGAGCAGGAACTGGCCAACGCACTCGTCCTGCCCCGAGGCGCCGCATCGCTGCCGCAGGTGCTTGCCACAGGCGAGCTCGATGCCATCACCATCAACTTTCCCACGCCGCAGCCTAAGGCCAAGCACGCCAAAAAGCGCCTCGTCCATCTCGACCATCTGATGCTCTATCGGCCGCTCTTTTCAGCCGGCGCCACCGTCACGCTGCGGACCGACAGCAAACCATTGCGCGACTACGCCCTGGGGCAGTTTGCCGCGGCCGGCTACGACACGCTTTGGGTAAGTGACGACGTACGCCGCGACCATCCCGAGCATCCCGAGACCGAGTACGAGTGCCGCACACGCGAGATGGGTGCCGCCGTCTATGGCATTTGCGCCACACCCGGCGCGCAGCCCAGCGATGAACAGCTCGCGACGGGCCGCGCGCAGGAGCAAAGCCTTGCCTGCTACCTGCCCGATAACCTCGATGAGCTCACCTATGTACCTCTGGGCATGGAAGAAGCCGTCGAGAACTTTAAAAACCGCGCCCGCAAAGGCAAGAAGCGCCTGCCGCAAGAGTCCCAAGGGCTCCTGATGGTCGCGGCGTCAGCAAACAAGCGCAAATAGGCGCCAGCGAACGACCCTCAAACCTAAGTGAGTAGACTTTTTTGCAATAGCCAAGCACAGCCCGCATAGCGAAACATAAAACCGCAGGTAGAACCCTTGCGCAAAAGCCATGTGCTCGCGATATCGCAAAAAGTCTACTCACTTAGCTGGCAACTGCACCAAACAGCTGGACAGAACGCCCATTTCCTGCATTTTCTCGCGCGCTGGCACCCCGCGCCTCCGCTACGCCATAATAGTTGGCGGACAAACGCGAGAGAAAGCAACCACATGGCACAGACCACGACAGATACTTCCGCCAGCACCGTTTCCGGCACCGGCGCCGCCAGCTCGTTCTCGGGCGGCACGGGAACCGAAGCCGAATTCGGCTCACTCGGTGCGCTCTCCCCCACCTGGTGGGAGCCCGAGGACGGCAGCGAGCCCGAACCGTGGCTCACGCCCGACCAGGCCTTCGAACGCTTCTTTGAATGGACGAGCAGCCGCGGCATTGAGCTGTGGGATCACCAAGAAGAAGCCCTCATGGACCTGGCTGCCGGCGATCACGTCATCTTAGGCACACCGACCGGATCGGGCAAGTCGCTTGTCGCGCTGGGCATGCTCTTTATGGGCATGGCACAGGGCAAGCGCTGCTACTACACGGCTCCCATCAAGGCTCTGGTCAGCGAGAAGTTTTTCGACCTGGTGCAGGTGCTCGGCCGCGATAACGTAGGCATGATCACCGGCGACACGCATATCAACACCAAGGCGCCCGTCATCTGCTGCACGGCCGAGATCCTTGCCAACGACGCGCTGCGCGAGGGCGAAGATGCCGATGTTGGCTGCGTGGCCATGGACGAGTTCCACTACTTTGCCGACCCCGATCGCGGTTGGGCCTGGCAGGTACCGCTGCTCACCCTGCCCCACACGCAGTTTATGCTCATGAGCGCCACGCTCGGCGATGTCACTGTCATCGCCGCCTCACTCGAGGAACACACCGGTGCTACCTGCGACTTGGTCGTCGATGCCCCGCGCCCCGTGCCGCTGAGCTACGACTATGTGACGACCTCGCTCGAGGGCACGGTCGAGCTCGCCATGCGCCGCGGGGAGGCCCCGCTCTATATCGTGCACTTTAGCCAGGATGCCGCCCTTGCAACGGCGCAGTCGCTCGCCAATTTTGGCATCGCCAGCAAGGAGCAGCGCGAGGCTATTAAGGAAGCCGCCAAAGGCACGAGCTTCTCGACGGCCTTTGGCAAGATCCTCAAACGTCTGCTCGGATGTGGCGTCGGCGTGCACCACGCCGGTATGCTGCCGCGCTATCGCCTCCTGGTCGAGCGCCTGGCGCAGCAGGGCCTACTGCCCGTCATTTGCGGCACCGACACACTCGGCGTCGGCATCAACGTACCCATCCACACCGTGGTGCTCACCGCGCTCACCAAGTTCGATGGCTACAAGATGCGTCGCCTGCGCGCCCGTGAGTTCCATCAGATCGCTGGTCGCGCCGGGCGCTCGGGCTTTGACACCGAGGGCATGGTGATCGCCGAGGCACCCGAGCACGAGATCGAGAATGCCAAACTTATGGCCAAAGCGGGCGACGACCCCAAAAAACTCCGTAAGATTAAAAAGAAAAAGGCCCCCGAGGGCTTTGTCACATGGAACAAGCAGACCTTTGAGCGCCTGATCGAGACGCAGCCCGAGACACTCAAGCCACGCCTGCGTATCACGCACTCCATGGTGATTAGCGTGGTCGAGCAGGGCGGCGATGCTCGCGCCCGTGTGCACGACCTCATCGAGACAAGCCTGCAAACGCCCGAGGAAAAGGCCAAGCTCGAGGTTCGTGCCGACGAAATCTTCGCCACGCTCATCGATTCCGGCGTCGTCGTTCGCACCGAGGTGCCGCCCGCGCCTGACGCTCCGGCTGACGCCGCACCAGACATCGACTATGCGCTGACGGTCGATCTGCCCGAGGACTTTGCGCTCGACCAGCCGCTCTCGCCGTTTTTGCTTGCCGCGCTGGAGCTGCTCGACCCCGAGAGCGAGACCTATACCATGGATCTGATCTCGATGGTCGAGGCAACGCTCGAGGATCCCAAGCAGGTGCTGCGTGCACAGGAGCGCGCCGCGCGCGACCGCGCGATGGCCGAAATGAAGGCTGACGGCGTCGAATATGAGGAACGCCTGGAGCGCATCCAGGACGTCACCTACGAAAAGCCGCTCGAGGACTTGCTCGATGCCGCCTTCGACAAGTACTGCCAGGAAGTACCTTGGGCCAACGACTACCAGCTCTCGCCCAAGAGCGTCCTGCGCGACATGTTGGAGAGCGCGAGCGACTTTAAGGGCTATATCCAAAAGCTTGGCATCGCCCGCTCCGAGGGCATTCTGCTGCGCTACCTAGCCGAGGCCTACCGTTCCCTCGATCGCACCGTTCCCATTGAGAAGCGCGATGAGCGCTTGCGTGACATCATTTCGTGGCTCGGCTTTGTGGTGCGCTCGGTCGACTCGAGCTTGGTGGACGAGTGGGAGAACGCCGGCAACCCCGCTGCACTCGACGCCA
>CAJMRJ010000123.1:0-4942 GCA_905215865.1 uncultured bacterium | reverse complement strand
CCAGGCGAGGTCGGTGGCGATCTTGGCGTCGCTGTCGCCGTCGACGACGTTGGCGCTAAAGATCTGGTAGGCGTCGTAGCTGCTCGCCACGGTGCCGCTCACCGTGATGGAACCGGTCGAGGTCGGCGCGGCCTGCGCGGAAGCGGGGAACACAACCGCGCAGGTGCCGATCAAGAAGGCAAGCAGCGCAAACAAGATCGGGAAGGAGCAAACTTTCTTATTCACGACGCTCACCTCCCTTCGCATTCGCCTTGCGACGAATGTGCATCCAGGCCGCAGCAGCGCAAAGCACCGCCGCGCCGGCAAGGTACGTCAGAGTGACGCCCGACATACCAGAAAGGGGCAAAGAGGTGGAGTAGGTGTTGGTGAAGGTGGGGCCGAGTTCCTCGGGCTTGGTACTGTCAAAGTTAATGGACTTCTGGTCGTCGATAGGCTTACCGTCGACGTCCTCGATCTTGGTGTAGGTTACCTGCGTGGCCTTGATTGTTCCGTCTGTTTGGTCCGTCATCGTGACATCAAATCGATAGACCGACTCGTCGTACTTGTAGTTCGCAAACGGCGTGGTCGGCTGCTGTTCGCGAACGTAATAAGTAAAGGTCTTGCTTGCACCGCGACCCGTGGGGTCGCCCTTGACGTCGGGATCCTTCGTGATATCAGAAAGCGAGTACTCAATCCCCTTATCAGAGCCATCCAAGAACGAAAGCGTCTGCTTATTCTTATCGCCAGTAGTTTTGGTCTCACGAATAATGTCCTGAAAACCGTAATCGGTCGCAAGCTGAAGCGTAAACTCCTTCATCTCGCCACCCTTAACGACCTTAGTCGCCTTAGGAGTCCAAGAGCCGGTAGATTTGTACGGAGTGTACACGTTGGTGAAGGTCTTTTCCTCATTGGAGCCAGCGACCACATAATAATAGCCGTCAGAATCTGCCTGCACAGAACGCGGATTGCTAGTTGAATCACCGGAGTGCTTGGTTACAGTCATGCCCTTGATCGTGTAGTTATGGACTGCAAGCTGTTTGGTCTCGGTCGCATTATCCCGAATCGGAACAGACATGAGCACATCTTTCTTGCCTTCTGCAAGTTCAACCGTAATCTCGTACACGGCCGGGTCATACGTGATGTCGGGATCATTGTCAGCATTTTCAACCAAATAGTATGTAATCGTGCCAGTCGTACCGTTCGCTGTGAACTGCTCACCAAGGTCAAACTTGATGATGCCACTTGCATCATTACTCGCAGTTCCAACCTCGGTGCAAACGTCAGGAGTGAATACCCCGCGAGCGATAGGATCACTCGAATCCTTGCGGTAGACCGTAAAGGTGAAATCCCCAGCCTTAAGCTCACGGCCGGCCAACTTCTTGGTCGCCTTCAGTTTAAGGCTCGGGTAGACGTACGTATCCGCAGGCACGCCTAGGTACAAGTCGCCATTCGACATGATGCCGCCACCATGGTCCCAGGAATAGTTGCCCGTGATGAAAGTTCTGGCAGCTTTCTGCGCATTATTCGCTTCCTTACTTCCAGCTGTGACACCCGAAGTCAGACCGACGCTCCGATAAATCTTCACGCCGCCATTGGCAGGGATCTTGATAGCCTCATAGAGTTCTTCGTTATCACTGAGGTCTTTGTCATCACTGCGTTCTTTGCTTCCCGAATACTTGGCGTCTCCGTCGCCGAGCATCTTGCCGATTACCGCCGCAAGCGGTTCCTGATGGCCAGCCGCTGCCGCAAGGAAGAAATCGGCATGACCGTTCTCGCGAAACACCTTCGATTTGTATGCATCTTTATCTTGATTCTTACCATTACCACCACCTGAAAGATGGGGTTTAGCTTCATTGCCGGTATTGTTCCCTGAGTTGTAAGCATCTTTATAATCGTTTTTAAAACGATCTTCGCCATCATACTCTTTGCCGGCAGACGAATTGCCAAAGATTGCCGTGCCCTCAGTGTTCGTTACCAACGTCTTGCCCGTGGGGCAGACTGCAACGCCGCCGCCGTAGCCGTCAGCTTTATTGGCACTAATGTACGAGTTATATATGAATAGCCTACCAGCAGTATATTCCTTGCCTTGGGTTGAGTTTCCCTGAACAAAGATGCCGCCGCCACCCCAGTCAAAGCGAGACATGCAGTGATTGTTAGTGATATAGACTTTATTTTTTTCAGCGCCGTTAATCATCGCGTCAACCATCTGGCCCACTCGGACGCCGGCACCTTCAGATCGGTAGCTCACGTTAGAGGCAATAATTCCTCCCGTGATATTCAGCCACGCCATTCCTGAGCGAGACGTTTGGTCATTCCGTTCGACATCGGTAACGTAAACGCCGCCGCCGGCTTCATCGGAGTAGTTGCCGGTAATCTGACCATCGGAAATAGTGACTTTCGCTCCATAATTGGCAGCAAGCCCAGCGCCGCCATGGTCACCGTTGCCATCCGTGTCGCAGAATTTAGCCATTCTATTATTCGTGATATAGCCACCAGAAACGGTCACGATGCCGCCCTTGGCCATAATGCCGCCACCGAGTCCCACGTTGAGTGTGCTATTACCGGAGATTACGCCATTAGTTATGGTGACCTCGGAATAATGGGCATACACACCACCGCCACTATAAGCGCTGTTGCCGGCAATGACGCCGCCAGTCAGATTAAGGGTCGAGGCGCCGCCTTTCTCGTTGGATACCATAATGCCCGCGCCGGCACCCGAGCCGGAAGCGCCGCAAACGTATCCGCCGCTCATGTTGACAGTAGAGCCGTTCTCGGCATAGATGAGGTTGCCGATTTGGCCATCTTTCTTTTGCGTGAGCACGCCGCTTTCAAGATTAAAGTGACCGCCATTGAAAAGGTTGACGAGCCTTAACCCAGCAGCTTTGGTATCGCTGCAAGCCACAATGGCACCCTTGATACCAGCCTCATACGCTTTAAGAGTTTCGTTTGTAACGGTTCCGCTTGCGACCGATTCGGTCACGTAATAGGTAAGCTTGGTCGGGATGTTAGAATCGCCGTACTCCATTGAAGCGAGATTGCCATATTTGTTTTCTTGATTAGCCGGGATCTCTTTTGCGGCAGCTTGCTGGCCGTCCTTGACGGTCAGCGTCGCACCGCCGGTGATATTGAACAGAGGCTGATTTGAACTCGTATGCTTAATCTTATGGCCGTTTAGATCCAGCGTGATTTTACTGCCGTCCTTGCTAAGCGTGATTGTCTCGCCGGTCTCGACATCATTCATAAGCTTGAAGCTAGCAACACCGCTTGCATTCGCCAACTTGGTTTTTTAATCGTCAACGTTTTTTATCTCGTCGGGCGCCGCTTCGGTTTGCTCGCCTTCCGTGGCCGCCATCACAGCGTTGCCATCTGCCGGCTCGTTATCCTCGACCTGCAGCTTACCCTCAGGTTGATCCCCAGACTGACCCTGCTCAACACCATTTGAGGGGTCGTCCTTGCCACCTTCGATAGCGCCACTATTCTGGTTTTCGCCATTTACGTTGGTACCGTCTACACCAGTCGCCCCGTCCGCGTCGGACTCCTCGGTAGAAACCGTCTGGGCATCGTTGGCAATGGCCTGCGAGATCGGAGGCATGACGAGCGACAGTACCAAGCTCAAAACGGAGGCTCCGCACAAAACGCCTGCTAGCACACGATGCATCGCTTTATTGCTCTGCTTAGATTTGTCTGAATTTGCTTTCATCGATGTCTCCTCCCCAAGAGACCGCGATCTTGCTCTTTCACTATCAAACGTATCTGCGCAATCTGTAATTGCGCACGTTTAATGTACATATTTTAACGATTGTTTAGACATCTGAGCAACAAAACCGACATTTTTGTAGCGGATTCTCAATTCTCTTGAAATTTGCTCAGATTTACCTTCGTTTATTCGCTATCTATTTTTTGTTTCTACTGGTAATTTAGTTGCACATCATTTTTTAATGGCATTAGATTTTTTGCACAAATTTTTGCTCAATAGCAAACATCCCGCTCACGGTCGAAAATCGACCGTGAGCAGTAGGTCATCAACCGGAAGGAATATCCTACCAAACTGATGAGAATATCTTTAACCCATCGGCGGTTAGAAGCGTAATGCTCAGACAACCATATTTGAATTTGCGCGCAGATTTTCGGTATCAATTCGCCCAAATCGCCTGAGGCCACCACAAAGGCGCCTGTCCCCTTTGTGGTGGTTCTCCCCCGGCGCTACAGCAGATGCTCCTCGACAAAGACCGCGATGCCGTCTTTATCGTTACTCGCGGTTACAAAGTCGGCGGCGGCACGGGTGGCGTCGCTGCCATTTGCCACGGCCACGCCCACGCCGGCGTCAGCCACCATGCAGGTGTCGTTGTCCGCATCGCCAAACACGCAGATGTCCTGGAGCTCCATGTCGTTGAGCTCCGCCACGCGCACAAGGCCGCGCGTCTTGGACACGCGCGGATCCATGAATTCGTAGAGTCGCTGCGTGGTCTGAAGAGCCGCCGCCTTAACGGTGTCGTCGGCGAGCGACGACGCCCGCTCGATGACCTGCGGCATCACCTCGGGCGCCATGGTAAACATCACCTTGGCCTGCGGCTCGCGCAAAAACTCGGCAAAGTCGACCACCTTGTAGGGCACGCCGTCGACACGCGACAGGTGCTCGACGCACGTGTTGCTCTCGGGCACATAGAGCACGCCGTCCCGAGGGCAAACGGGCGTTGCCGGCAGGTCCGCCATGTGCTCGCAGATGTGCGCGATGGTCTCGCCCGGTAGCGGGTAGCTCAGCTCGTTGATGCCGTGCGCACGATCGATGACTTCGGCGCCGCCGCAGCCCACCAGCACGTCTACCAGGCCTTCGATACCCCAGAGCCCAAACATGGCCTCGGTCGCCTGGGCGTCGCGCCCGGTGCACAGGCCAAAGAGCACGCCGCGCTCGCGCAGGGCGCGAATCGCCGCCACGGTGCGCGGAGACACCGTGTGCTGGCTC
>CAJMRJ010000122.1:0-4943 GCA_905215865.1 uncultured bacterium | reverse complement strand
GAGTGCGAGGCGTCCCACGTGGTCCGCTCGATGTCGCGCAAGGCGCGCAGCCCCGACAACGCGCGCGCCGAGGGCTTCTTCGGGACGCTCAAGTGCGACTTCTTCGAGGGCAGGGACTGGACCGGCGTGCCGTTCGACGAGTTCTCCCGGCTGCTCGGCGAATATATCGAGTGGTATAGGGGCGGCAAGCTCAAGAAGGACCTAGGATGGAAGACCATTAGGGAGTATCGCGAGGAGAGGGGCTATGCGGCATAGCGCCGGGACATGGTCCGGAAAACGTCCGAGGTCCCCGCTTTCCCAATGGATGCTGATGCGGAAACTGTGTCCCGGAATTCGCCTACAGAGCGGGATGCATTTTCCGGTTGAACCTCGATTGGGAAACGACGTCCCATTCGCATAAAAACGGGCGGCCCGGGTGTTTGTCCGAACCGCCCGTCTGGCGCGCTATGTCGAGGCCTCTAGCCTATTACGTAATACCAGACTACGTTGTCGCCGTTTGAGAGAACGTAGTTGCTGCAGGCCGTCATGGGCGTTGTGCCGTTGACGGAGTACATCCAGCCGCTCGTGCCGCCGTACTGTTTCTCGGCCAGACCACCAATCGCGGCGACATACGTGCCGTATGATGAGCCGTGCGCATTGACAGAAAGCCCCAGAGCGCACAGGGCATCGTAGACCGTAGCGCCCTCGTTAAAGGTGAAGGTGCCTCCAGAAGACACAGGATTGCCCACGGCGCTCGACGTAACCGAGACCGTCACTGTGACATAACCAGACTGCTGCGAGCCGTCCTGATTGCCCGCAGAGGCGCCGCCACCGTTGGATGCAGACCCACCGCCAGACACCGAGCCACCGCCCGAAGAAGAGCCGTCAGAAGAACTCGATCCGCCAGTGGAATCAGAATTCTGCGAACCCGATTTGTCCCCTGACTTCTTGCCGCCCTTGTCTTCGGACTTCTTCGCCTTCGAGCCCTTGTCTGACTTTTTGTCCGAAGATTCAGACTTGTCCTTGGAATCAGATTCATCCGAATCCTTCGACCCGTCCTTCGCATTGTCTGAAGATTTTGAGCCCTTGACTCCAGTCTTACCCGAAGCGGTAGTCGAGCCGGAAACCGACACATCCTTAGCAACGATGCTCTCCCCTGTCACAGCCCGCGCAATCCAGTCGATGGACCATGCACCGCTGGTAGAGGGGTGGACAAAACCCAACGAGACGACAATGAGTGCAATACAGGCGGCTGTCAGGACGCCAACAAGCGCCTTGCGCCGAGGGCCGGACGCCGCCGAAGCAGCGCCCTTTTGCTTTGCATCGTCAAGCTGAATGAACGACGAGTCGGGCCGCTTGGACTCGGCGTCCTGTGGCTTATTGGACACAGCCCTCACCTACCGACGCTTGGTAAACACGAACACGCCGATGACGGCAAGACCGATCACGCCGGCGGCGATGCCAACGATGGCGAGCGGGTTGGTGCCAGTCTCCTGCTCGGAAGCACTAGGGGACTTCTTAGCAGTAGTCGTGGAAACAGCACCCGTATCGGACTTGGAATCGGACTTCTTGTCGGACTTGCTGTCCTTCTTGTCAGACTTCTTCTCGTCCTTCCTATCGGACTTATCGGAGTCCTTCTTGTCGGACTTGTTGTCCTTGGTCTCGGTCTTGGTCGACACCGTCGTCTTGGTCGTCGGCTTATGACCCGGGGCGACAGCGCCGCCAGCCTGCTGGCCCTTCGTGCCGGAGCCGGAACCCGTGCCAGCGCCCGTGCCAGCACCGGAACCGTTACCAGCGCCACCATTGCCGCCATTGGAACCAGAACCGCCAATGCCGCCAGGGTTAACGGCGTTCTTGGTCCACTTGGCATACAACGTCAGATCGGCCGTCACCGGCGTACCGAAGTCATACGCCTGCGTGCAAGCCTCATCGGTATACCAACCGCCGAAAGTGTAGCCATCGCGCGTCGGATCGGCCGGCTTGACCAGCTTGCCATCTGCCGTAGCAACAAACTTAGTGTCACAAGCAGACCCGCCGTTGGAATTAAAGGCAACCGTCCACGACTCAACGGCACCAAGCTTGAACAGCGTGCCCGAGTCATTGATGTAGTACAGGTTGCCAGATGCATCGGCAATGACCGGAGAGTCGCAGTACTGGTAATGGCCAGCCGCATCATAAATCTGCGTCGCCTCTGCATCGCCGAGCGTATAGCGATACACGCCACCACCAGCAGAGTAGTTGACGTAATCCTTGCTATCCGCGCTGTTAACGGTGAAATACACATAGGTCTTGCCGCCCTGAACACTCACCAGCGGAGTAGCAGCAATACCGTTGAAACCAGCCGGCAGCGCCTTGCCGTCGGCAGCAGTGACCATCGTGGTTTTGCCAGTCTTCAGGTTATAGAGAACCAGAGCAGAGCCAGTAGCCGTCTGTCCGCCGACAATCAGATTGTCACCAGACACCGCCGGGGCGCTCATGTTATTTGTGAGGCCCAGATCAACCGTCTTCTGCTCGCTCAGCACGCCCTTCGCCGAAAGCGAAATCGCATGGAGCTTTCCGTCGTGCGTCATCTGATAGAAGGTCGAACCATTGGTCGGATCGGCAATGCAATCGGCATTTGCGACAGCGCCGAGCTTCATGGTCGAAACGACATCGCCCGTCGTCTTATCAATGCACTTAAGCGTACCCGCGCTCGTAGGAACGATGGCATACTTATCCGTCAAAGCCGCACCAGTCCAGTAATAGCCCTCGGCAGGGTCGATGTTCTGCCAAGAAACTTCGCCCGTGGCAATCTTAATGCGCGCAAAGGAGCCGTTGCCGTAGGTCGCGTTGTAATTCTCGTCATACGAAATATCGACCGAGCCTACATAGACGTACTCGCCGTCCGAAACGACGGTGCAGGAGCTCTGCGTCAAGTCCGTCAAACCAGGCGTCAGCCACTTGCAGATCAGTTTGTCCGCAGTAATCGCCTGGACCGCACCGCCGTTGAGCGGAACGATGAGAAGGCCATTGGTATAGATCGGACGAGAGGTATAGCTCACCTTAGAGGCAAGCGGCGCAGAGGCAACCTTTTTGCCCGTGGACGAATCGATCTTAATGAGCTCGTTCTCGGTCGCGATGTAGACAAAGCCGTTAGCGATGACAGGTTCGCTGCAGTTGGCATACTGCTGACCAGACTCGGCCTTCCAATCGAAGGCCCACTTAAGACCGGCGGCCTGCGCAGGCGTCTTGGCATCCGTTACGGTCGAACCGTTGCCACTGTTGCCGTAACCGGCCCACTCGGCATCCCAATCAGGAGTCGTCGCGCTCGGGTCCACGACAATCTTGTCGGGATCGGGCATGGGCGAATTATCGGTGGTGTAGGCAAACGTAACCTTGTCGTCGCTCTTGAGCGTGACCTGGTTGGCGCAGAGAGATGAGGGCTCTCCGTTGATATACAGATGCCAATATTTATTGGTCGCAGCATCCCAGCCATATGGCTTGTGATCGAACGGCGAAGTAATGGAATTAAGGAACCAGTACTCACCAATCTGGGAGCCGTTGTACGCAACGCCCTTGGCCTTCAGAACTGCCTCAATAAGGTTCTGGGCCGTGGAGCCTTCGGGCAGAGAAACGTTACTCGCCGTGCCCCAACGCGAATCATTCCCGTTGACATCGGGGCCGATAATATCGGCGGATCCAAGCACCTGACCAGGGAGGGCATCGCTGTCGCCAGCATACATAAAGGTAATGGCGTCGCCCTCGCCGAGCTCGTAGCTACCGGCGCCAACGTCGGCGAACTTGCCATTTACATAGAAGCGCCAATAGCTATTGGTCGCAGGATCATACCCATAGGACTTACCATCGAACGGCGAAGTAATGCCGTTGAGGAACCAGCCCCAAGACGATTCGCCAGCATCGAGAGTAAGGCCGGTCTGCTCAAGGAGATCCTTGGCAGTAGAGCCCGCCTTGAGACTCGTCTGGCCCGTCGAAGCCCAAACCTGCTGCTTGCCATCCTTGTCCTTACCGAGGACCTGAACGGAAGCATGGACAGAATCGGGGGGCAGCTGGTCGCCCCAGCCACCGTAGAACCACGTGACGGTATCGCCGGCATGGATGGTGACATTGTCTGCCGTATAGTCGCTCGACTTGCCGTTGATGAACAGCTGCCAATAGGTCGAATAATCGAACGGCGTACCCAGCTCAACGCCGTTGTACTTAAGGCTCAGAATGAAGGAGCCCGCAGCAACGGCGTCGATGCCATTCGCCTCGAGCGCGACCTTCGTAAGATCAAGCGCGCTCGAGCCGGACGTCACCACATACTGCGCATTATCGACCCAAGTCTGAGTCTTGCCCTGGGCATCGCGACCAATGACGGTCACATTTGCGGCAACCTGGTCCTTAACGACAGGGGACGCGCTACCAGCCGTATAGGCAAACTCAATCTTCTGCCCCTGGGTGAGCTTAACGCTGCTCGCGCCAACCGAGGAAGACGCGCCGTCGACGAACAACTGCCAGAAGGCATAAGTCGTCGGATCGTAGGCAAGCGTGCGGCCATCTGTCGGGGACGTAATGCTTTTGAGGTAGAAGCCGTATGCCGTGTTCGGTTCGTAATCCGCTTTAAAGCCCGTCTTCTGCTGCAGCTTAACGAAGGCATCCGCAGCCGTCGAGCCCTCGTCGAGCTTAAGCTGCGTAGGTGCCACCCAGGTCTGAGCCCTGCCGTCGGCATCGGTGCCGATGATCGAGAACGAGACCTCGACCTGCTTCTTGGCGACATCGCCGGTTTCTGTCGGGTTCTCTGTCTGAACGGCAGCCGCGGCGGCAGATCCTGCTTGGCCAGCGGATGCCGTCGAAGACTGCTCGCTCGTGGCAGGGCTCTCCCCCGTCGTCGAGCCTTCGTCGCCAGTTGCTGCCTCTGTTGTGGCGGCACTAGCTGTAGGCGCGCCCACGGAATCCGAAACCTCGGCGCCACTCTGCTCAGCGGT
>CAJMRJ010000121.1:0-4990 GCA_905215865.1 uncultured bacterium | reverse complement strand
AGGTCCTGCAGGGCGATGACGTCCATGCCCATGTCGTTGACGCTGCCGTGACCCTGCTGGTCCTCGCGCACGGCCTCGATGGCGCTCACGTACGTGTTGGCCGCAGACATCGCCGTCACGCAGGTCACGCCGCGACGCACGGCCTCGGTACGCAGCAGGTAGCCATCGCCACGCGAGCCCGGGCCGTACGGCGTGTTGATGATCACCGCAATCTTGCCATCAGCGATGAGGTCGCCGATGTTGGGGCACTCGCCGTCGTGCGGGCCGCTGATCTTCTCCACGACCTCGCAGGTCACGTTGCCGCCGCGCAGCACGCGCGCCGTACCCTCGGTGGAGCAGATATCAAAGCCCAGGTAGCGCAGGATACGCGCGACCGAAAGGATATGGCGTTTGTCGCGGTCGCACACGCTGATGAACACCTTGCCGCAGCTCGGATCGGGCAGCTTGTAGTCGATCGCCAGCTGCGTCTTGGCGTATGCCTCGGGATAGCTCTTGGCGATACCCATGACCTCGCCCGTCGACTTCATCTCGGGCCCCAGGATAACGTCGGCACCGGGGAAACGGCCCCAGGGCATAACGGCTTCCTTCATGCAGAACCAATCGAGCTGACGCTCGTCGCTCGGCAGGCCCAGGCTCGCGATGGAATCGCCCGCCATGATACGCGCCGCGCACTTGGCGAGCGGCACACCGGTGGCCTTGGAGATAAACGGCACGGTGCGGCTCGCGCGCGGGTTGGCCTCGATCACGTAGACGGTCTCGCCCTTGATGGCGTACTGCACGTTGACCAGGCCGCGGACTCCCAGCGCCATCGCGATGCGGCGCGTGGTCTCGCGGAGCTTCGCCTGCAGGCTCTCGCTAAAGCTGAACGGCGGGATGCAGGTCGCAGAGTCGCCGGAGTGAATACCGGCCTCCTCGATATGCTCCAGGATACCGCCGATGTAGACCTCCTCGCCGTCGCACAGGGCGTCGACGTCGGACTCGATCGCACCCTCCAAGAAGCGGTCCAGGTACACCGGGTAGTCGGGGCTAATGCGCGCAGCCTCGGCCATGTAATCGCGCAGATGCTCGGCATCATAGGCGATCATCATGCCGCGGCCGCCCAGCACGTAGCTCGGACGCACCAGCAGCGGGTAGCCGATGTGCGCGGCCACGGCCTCGGCCTCCTCAAACGAGGTGGCCTGGCCCGCCGGCGGGTACATGATGCCCAGCTTGTCGAGCAGAGCGGCAAAGCGCTCGCGGTCCTCGGCAAAGTCGATGGCATCGGGCTTGGTGCCCATAATGTTCACGCCGCTCTCCTCGAGCATGCGCGCCAGCTTAAGCGGAGTCTGGCCGCCGAGCGTCACCACGACGCCGTCGGGTCGCTCAACATCGATGACATCCATGACGTCCTCATAGGTGAGCGGCTCAAAGTACAAGCGGTCCGAGGTGTCGTAGTCAGTCGAGACGGTCTCGGGGTTGCAGTTGACCATGATGGTCTCGAAGCCGCGGGCCGCCAGCGCGTAGCTCGCGTGCACGCAGCAGTAATCGAACTCGATACCCTGACCAATGCGGTTGGGGCCGGCGCCCAGGATCATCGCCTTGGGCTTGTCCGCCGGCGTGGTCTCGTCGGGGGCAACGCACTTCTTGGCATCCGGGCTCGTGCGGTAGATGTTCTCGTACGTCTTGTAGTGGTACTCCGTGGCGCTCGAGAACTCCGCAGCGCAGGTATCGACCGTCTTCATGCCGGGAACCACGCCCAGACCCTTGCGGTAGGCGCGCACAAAGCGCTCATCCGAGCCGGTCAGCGCGGCAATCTCGGCGTCGCTCGTGCCGTACTGCTTGAGCAGGCGCATCGCGTCGGCGTCAATGTCCTCCACACGCAGGCCGCGGATGCTCTCCTGGACCTGCACCATATCGTTGATACGGTTGAGGTACCACGGATCGATACCGCAGATGGCATGGATACGAGCGATGTCCCAGCCACGGCGCAGGGCCTCGACCACAAAGAAAATGCGGTGCTCGGTCGGGGTCGCCACGGCCTGGGCGAGCTCATCGTCGCTCAGCTTGTCGGCACCCTCCTTGCCACCGGCGCAGATACCCTGGTGACCGTCCTCCAGCGAGCGCATGGCCTTGCCAAAGGCCTCCTCAAAGGTGCGGCCGATCGCCATGATTTCGCCCACGGCCTTCATGCGCGTGGTGAGCGTGGGGTCGGTACCCTTGAACTTCTCGAAGGCAAAGCGCGGCACCTTGACCACGCAGTAGTCAATCGTGGGCTCAAAGCAGGCGGGCGTTGCCTTGGTGATGTCGTTGACGATCTCGTCGAGCGTATAGCCCACTGCCAGGCGCGCGGCGGCCTTAGCGATGGGAAAACCCGTGGCCTTGGAGGCCAGCGCGGACGAACGGCTCACGCGCGGGTTCATCTCGATGACGATCAAGCGACCGGTGTTGGGGTTCACGGCAAACTGCACGTTGGAGCCACCGGTCTCGACGCCGATCTTCTCTAGAATGGCAAGCGAGGCCACGCGCATGCGCTGATACTCAAGATCGGAGAGCGTCTGCGCCGGCGCCACGGTGATGGAGTCGCCGGTATGCACGCCCATGGGGTCGAGATTCTCGATGGAGCACACGATGATGCCGTTACCGGCGTGGTCGCGCATGACCTCCATCTCATACTCTTTCCAGCCCTCGATGGACTCCTCGACCAGCACCTCGTGGGCGGGCGAGAGCTCCAGGCCCTGGCTCATGATGGAGACAAGCTCCTCGTGGGTATGCGCGATGCCGCCACCGGCACCGCCGAGGGTAAAGCTCGGACGCAGCACGCAGGGATAGCCCACGCGCTCGGCGATAGCCTCGGCGTCGGCCACGCTATAGGCATAGCCCGAGCGCGCGACCTCCAGGCCAATCTCGGCCATGGCCTCGTTAAAGAGCTTGCGGTCCTCGCCGCGCTCGATAGCGGCCAGGTCGCAGCCGATCATCTCGACGCCGTACTTGTCGAGCGTGCCGTCCTTTGCCAGCTCGACGGCGGCGTTCAGACCGGTCTGGCCGCCCAGCGTGGGCAGCAGCGCGTCCGGGCGCTCTTTCTTGATTACGCGCTCGATAAACTCCGCGGTGATAGGCTCGACATAGGTGCGGTCGGCAAGACCCGGGTCGGTCATGATGGTCGCCGGGTTGGAGTTGACCAGGATGACCTCAAAGCCATCCTCCTTGAGCACCTTGCAGGCCTGGGCGCCGGAGTAGTCGAACTCACAGGCCTGGCCAATAACGATGGGGCCCGAGCCAATGACGAGGATGCGCTTGATGTCAGTACGTTTCGGCATGTTAGTTCTCCTCGGTCTCAGTCGCGGCGGTCTCGGCGAAATTCCAGCCCTGCAGACGGTCCTTCGCGGTGTCGATGTCCAGGTAGTTCTCCTCGCCGTCCATGAGTCGCGTAAAGGCGGTGAAGAGATAGTGGGCATCGGTGGGGCCGGGCGAGGCCTCGGGGTGGTACTGGACCGAGAAGCACGGGGCGTCGAGCAGCTGGATGCCCTCGGCGGTGCCGTCGTTGAGGTTCACGTGCGTCAGGCGAATGCGGCCGAAGCGCTCGTTCATCACGACCGGCGCGATGCCGCGACGCACCCAGGCGCGCAGGTCGCCATCGGCCGCATGCTCGGTCTCGCCGCCGGAAAGCTCCGGGATCAGTTTGCCCAGACTGGGGAACAGCAGGCCAAAACCGTGGTTTTGCGCGGTGATTTCCACGCGACGGCTCACCAGGTTCATAACCGGCTGGTTACCGCCACGGTGACCGAATTTAAGCTTTTCCATTTGGGCGCCGCACGCCAAGCTGATCATCTGGTGACCAAGGCAAATGCCAAAGACCGGCACCTTGCCGATCAGCTGCTGCACCTGCTCGTAGGTCTCCACCACGGCATCGGGGTCGCCGGGGCCGTTGGATAAAAAGACGCCGTCGGGATTCATGTCAAGCACCTCACTCGCGGGCGTATCCCACGGCACGACGGTGAGATCACAGCCGGCGCGGACGAGGCCCTCCAGAATACCGCGCTTGACGCCGCAGTCGTAGGCGACCACGTTGTGGCGGGCAGAAGCGGCAGGGGCAAGCGCAAAGTCATGCGTAGCGGGCAGGTCGGCAGCTGCAAAGGCATGAGGCGCGGGGCAACTCACGGTCTTGACCAGGTTCTCGCCCACCAGCGTCGGCGCTGCGGCCAGACGATCGGCAAGCTCGGCGACGTCAAAGATTTCCGTCGAGATAATACCCATCTTGGAGCCGTTGTCGCGCAGGTGGCGCACAAGAGCGCGGGTGTCGACGCCCTCGATAGCGACAATGCCGTGGGCACGCAGGTACTCCGGTACGCTGACGGCCGAGCGCCAGTTGGAAGGCGCGGCGCACATGTCGCGGACGATCATGCCGCGCATGGCGGGAGCGCTCGCGGGGCGAGCGGTATCGCCGGGGAAGGCCGACTGGACGTCGGTCTCGTCGATGCCATAGTTGCCGATCTGCGGATAGGTCATGGTTACGATTTGGCCGGCATAGCTCGGATCGGTCATGACCTCAAAGTAGCCCTCAAGCGAGGTGTTGAAGCAGACCTCGCCGGTCGCGGTACCCTCGGCACCGCATGCACGGCCATAAAAAATGGTCCCATCCTCAAGGTACAGGATGCAGGGACCGCAGGTGCCCTTGCTGGTTTTGGCCAGCATGCGCTGGCAAAGCTCGCTGGGCGCGAAGGTGCGGGCAGCAGTGCCCGCAGTATGGTTGTTCGCCATAATTCTCCTTCCCGGTCTCTCCGGACCGGCTTAAAGGTTGGTAGTTAGGCCTTGCGGTATTTTAACCGCAAGTATGCGCCATGGCGTTAATTTCATCGAAATGTTTACGAAATGATAATTATGACTTTCTATGCATAATGATTTTCTGGGACCGGGAAATATCATTCTGAACGCGGGGCTTTGCCGCCAACTGCATACATGACAGAATGATTTTTTAAGGCTCTGTTAGACCAGGATTGACATACATGTGTCC
>CAJMRJ010000120.1:0-5019 GCA_905215865.1 uncultured bacterium | reverse complement strand
CCACAAAGGTGCCTGTCCCCTTTGTGGTGGTTGGGGGCGGGTATCAAAAAGTGTCAGACGGGTCGGCTGCCGGGCACCCGCGCGCGAAAAGAAGTGTCGGCCTGCGTCATTGCCGTTGAGCGACGCGTTGTTTGTAGGGATACTAAGCCTATGACAACAGCGTGCGAAAGGATTGATGCATGGCTTTCCGTAATGACTTCCTGTGGGGCGGCGCGACGGCTGCCAACCAGTGCGAGGGTGCCTACGACGTGGATGGCCGCGGCCTTGCCAACGTGGACGTGGCTCCGCATGGCCCCGAGCGCTATGCGGTGGTCTCCGGCCAGCGTAAAATGCTCGACTTCGAGGACGGCTATTACTATCCCGCGCAGACCGGCATCGATTTCTATCACCACTACAAAGAGGACATCGCTCTCTTTGCCGAGATGGGCTTTAAGACCTTCCGTATGAGTCTGGCGTGGACCCGCATCTTCCCCAACGGCGACGAGACCGAGCCCAACGAGGCTGGTCTGGCCTTCTACGAGGATGTATTCCGCGAGTGCCAAAAGCACGGCATCGAGCCGCTCGTGACCATCACGCACTTCGACTGCCCGATTCACCTCATCAAGGAGTACGGGGGCTGGCGCAACCGCAAGCTCATCGACTTCTACAAGAACCTCGCGACCACGATCTTCACCCGCTACAAGGGCCTGGTGAAGTACTGGCTTACCTTCAACGAGATTAATATGATTCTGCACCTGCCGTTTATGGGTGCCGGTCTGGTCTTTGAAGAAGGCGAGAACAAGGAGGCCGTCGAGTACCTGGCCGCCCACAACGAGCTCGTTGCCAGCGCTTGGGCAACCAAGATTGCTCACGAGATCGATCCCGAGATCATGATCGGCTGTATGCTTGCCGCAGGTAGCTACTACCCCTACAGCTGCCGTCCGGGCGATGTGCGCCAGGCGCAGCTCGACAACCAGGACAACTACTTCTTCGTTGACGTCCAGAGCCGCGGCTACTACCCGGCCTATGCCGTCAAGAAGCTCGAGCGCCTGGGTATCGACGTTGGCATGACCGACGAGGACCGCGAGATCCTGGCTGCCAACACCGTCGACTTCATCAGCTTTAGCTACTACAGCACCCGCTGCTCTGCCGGTGCCGACAACCCCGATGTCGAGCGCACCCAGGGCAACGCCTTCGCCGGCGCCAAGAACCCCTACCTGCAGGAGAGCCAGTGGGGCTGGGCCATCGATCCGCTGGGCTTCCGCATTACGCTCAACGACCTGTACGACCGCTATCAGAAGCCGCTGTTTGTAGTCGAGAACGGTCTGGGCGCCAAGGATGTTGTCGAGGAGGACGGCTCCATCAACGACGACTACCGTATCGACTTCCTGCGCCAGCACATCCAGACCATGCGTGACGCGGTGACCGAGGACGGCGTTGACCTGCTGGGCTACACCACCTGGGGCCCGATCGACCTGGTGTCTGCCGGCACGGGCGAGATGTCCAAGCGTTACGGCTTTATTTACGTCGACCGCGACGATGCGGGTAACGGCACCCTCAAGCGTTCCAAAAAGAAGAGCTTTGACTGGTACAAGAAGGTTATCGCCACCAACGGCGAAGATTTGGCCTAAGGGCACTGAGGCACTCAACCTTGGGGCTCCAACCCTCCTTGCGTACCTAAGTACGCTTCGTCGGGCTTGTCGCTCCCAATCTTGAGCGCCTCAGGCCCTTAGGGGGTAGTCCTGACCGCGGCTTTTCGCAAATCCAGCCACGATATTCTCCTAACCAAGATGCCCGGCGAGCAGCTCATGCTCGCCGGGCGCTTTGTTGACTAGTCGTTTAAGAACGTCCCCAACGACTATAAGAACGTCCCCAACGACTAGTCAAAAATGAGCCATGTGTCCCAGTTGTGGAGACTCGTTGAGCCGTCTGGGTATCGTGAAAGATCGCGCGCTCGCCCATCATCAAAAGTGACACACGCTACCAGTTGATGGGAGGCAGCTATGGGCTTCTTTGACAAGATGTTCGAGAAGAAAGAGTGCGCGATTTGCGGTACCGAGCTGGGACTTTTGGGAAAGACCAAGATTAGCGAAGGTTACCTGTGCAAAGAGTGTGCCGGTAAGCTCTCCCCCTACTTCCACGGCTATCGCTCCAGCACCGCGGACGATATCCGCGAGCAACTCGCCTACCGCGAGGCCAATGCCGAGCGCCTGGCCTCGTTCAACCCCACGCGCACGCTGTCTGCCGGGCGCACCAACATCATGCTCGACGAAGACGCGGGTCTGCTGATCATTACCTCGCAGAGCCGCTGGCGCGACGCCAATCCCGACATCATCGAGTTCTCACAGGTACTCGGCTGCGATATGGATATCGACGAGCATCGCACCGAGATCTATCGCGAGACCAAAGATGGCGAGCGCGAGAGCTACAACCCGCCGCGCTACGACCTGGATTACGACTTTAACCTGACCATTCACGTCAACACGCCGTACTTTACCGAGATCAACCTGCGCGTGAACGACTCCACCATCGACCAGCGCGGTTCCATCGAATACCGCGAGGCCAAGCGCCAGGCAACCGAGGTCCGCGACGCGCTGGTGCAGCTGCGCCAGGAAACGCGCGACAGCGTCGTTGCCGCCAAGGCCCCCAAGACCGCGGTCACCTGTCCCTTCTGCGGTGCAACCACCATTCCCGATGCCAGCGGGCGCTGCGAATACTGCGGCGGCGCCATCGGCGCATAGCCTCCGGCAGCGAAAGGACCGATTATGGCCTTCGAGAGCGTCAACTATCAGTGCCCCGCGTGTGGCGGCCCCCTTCACTTTGCCAGTGCCGAACAAAAGCTCGTCTGCGACTACTGCGATTCGCGTTTTGAAGTCGAAGAAGTCGAGGCCCTCTATCGCGAGCGCCAGGACAAGGCAGACGCCAAAGCCGATGCCGCAGCCACGGCTCCCAAACCCGCTGTCGACGATGCCGTGCAGGAGCTGGCTCAAAACGCCGGCTACATCTGCTCGTCGTGCGGCGCCGAGCTCGTGTCCGACGGCACCGTCGCCGTTACCACCTGCCCATACTGCGGCAACTCTGCCGTGGCATCCGGTCAGCTCTCGGGCGACTTCTCACCCGACCTGGTGATTCCGTTTAAGCTCGGGCGCGACGATGTCATGGCCGCGCTCAAGGAGCACTACAAGGGCAAGATTCTGCTGCCCAAGAGCTTTGTCACCGGCAACCACATCTACGAGGTCCAAGGCGTCTACGTGCCGTTTTGGCTCTACGGTGCCCGCGTGGACGGCGAAGTGTGCTTCGATGCGACCAACGAGACCGTAACCGAGGAATCCGACCGCACCGTCACGACCACCGACCACTACGATGCCTACCGCAAGGGAAACATCTCGTTTAAGCGCGTGCCCGTCGACGGATCGTCCAAGATGCCCGACGGCCATATGGACGCCATCGAGCCGTTTGACTACGACGCGCTGCGCCCGTTCTCGGTTGCCTATATGCCCGGCTACATCGCCAACCGCTACGACGAGGACTGCGAGACCTGCAAGGCGCGCGCCGAGCGCCGCATGGAGGAGAGCACGATCTCGGCCCTGCGCGAGACCGTCGTCGACGAATATGATGACGCCACGGTCGAAAGCAAGCAGCTCGACTACACCTGGGAAGACAGCGATTATGCCCTGTTCCCCGTGTGGATGCTTTCCACCTCGTGGAACGGCAAGAGCTATCTGTTTGCCATGAACGGCCAGACCGGTCGCATGGTCGGCGAGCTTCCCTGCTCCAAGCCCAAGCTCGCCATCGCCTCGGTGCTGTTCTTTGTGATCGGGTTTGTCCTCTCCCAGATTCTCTTTATGGGCGAGAACGCCTTCAATCCGGACTACCTCACCTTTGATATCGAGGGCGTCCTCATCAACATCGTCGCGCCGCTGATCATCGTAATCATCGCAGACGTGCTGCTGGTGGGCCAGCTCAAGACGGCCAACGAGGCCACCCACGCCGATTGCTACTGTGGCGAGCTCGACCTGACCGAGAAGCACGACACCTTCAGCCACACCGAGACCACCGTTGTCATGAAGGACAACAAGGACGATTAGCCATTCTGACCAATACCACCCGGCCTTTGACGAGAAAGGAAGATCACCATGGGACTCTTGAAAGCTGGATTGGGTGCTGCCGGCGGCGTCATGGCCGACCAGTGGAAGGAATTTATCTATTGCGAATCGATGCCCGCTGACGTCTTGGCCTGCAAGGGCAGCAAGCGCACCGGCGGCCGCAGCTCCAACACGCGCGGCGAGGACAACGTCATCTCCAACGGCTCGGTCATCGCCGTCAACGACGGCCAGGGCATGCTCGTGGTGCAAAACGGCAAGATCATCGAGGTCGCGCTGGAGCCTGGCGAGTTTGTCTTTGACACCGGCAGCGAGCCAAGCGTCTTTAGCGGCAACCTGGGCGACTCCATCAAGGAGACGTTCGCCAATATCGGCAGCCGCTTTACCTTTGGCGGCGACGCGGGCAAGGACCAGCGTGTCTACTTTATCAACACCAAGGAAATCATCGGCAACAAGTACGGCACCGCCTCGCCTGTGCCCTTCCGCGTGGTCGATAACAACATTGGCCTGGACGTCGACATCTCCGTGCGCTGCAACGGCGAGTATTCGTACCGCATCACCAACCCGCTGCTGTTCTACACCAACGTATGCGGCAACGTGACCGATAGCTACACGCGCGACAAGATCGACAGCCAGCTTAAATCCGAGCTGCTCACCGCTCTGCAGCCCGCCTTTGCCAAGATCTCGGAGATGGGCATCCGCTACAGTGCCATCCCCGGCCACACCACCGAGCTCGCCCGCGCGCTCAACGAGGTCCTCTCGGCCGACTGGCGCGACCTGCGCGGCGTCGAGATCGTGAGCTTTGGCGTCAACTCCATCGCCGCCTCGCAAGAGGACGAGCAGATGATCAAGGACCTGCAGAAGGCCGCGGTCATGCGCGATCCCACCATGGCAGCCGCCAACATCGCCAGCGCTCAGAGTGATGCGATGCGCGCAG
>CAJMRJ010000119.1:0-5037 GCA_905215865.1 uncultured bacterium | reverse complement strand
CTGCCACGTCATGCAAGTGCCCGTACGCGCCCACGCCCTGGCCCTCGGGAATCTTCCACGCCCACGCGGCATCGCCCGTCTGCACCAGCTCCACGCAGCCCTCGTCCACCTCGGGCTCAAGGTCCATAGCCGCAAACAGGCGCTCGGCACCGGCCAACGCGTTGAGCAAGAAGTTGCCGAGCTGCGTAAACTGGTTGATGGGCATGGCGGCCTGGCGCACAAAGACCAGGTAGCTTGCAAGTGCGCCCACATCGGCGAGCCCCTTGATGCAGAGCATGCCGCCCGCCACGGCGACGATGGCATAGTTGACGTAGCCAATCACAACGGTCATGGGCACCATGGAGTTGGCATAGCTCACGGCGGCGGTACCGGTGCGGCGAAGCTCGTCGTTGCGGCAGGTGAAGCCGGCGACATTCGCTGCCTCACGGTTAAAGACCTTGATGACCTTTTGACCCGAGACCATTTCTTCGATATATCCGTCCAGGTCGCCAAGCGATGCCTGCTGGGCAGCAAAGAAACGCTTAGAGCGCGCGCCCGAGTAGCGCGCATACAGCACAATGGCCGCATCGCACACGAGTGTGATAATCGTGAGCTGCCAGTTAAGGATGATGAGCATAGCCGTGGTGCCCACAACCTGAATGGCGGCCTGAATCACGTTGGCAAAGCTGTTGTTAAGCGCCTCGGAGACAGTGTCGACGTCGTTGGTGAAAAAACTCATGATGTCGCCCGAGCGCGTGCTGTCAAAATAACTGAGCGGCAGCGTCTGGATGTGCGCGAACAGGTCGCGGCGAATATCGGACACCACGTGTTGGGCCGCGCGCACCATGATCTGTGAGTAGCCCAGGGCCGAGAGCACGCCCGCGGCGTAGATGATCGCCGTCAGGATGACCTGCTTGGCGAGCAGTTCCTCCCCGCCCGTGGCTAAACCGTTAACGATGGGACGCACCATGTAGGTGCCGACGAGGCTCGCAATGGCGGCGACGGAGGCGAGCACGCCCACCGCGAGCAACGAGAACTTGGCATGCCCCATGTAGGAGAGCAAGCGGCGCACAGCGCGCTTGAGGTCGGCCGGGCGTGCTTGGGCTGCGGTCTTAGGCATGGCACTCACCCCCTTCCAAGGGTGATCTGCTGGGGACGGAGGAGAACGGATCATTCGCGCAGCCATCGTCGCAGCCGTCGCCGGCGTCCGCGTTCCCCGCAAACTCCATCTGCGAGGCGTAAATCTCCTGGTAGATGTTGTCGCTCGCCAGCAGTTCCTCGTGCGTGCCCACGCCGTGGACACGACCGTCGTCCAACACCACAATGCGATCGGCATCCATGACGCTCGCGATACGCTGGGCGATGATGAGCACGGTCGCATCGGGAATCCGAGCGATGTGCTCGCGAATCTTTGCATCGGTCGCCATATCGACCGCGCTGGTGGAGTCATCAAAAATGAGCACGCGCGGATGCTTGAGCAGCGTGCGCGCGATGCACAGGCGTTGCTTCTGGCCACCCGAAACACCAGCGCCGCCTTGGCCCAACTCGCCGTCCAGCCCGCCGATGCGATCAAGGAACTCGTCCACGCACGCCGCGCGGCAAGCCGCGAGGAGTTCATCGTCCGACGCCTGCGGATTGCCCCACTGCAGGTTCTCGCGCACGGTACCCGTAAACAGCACATTCTTTTGCAGCACAATGCCCACAGCGTCGCGCAAGGCGGCGAGGTCGTAGTCGCGCACGTCGCGTCCGCCCACAAGCACGGCGCCTTCGGTGGCGTCGTACAGGCGCGCAATCAGCTGCACAAGTGAGCTCTTGCCCGAGCCCGTGCCGCCGAGGATGCCCACCGTCGAGCCGCTCTCGATGCGAAGGCCGATATGCTCGAGCACATCCTCGGCTGCATCCGCGCGGTATTTAAAGGAAACGTCGCGAAACTCGATACTGCCGTCCGCTGGCGCCGCAATCGCGAGGTCTCCCGCGGGGTTGGCGATAAAGGGCTCCTCATCGAGCACCTCGGCGATACGGCCCACACTCGTAAGAGCGCGCGTGAGCAGCAAAAACACGTTGGAAATCATCATGAGCGAATTCATGATCAGCAGCACGTAGCTCATAAAGCCCGTGAGCGAGCCCACGCCCAGCTTGCCGGCGAGAATCATGCGGCCGCCAATCCACAGGATGGAGAGCGCAGCCACGTACATCGACAGCTGAAACACCGGCAGGTTGAGCACCGCGCTGCCAAAGGTCTTTGTCGCAGTGCGCGCGAGCTCGGTATTGACGGTGTCGAACTTGGCCTCCTCGTGCTCGGTACGAACGTAGGCCTTGACGGCACGCACGGCGGTGAGGTCTTCCTGTACCACGCCGTTGAGGTGGTCCATCGAGGTCTGGAGTTGGCGGTAGAGCGGGCTCACGCGATAGGTGATGACGCCCAGCACGATTGCCAGCACGGGCAAGATGATCGCAAAGACGGTGGCGAGCGGGCGCGACAGCATCAGCGCGTAGATAAGGCCGACGATAAGCGTCACCGGGCCGCGCACCATAGGGCGAAAGCCGTTGCCCACAGCATTTTGGATAACGGTGATGTCCGTGGTCATGCGGGTGACGAGCGAGCTGGCGTCGTAGTTGTCCAGGTTACCAAAAGCGAGCGTCTGAATCTTTTTGTACTCGGCCTCGCGCAGGTTAGCGCCTAGGCCCGAGGCAACGCGGGCGGACGTGCGGGCATAACCCAAACCCAGTACCAGCGAAAGCGCAGCGCACACCAACATGTACGCGCCCTGCAGCAGCATGTAGTTGATATCACCCGCAGGCACGCCCACATCGATGATGTTGGCCATGATGACCGGGATAAACAGCTCGAGCACCGTCTCGACCGACACAAAGAACACGCCGAGGATGGCATCGCGACGGTATGCCCCTAGATAGGAAAACAGTATTTTGAGATTGCGCACGCAGGTTCAACCCCCATCAAACGTTGTTCGCAAACGCACGTATTATTGCGCGCCGAATAATGGTGTCAAGTATTCCGAAATCGTTTTCTGCAAGGTTAGCGCCGGCGGCGAGTTCTCGTGATGTGTGTCCATATTCACTCGGAATAATGGTGCACGAGACTTTTTCGCTCCGGCGTCATCACAAACCTTGACTCTACAATCGTTGTAGGGTTTTCACTACACTGGTACGTGAACAAACCCAGCCAGAAAGCCCCGCCCATGGAACACGACCTCACACGCGGCAATGTCCTTAAGACCATCGCGGTCTTTGCCCTGCCCTATATGCTCTCGTACTTTTTGCAGATGCTCTACGGCATGGCCGACCTGTACATGATGGGGCAGTTTAGCGGCGCTGCCGGCATCACCGCTGTGGGCAATGGCGCGCAGACGCTCTATATCATTACCGTGACGCTCGTGGGCCTGGCCATGGGAACGACGGTCATCGTTGGCCACGCCGTGGGCTCGCGCCGCTTCGACCGCGCCGAGACCGCCATCGGCAACACCATCACGCTGTTTATGGGTGTCTCGGTGGTGCTGGCCGCTGTCCTGCTCGCACTGTGCCCGCAGATCGTGGCACTCATTGGCACGCCGCCCGAGGCGGTCGAAGGCACCGCCGCCTACCTGCGTATCTGCTTTGTCGGCATTCCCTTTATCGCCGCGTACAATATCCTCTCGGCCATCTTTCGCGGGCTGGGCGATTCGCGCTCGCCTATGTACGTGATCGGCGTGGCATGCATCATCAACATCGCGCTCGATTTTCTGTTTATCGGCCACATGGGGCTCGGCCCCGTGGGCGCGGCGCTCGGCACGGTGACCGCCCAGACGGCCAGCGTTGCCCTCGCGCTCGTGTGGCTCAAGAGCCGCCGCACGAACATCCACGTAAAGCGCAGCGACCTGCGCCCCCAGCCCGAGGTGCTCGGCAGCATTCTTAAGATTGGCGTGCCCGTGGCCGTGCAGGACGGCTGCATCCAGGTGGCGTTTATGTTTATCACCGTCATCGCCAACCACCGAGGGCTCGTCGACGCCGCCGCCGTGGGCCTGGTCGAGAAGATGATCAGCTTTTTATTCATTGTGCCGAGCTCCATGGGCGCCACCGTCAGCGCACTCACGGCGCAAAACGTCGGCGCGGGCAAGGGTGACCGCGCGCGTCCGGTACTCAAAGATGCCATGACGATCTCGGTGGTGTACGGCTGCCTGATCACGGCGCTGATGTGGCTGGTGGCACCGACGTTTATTGGCTTTTTTGCCAAGGACGCCGCGGTGGTCGCCGCCGGCACCGGCTATATGCGCAGTTATATTTTCGACGCGATTTTTGCCGGCATCCACATTTGCTTTAGCGGCTTTTTCGCTGCATACGGCAAGAGCTATATCGGCTTTGCGCACAACGTGCTGGCCGTGGCGCTCATTCGCGTACCGGGCGCTTGGCTGCTGTCGAACGCCTATTCCAACACGCTGTTTCCCATGGGCATCGCTTCGCCGTGCGGATCGATTTTGTCGGCGGTCATTTGCGTTGTCGCGTTTACCGTGCTCAACCGGCGCGGGGCTTTTGACAAGTTGGCAGCGTAGCGGGGCAACGCGAAATCGCCCCCATCGACGACATCATCAGCGACGATCCCACAACCTACGTGACGCAGATCACGATGCCTGTATCGCTAGGCTAGACCGAGCCTCGTCTCCAGCTCGGTCAACGCCTCAAAAGCATCGCGAGACACACCTGCCAAGCGCTCACGTTCCGCAATGCGAATTCGCGCCATCAGGTGCTCTTTTGCCTGCCCTTGGGCGTGCTTCGTGCGCCCTTCCGCCTGCGAGCAATTGCGATTCTCTATATCCATTACGCCTCCGGCACCTGACCAGTAGCCAAGATCTGCTCGAGTGCGTCCTCGTCCAGCACGGGTACGCCCAGCTGCTCGGCTTTGGTGAGCTTGGAGCCCGCTTTGGGGCCGGCGACCAGATAGCTCGTCTTCTTTGAAACACTGCCCGAAACCTTGGCGCCGAGCACCTTGAGCGCCGCGCCCGCCTCGTCGCGCGTGCGGTTGACGAGTGTACCAGTGAGCACGAAGGTCAAACCCGCAAGCGG
>CAJMRJ010000118.1:0-5167 GCA_905215865.1 uncultured bacterium | reverse complement strand
GTTTGTCGAGCGCGCTTGGCCGTACATGCTCGCGTGGTCCGACCTGGGGCTGAGCGGCAAGGAACGCATGACGGTCGATGCGCTGGCGCGCGCTGAGGTGAACCGTTTTGCCGACGAGGATACAAGCGAGCGCATGCGTGGCGAGATGATGGGCATATTGGGTGACCTGTTGGGTATTTCGCCCGAGCAGATGGAAGAGCTGCGCTCCGAGGACGGCCAGCGTCGCTTGCATGAGGGCATGAAGAAGTTTGAGGGCGAGGTCCAGGACGCCATCGATAAGATGATGGGCGGCCAGGGTGGCCCGCAGGGTGGACCCCAGGGCGGACCGATGCCGCAACCGCCGGTGGATCCGAGGCAGTTCCCGTTCTTTAGCCAAAACTAACTATGGGATGGGATTCGCTCCCAACCCCGATACTTCAACTAAGCACCTCGGCCCTGTTGTGTTATTCTAGAACAGACGTTCGTGAATGATGCGTGGGGCCTTGCCTTGCGCCGTGCTTGTGGCGAGGGGAGGTTGGCTTGGTCATTTTGGGTATCGACCCCGGTTTGGCCCATACGGGTTGGGGAATTATCGAGGAACGGCGCGGAGAGGTTCGCTGCCGTGCCTACGGTTGTATCGAGACCAGCGCGGGCAGTCCGCTCGCGGTGCGCCTGTCGCATATTGCCCGCGACCTCAAGGGTGTCGTGGAGCGTTATCAACCCGTTACCGCTGCTATCGAGAGCATTTACTTTGGCGCCAACGTTCGCTCGGCCATCCCTACAGCGCATGCCCGCGGTGCTGCACTCGTGGCGCTTTCGGAATGCGCGCTCGAGATTGGCGAGTACACGCCTATGCAGATTAAGCAGGCTGTGGTGGGTACCGGCGCCGCGGACAAACGGCAGGTCGCGTATATGGTTCGTACACTCACGCAGCTCGATCACGACCCGCATCCCGACCATGCCGCCGATGCCCTGGCCTGCGCCATCTGCCACGTAAACCTCAGCCGCACCCGGGCGCTTACCGGTGGCGAGTTCTATCAACAGAGAGGAACCGGATACTGATGATCTCCCAGCTCCATGGAACGCTTGTCGAGGCCACGATGAGCTCGGCCGTCGTCGATGTATCGGGCGTGGGCTTTGAGCTCGGCATCTCGGGCAGCACTGCCGCCACGCTGCCTGCGCCCGGCGGCGAGGTGCGCCTTTATACCCGTATGCAGGTGCGCGAGGACGCCATGACGCTCTTTGGTTTTGCCTCCAAGGACGAGCGCACGATGTTCGATCGGCTCGTGTCCGTCTCGGGCGTCGGCCCACGCCTGGCGCTCGCCGTGCTCTCCACCTATACCGTGGGGCAGCTGTATTCCCTGGTAATGGCCGAGGATGACAAGGGCATGGCCAAGGTGCCCGGTGTGGGCAAAAAGACAGCGCAGCGCCTCATCTTGGAACTCAAGAGCACCTTTGCCAAGGACAAGGGCTTTGTGCCGGTCGACGTGATTCCCGGACAGGTTGCGATGCCCGTTCCCACTGCCGCTCCCTCGGCCATCGACGATGCCCGTGCGGCGCTCCTTTCCATGGGCTTTAGCCCGCAGGAGACCGATGTTGCCCTGAGCGGGTATGATGGGCAGAATATGCGTGTCGAGGATCTGCTCGGCGCGGCGCTTAAGCGACTCGGAATGGATGCGTGATGTGGGAAGCCGATGACTCTCAGGACCTGTGGGCGACGCCCGGCAACTCGCCGGCGGCATCCATGGCGCATGGCGAGCGTATGGTGGGTTCGGAGCTGACGCCCGAGGACCTTGATGTCGACCGTACCCTGCGTCCCCAACGCCTGGATGACTACTGCGGCCAGGAACACATCAAACAGAGCCTGCGCGTGCTCATCGAGGCGGCGCAGAGCCGCGGCGAAACGCTCGACCACGTGATCTTCTCGGGCCCTCCGGGTCTGGGCAAGACCACGCTGGCTACGGTTATCGCCAACGAGCTGGGCGCTCAGATCAAGACGACGAGCGGTCCGGCCATCGCGCGCACCGGTGACCTGGCGGCCATCCTGACTAACCTGCAGCCGGGCGACGTGCTGTTTATCGACGAGATTCACCGTCTGAACCGTTCGGTCGAAGAAGTCCTGTATCCCGCCATGGAGGACTTTGCCCTCGATATCGTGATCGGCAAGGGCCCGGCGGCACGTTCGATTCGCCTGGATATCCCCAAGTTTACGCTGGTGGCGGCCACGACCCGTTCGGGCATGCTCACGGGCCCGCTGCGCGATCGCTTTGGCATCTCGTATCGCTTGGATTACTACACCGTCGAGGAACTCGCCCAGATTGTGACGCGCTCGGCGACCATTCTGGGCGTGACGATCGACCATCCCAGCGCGCTCGAGATCGGCTCGCGTTCGCGCGGTACGCCGCGCCTCGCCAACCGTCTGCTCAAACGCGTGCGTGACTATGCGCAGGTGCGCGGCAACGGTCCAATTGAGCTTGATATTTGCCGTCAGGCGCTTGAGTTCTTCGAGATCGACGAGCTCGGCCTGGACTGGATGGACATTCGCATCTTGGAGACACTTGCCAAGACGTTCTCCGGCCGCGCCGTGGGTCTGACGACGCTTGCCAGCGCGGTGGGCGAGGACCCGGGTACGCTCGAGGATGTCTATGAGCCCTATCTGCTGCAGTGTGGCTTGATGATTCGTACACCGCAGGGTCGCCAGGCAACCCTGCGCACATTCGAGCATTTGGGTATTGAACCGACCCTGTAGAAATGGGCTTGTTTTAGCGCATCTGTAGGCTATCGCTGGGCATCGGGTAAACATATCGCCGTTCGTCGGTTACGGGCGTTTTACTATTGCGCGCGCGTGCTATGCTGGATTGGTCTTTTTCTCATCCGGTAACGAAAGGACCGCCCATGCCTACTGACATCGAAATCGCACGTTCTGTTACGCCGCTGCCTATTACCGAGGTGGCCAAGAACGCCGGCGTCGACGTTAAGCATCTGATTCCGTACGGCTTCGACAAGGCTAAGGTCGACTATTCCCTGCTCAACGAGCCGACCGACCACCAGGCCAAGCTTGTCCTCGTGACCGCTATCAATCCCACGCCCGCAGGCGAGGGCAAGACCACCACGACCATCGGCCTGGCCGACGGTCTGCGTCGTCGCGGCGTCAAGAGCGCCGTGGCCCTGCGCGAGCCTTCGCTCGGCCCCGTGTTTGGCGTGAAGGGCGGTGCCGCCGGTGGCGGTTGGGCCCAGGTCATCCCCATGGAGGACATCAACCTGCACTTTACCGGCGACTTCCATGCTATCGGTGCCGCCAACAACCTGCTGGCTGCCATGCTCGACAACCATATTCAGCAGGGCAACCAGCTCGGTATCGATGTTAAGCGCATCACCTGGAAGCGCGTTGTCGACATGAACGACCGTCAGCTGCGTCATGTTATCGACGGCATTGGTGGCAAGGCCCAGGGCGTGCCGCGCGAGGATGGCTTCGACATCACTGTTGCCTCCGAGGTCATGGCAATCCTGTGCCTGTCCACGAGTATCAATGACCTCAAGGAGCGCCTGGGCGAGATTGTTGTCGGCTACAGTTTTGCCGGCGAGCCCGTCCGCGCCCGCGACCTTAAGGCTCAGGGCGCCATGGCGGCCCTGCTCAAGGACGCGCTCAAACCCAACCTGGTTCAGACGCTCGAGGGCACGCCTGCGTTTGTCCACGGCGGTCCCTTCGCCAATATTGCCCACGGCTGCAACTCCATCATGGCCACCCGCATGGCCATGCGCTTTGGCGACGTCGCGATTACCGAGGCCGGTTTCGGCGCCGACCTGGGTGCCGAGAAGTTCCTCGACATCAAGTGCCGCATGACGGGCGTTCGCCCCAGCGCCGTCGTGATTGTCGCCACCGCCCGCGCGCTTAAGTACAACGGCGGTGTTGCCAAGGCCGACCTCAACGAGGAGAACCTTGAGGCCCTCAAGGCCGGCATGCCCAACCTGCTGCGTCACGTCGACAACATTCAGAATGTCTACGGTCTGCCCTGCGTGGTCGCCATCAACCGCTTCCCGACGGACACCGAGGCTGAGCTCGAGCTCATCGAGTCCGAGTGCCAGAAGCTCGGTGTCAATGTGAAGCTGTCCGAGGTTTGGGCTAAGGGCGGCGAGGGCGCGCTCGACCTGGCCGATGAGGTCATGCGCCTGATCGAGCAGCCGAGCGAGCTCAAGTTTGCTTACGAGGACGGCGCCGATGTGGCCGACGCCCTCGAGGCCGTTGCCACCAAGGTCTACCGCGCCGACGGCGTCGACTTTACGCCGGCTGCCAAGCGTCAGCTCGCCGAGCTGCGCGAGAACGGCTTTGGCAACCTGCCGGTGTGCGTGGCCAAGACGCAGTACAGCTTTAGCGACAACGCCAAGGCCCTGGGCGCTCCCGAGGGCTTCCGCATCACCGTGCGCGAGCTCAAGGTTTCCGCCGGTGCCCACTTTGTGGTCGCACTGACTGGCAGCGTTCTGACCATGCCGGGCCTGCCCAAGGTTCCCGCGGCCGAGAACATCGACGTCGACAACGACGGCAACATCACCGGTCTGTTCTAATCCTGCTGCTCATAGCCGCTTGCCCGCCCCGCCGCGCCTACCATGGCCCGGCGGGGCTTTTTGATCCGCATGTGATGGAGGAAGACGGATCATTTTGTGGCTGTCGGGTCAATGAGGCTATCCGTATGGGGTCGTTCGTCCAAAACTATGCCGGTTTACTACGATGAATCGGTATACCTCGACCATATCTGGATTTTCCGATAATGGCCGATTCGTCTACCTGCGGTTTTGATTTCTTGAAAAGTAGCATGCTCAGGTTCGGGCGATTTATCGTAGTAAACCGGCATAGTTTTGGACGTGGCGGCAATGTTGCGCAACAAGAATCACGATTTCTCCCGTACGGTGTAGTTGGAAGAACTGCGCGGGCGCATTGCGGCTGCGACGAGAGACGGGAGATGCGATGTATTACACCAAGTGCGGAGCTCAGATACCCGATGGCTCCACGTTTTGCACAAGCTGCGGCGCTCGCGTGGGTGGAGTTGAGGACCAGGCGGAGCCCGTGGCGTTTCCAGTGGGGGACGCGCCGGCGTCCGCTCCTGTGGGACAGCAAACTCCTCAGGGTGCCCCGGTTCATATGGCGGCGCAGCCTCGTTATGAGGAGCCTATGACCGAGCCTGCCGAGGCC
>CAJMRJ010000117.1:0-5210 GCA_905215865.1 uncultured bacterium | reverse complement strand
TGTAGCTCGCGGGGGCCTTACGAAAGGAGACACAATGGCAGTAAAGGTTGCTATTAACGGCTTCGGTCGCATCGGTCGTCTGGCTTTCCGTCAGATGTTCGGTCATGAGGGCTCCGAGATCGTCGCTATCAACGACCTCACCTCTCCCGATATGCTCGCTTACCTGCTGAAGTACGACTCCACGCAGGGCAACTACGCTCGCGATCACGAGGTCGTTGCTGGCGAGGATTCCATCACCGTTGACGGCAAGGAGATCAAGATCTACAAGGAGGCCGACGCCAACAACCTGCCTTGGGGCGACCTCGACGTCGACGTCGTTCTCGAGTGCACCGGCTTCTACACCAGCAAGGCTAAGGCTCAGGCCCACATCAACGCTGGCGCCAAGAAGGTCGTCATCTCCGCTCCGGCCGGCAGCGATCTGCCCACCATCGTGTACAACGTCAACCATGAGACGCTGACCGCTGAGGACAACATCATCTCCGCTGCTTCCTGCACCACCAACTGCCTCGCCCCGATGGCCAAGGGTCTGAACGACTTCGCTCCCATCGTGTCCGGCATCATGACCACCATCCACGCCTTCACCGGCGACCAGATGCCGCTCGACGGCCCGCAGCGCAAGGGCAACTTCCGTCGCTCCCGCGCCTGCTCCGAGAACATCGTCCCGAACACCACGGGCGCTGCCAAGGCCATCGGCCTGGTTCTCCCCGAGCTCAACGGCAAGCTCATCGGTGCCGCCCAGCGCGTCCCGACGCCGACCGGCTCGCTGACCAACCTCTACGCCGTCGTTGACAAGAAGGTCACCGTCGACGAGGTCAACGCTGCCATGAAGGCCTACGCCGAGACCATCCCCGAGACCTTCGCCTACAACGAGGACCAGATCGTCTCCCGCGACATCGTCGGCGAGACCCACGGCTCCATCTTCGACGCCACTCAGACCATGTGCTCTGACCTCGGCAACGGCCAGACCCTCGTTCAGGTCACCTCTTGGTACGACAACGAGAACTCCTACACCTCTCAGATGGTCCGCACCATCAAGTACTTCGAGAAGTTCGTTGCTTAATTTAGCTTTTAGCGAATAGCTCGTTGAGCGTCTAAAGAAGGGCGCGGCCTCATAGGGCTTACACCCTAGGGTCGCGCCCTTTTTATAGGAAATCGTCTGCCGTAATGGGAGGCAGACACGTACGAAAGGTAGAAGCAAACATGGCCTTTACCAAGAAGACCGTCCGCGACATCGATGTCGACGGCAAGCGCGTTCTCGTCCGCGTTGACTTCAACGTGCCTATCAAGGATGGCGTCGTTGGCGACACCACCCGTATCAAGGCTGCCCTGCCCACCATCAACTACCTCGTTGAGCACAACGCTCGCGTCATCCTCATGAGCCACCTCGGCCGCCCCGAGGGTACCGGCTTCCAGCCTGAGCTCTCCCTTGAGCCCGTCGCTAAGAAGCTCGCTGAGCTCTCTGGTCTCGACGTTGCCTTTGTCGCCGACACCTACGGCGAGAAGGCTGCCGAGGCTGTTGCTGCCGTCGAGCCGGGCAAGGTTCTCGTTCTCGAGAACGTCCGTTTCGACAAGCGTGAGAAGAAGAACGATCCCGAGATCGCCAAGAAGCTCGCTTCCTATGGTGACGTCTTCGTTCTCGATGCCTTCGGCACTGCTCACCGCGCCCAGGGTTCCGTCGTGGGCCCCGCCGCTTACCTGCCTGCCGTCGCCGGCTTCCTGCTTGAGAAGGAGGTCGACACGCTGACCGGTATCTTCGCCGAGCCCGAGCGTCCCTTCGTCGCTATCGTCGGCGGTTCCAAGGTTTCCTCCAAGATCGGCGTTCTCGATCACCTCATCGACTCCGCTGACACCCTGATCATCGGTGGCGGTATGGCCTACACCTTCTTCCTGGCTCAGGGCCTGTCCGTCGGTCAGTCCCTCAAGGAAGAGGACTGGGTCGAGCGCGCCGGCGAGATGCTCAAGAAGGCCGAGGAGAAGGGCGTCAAGATCCTGCTCCCCATCGACAACCGCGTTGCCGATCACTTTGGCGAGGACGCTGTCCCCGAGGTTGTCGCTTCCGACGCTATCCCCGATGACCGTGAGGGCATGGACATCGGCCCCAAGACCGAGGAGCTCTACGCCGAGGCCGTCAAGGGCGCTAAGACCGTGTTCTGGAACGGCCCCATGGGTGTCTTCGAGTTTGACAACTTCGCTCACGGCACCCAGGCTATCGCCGAGGCTGTCGCCGAGGCCGACTGCACCTCGATCATCGGTGGTGGCGACTCTGTCGCAGCTGTCAACAAGTTTAACCTGGCCGACAAGATGAGCTGGATCTCCACCGGTGGTGGCGCTTCCATGGAGCTCGTCGAGGGTAAGGCCCTGCCCGGAGTGGAGGCGCTTCTCGATGCCTAATCGCACCCTTCTTATCGCTGGTAACTGGAAGATGAACAACGACGTCGCCGAGGCCGCCAAGCTCGCCGACGAGCTGGCTCAGGCTCTGCCCGAGGTTCCGGCTGGCGTCGAGGTGCTCGTCTGCCCTCCGACCATCGACATCACCACGGTTCATGACCGCATTCAGGCTGCCCCCATCGCCCTCGGTGCACAGAACGTGTACTGGGAGGCCAAGGGTGCCTTCACCGGTGAGTCCTCTTGCGACATGCTCAAGTCCGCTGGCTGCACCTACTGCATCATCGGTCACTCCGAGCGTCGCGACTACTTCCACGAGACCGACGAGGACCAGAACAAGAAGGCCAAGGCCCTCGTTGCCGCCGGTCTTGTTCCCGTCTTCTGCTGCGGCGAGTCCCTTGAGGTCCGCGAGGCCGGCACCTATGTCGAGCACGTCGTGAACCAGGTCAAGGCTGGCCTTGCTGGTCTTGAGATCACCTGCCCCAAGCAGGTCGTCGTCGCCTACGAGCCCATCTGGGCCATCGGCACCGGCAAGACCGCTACCGCCGAGGACGCTCAGGAGGTCTGCGGCGCTATCCGTGAGACCCTCAAGGAGATGTTCGGCGAGGAGCTCGCTAACGGCATCCGCGTTCTCTATGGTGGCTCTGCCAAGCCCGGCAACATCGCTGAGCTCGTCGCCAAGCCCGACGTTGACGGCGCCCTCGTGGGCGGCGCTTCGCTCAAGGCTGCGGACTTCGCCTCTATGGTCGTCAAGGCAGGCGAGTAGGACATATGGCACAGCGTCATCTTCCTGCACTCCTGATTATCATGGACGGCTGCGGCCTGGCTCCGGCCGATGGCGAGAACGCCGTCGCCGCTGCCAAGACGCCCTTCCTTGATAGCCTGTACGAGAAGTACCCCCACACCACGCTCGGCGCTTCGGGCGAGGACGTGGGCCTTCCCGACGGCCAGATGGGCAACTCCGAGGTGGGTCACCTCAACATCGGTGCCGGCCGCATCGTGTTCCAGGAGCTTTCGCGCATCAACAACGCCATCAAGGACGGCTCCATCGCCAAGAACGAGGTCTTCGTCAAGGCTATGGACGACGTCAAGGCTGACGGCAAGACTCTCCACCTCATGGGCCTTATGAGCCCTGGCGGTGTTCATTCTCACATGAACCACGTCGAGGCTCTGGTCAAGATGGCTGCCGAGCACGGTGTCAAGACCGTTCGCGTCCACGCCTTCATGGATGGCCGCGACGTTGACCCGCAGTCCGGCGCTGGCTACATGAGTGAGTTCTGCGCCTTCCTGGCGAAGATCTCCGAGGAGACCGGTTGCGACGCTCGTGTTGCCACCGTCTCGGGCCGTTATTGGGCCATGGACCGCGATAATCGTTGGGAGCGCATCCAGCGCGCCTACGACGTCATGGTCAACGCGTCCGATGCCGATGTCGACCCCGTTGCCGGTATCAAGGCCTACTACGAGAAGGATCCGCGCGGCGACGAGTTCGTCGAGCCCTTCGCTGCCCACAACGAGGGCATCCACGAGGGCGACGCGGCCATCTTCTTCAACTTCCGTCCCGACCGCGCCCGTCAGATGACCCGCGTGTTCACGGACAAGGAGTTCGACGGCTTTGAGCGCGAGCAGATCAAGCTTTCTCACTTTGTGACGATGACCGAGTACGATCCGACGTTTGACGTCGAGGTCGCCTTCCCCAAGACGTTCCCCGAGAACGTCTTGGCCGACGTTATCGCCGCCAATGGCCTGAAGCAGCTGCACACCGCCGAGACCGAGAAGTACGCCCACGTTACGTTCTTCCTCAACGGCGGCATCGAGGAGCCCAAGGAGGGCGAGGAGCGCGTGCTCGTCGCTTCCCCCAAGGTCGCTACCTACGATCTACAGCCCGAGATGAGCGCTCCCGAGGTTACCGAGAAGCTTGTCGCCGCCATCAACGAGGATCGCGCTGATTTCTACATCGTGAACTTCGCGAACTGCGACATGGTTGGTCACACCGGTGTCTTCGACGCCGCCGTTAAGGCCGTCGAGGCTGTTGACGATGCCCTGTCCAAGGTTGTCCCGGCGATTCTCGCCAAGGGCGGCTTTGCGCTGATTACCGCCGACCACGGCAATGCCGACCACATGTTTGACGTTGCTTCTGACGGTTCCAAGCATCCGTTTACGGCTCACACCACCAACCGTGTGCCGTTCATCATCGTTGATGAGAAGGCGCAGCTCACCGGTATCGAGGACGGCCGTCTTTCCGATATCGCTCCGACCATGCTCACCATGGCTGGTATTGAGCCTTCCGCCGAGATGACGGGTCGCGTGCTCGCCACCGAGGCCTAAGAGAAAACGCCAAGCGTTTCTTTAAAAAGGGGTTGCCCATATTCGGGCAACCCCTTTTTTGGTATTTCTGCCATTTCTACCCCGTCCCCGAGTGGCGGGTAGGGGAGAGCGGGGGTTGTGGTACAGTACTGGAGTTTGAATTGTTCTATTAAGGAGCTTATCTATGGGTCCGTTCCAGATTCTTCTGTTTGTCGTTTGGGCTGTCTCTGCCGTGGCGCTGACGATTCTCGTCCTGATGCATTCCGGTAAGGGCACCGGCGTTTCGGATATGATCGCTAGCTCGCTGTATAACTCCAGCTCTGCCACAGGCGTTATGGAGCAGAACCTCGATCGCCTGACCGTCATCATGGCTGTCGTGTTTGCCGTGTGCGTCGTGCTGTGCATGTTCTTCTTCCCGCAAGGCATCGTGGGCTACTAAACACGAGCCGCATAAAATAATTGAAAAGGGTTCCGCAAGTGCGGGACCCTTTTTGTTTTTCAAGACTTTAGTCTGCTGGCCG
>CAJMRJ010000116.1:0-5215 GCA_905215865.1 uncultured bacterium | reverse complement strand
ACCGCAGCGCACAGCCGCCTTGGCAACCGCCACATGACGCGTATCGATCGAGACGATGGCGCCCTCTTTGGCAAGCGCGCGCACGACGGGCAGCACGCGACGCGCTTCCTCGTCGGGGTTGACCGGGGTAAAGCCGGGGCGCGTGGACTCGCCGCCCACGTCGATGATGTCGGCGCCGGCATCGAGCATCGCCAGGCCGTACTCGATAGCGGCATCCTGGTCAAAATGCTCACCGCCGTCGCTAAACGAATCGGGCGTCACGTTGAGGACGCCCATGATGCGCGGACGGTCAAAGCTGAGCTCGTACTTTCCGCACCGCCATGTCTTGCTGTCGTTCGCCATGAACATCCTCCTAAAATGCCCGCGCCGCCGCGCTCGGGCGCTGGCGGCGGGGTCGCTTTGCAATCAGTCTTTCTATTGTATCCGCGCGCGCGGGCTAGAACGCAAACGCGGCCGCGATGTCGCAAGAAATCAGCAGGTCGGCATTTGCATCCTGATCGGTGGGCGCCAAATTGCAAATGGCCAGCGTATCGCCGGTAAAGTATCGCGTAAGGCCCGCCGCCGGATACACCACGAGCGAGGTTCCGCCCACAATGAGGGCGTCGGCTGCGGCGATGGCAGCGACGGCGCCGGTAAGCACACGCTCATCGAGCGGCTCTTCGTAGAGAACCACATCGGGCTTGATGCGACCGCCGCACGCAGGGCAAACGGGCACGCCTGCGGCATCCTCGTGCTCGCGCGCGCAAATCCATTCGGCGCTGTAGACCGCGCCGCACGTCTGGCAGATATTGCGGTGGACCGATCCGTGCAGCTCGAACACGCGCTGCGAGCCGGCCATCTGGTGCAGGCCGTCGATATTTTGCGTCACCACGGCGTCGAGCTTGCCGGCGCGCTCCAGCTCCGCCAGCTTGGCGTGGCAGTGGTTGGGCTTGGCGTCAAGGGAGATCATCTTGGTCCGGTAGAAGTCGAAAAACTCCGCCGGATGCGCCCCGTAGAAGCTGTGCGAGAGCATAGTCTCGGGCGGATAGGAAAACCGCTGGTGATACAGGCCATCCACGCTGCGGAAATCGGGGATGCCACTCGCCGTGGAAACGCCCGCGCCGCCAAAGAAGACCACGTGGCTATGGGTTTCGAACAGCTCCGCCAGCGCGGCGGAGGCCTGTTTGGGGTCCGATATTGCCTGCGTCATATATGTCCTCCGTCCGTGTCTTAGGGACGGCGGCGTTCGCACTATCACTCGCGGACTCCGCCCCACTCTTGTTGCGTTAATCTTAAGCCTGCCAACCCCGTCGAAAGGACACCATGCCTCAGACTTACACTTTCGCTTCGTGGAACGTCAACGGCCTGCGCGCCGTGCTCAAAAAGGACCCGAGCTTTATCCAGATCGCACAGGAGCTCAATGTCGATATCCTAGCGCTGCAGGAGACCAAGCTGCAGGAGGGCCAGGTCGAAATTGACCTGCCCGGCTATCACCAAACCTGGAGCTACGCCGAGCGCAAGGGCTACTCGGGCACCGCGGTCTTTAGCCGCCAGGAACCGCTGCGCGTGCTGCACGCCGACGCGCTGCTGCCCTACGCCGGCGAGGGTGGGGCTGCCGAGCTCGTCGCCCAAGCCGCAACCGAGGGCCGCGTCTGCGCGCTCGAGTTCGACAAGTTTTGGTTCGTGGACGTCTACACGCCCAACGCCCAAAACGAACTCGCCCGCATCGACGTGCGCATGGCCTGGGACGATGCCTATCGCGGCTTTTTGAGCGCGCTTGAACGCGAGACCTGCAAGCCCGTTGTAACCTGCGGCGACTTTAACGTGGCGCACGAGGAAATCGACCTTAAGAACCCCAAGTCCAACCGCGGCAACGCCGGCTTTTCGGACGAGGAGCGCGGCAAGTTTACCGAGCTGCTCGACGCCGGTTTTACCGACACCTGGCGCGCGGCAAACCCCGACGTCGAGGGCGTCTACAGCTGGTGGAGCTACCGCTTTAATGCCCGCAAGAACAACGCAGGCTGGCGCATCGACTACTTCCTGGTGAGCGACGCAATCGCCGACAACGTGCGCGACGCCGGCATCCGCGGCGACATCTTCGGCAGCGATCACTGCCCCGTCACCCTCGCCCTGGAGCTCTAACCCCCAAAATGATCCCCTGGGGACGGAGGAAAACAGATCATTTTGGCTCTCCGAGGACACCTGCGTAATGCATCTGCCGCGAAAAGCGCCCATCTACTACGTTTAAGCCGTTACCCTCAACCATAACCATGTTCTACGAAAAACCACAGGCTTTCTACCTGCGGTTTTCTTTTCACATTGCTCACTGTGGTTGAGGACGGCGACCTAAACGTAGTAGATGGACCGCTTTCGTGGCGAGCACTCCCAGCTGGTCCCCAGTGACGGAGGAAAATTGGTCATTTAGCCTTCTGGAGCCCGCTGCGACCGTCATACGAGTCGGCGTGCGCAAAACTATGCCAGTTTACGGGGCTGAATCGCAGATCCCTGACCACACGCAATTCGAGCAAAATAAAGCCGCAGGTAAACGGCTTGCCCTATTACGGAAAATGTCGGTATGGTCGGCCTGCGTCAATCCAGCCCCGTAAACCGGCATAGTTTTGATATGACACCAAGTCAGTATTGATTCTCGCCCCGGCGCAACCGCCACTACAGCCCGTACTTCACGACGACGCGGTTGATGCGGCGACACCAGGGCTTGTACAGGGCGGCCAAAAACACGCAGGTCGCGAGTCCGTGCGTGATATCGAACGGTACGGCGGTGGCAAGACGCGCTGCGGCGCCTGCCCAGGTGAGCGGCTGCACAAAACCGATGATGTCGTATGCGTTAATTACAACGCCATACAGCAGGCCCGACGCAAAGCCGTACGCCATCAGCGCCGGCATGCGCACGGTGCCATCGGCGCGATCAAAAGCGCCCGCATGCGCCAGTGCGCCACCGATATAGCCCACCAGACCCCAGGCATACATCTGCCATGGCGTCCACATGCCCTGTCCAAAAAAGAAATTACTGGTCAGTGCCGCCAGCGCGCCGACCATGAAGCCGTTGCGACGGCCAAGTGTCGCACCCGCGATAATGGCGATAGCACTCACGGGCTTAAAATCGGGAATGGGGCCGAACAAGATGCGGCCCGCCGCGGCCAACGCCGCCAGAACCAGCGTTGGCATAATCTGGCGCAAGCCCGGGCGCGATACCTCATAGCCCGCAAAGAACAGTGCGAGCACGAGCGCCACTACAACCAGCATGGCAAGCGCAGCCTGCTCAATGCCCGCCAGCAACGCCGCAGTCATCACTGCCGGCACCGCCAGGAGCAGCGGAATCTCCATTTTTGTGAGTAGGCGCGAGGCGCGATGATCCGTCATTCCATCACGCCCTGTAGAACACGTTGTCGGCAAAGAAATCTGCCGGGGGCTCCATGCAGGCGATCTCGCCGTCGAACATCATGGCGACGTCGTCGGACACCTGCTCGGCAAAGTCTAAGTCGTGCGTGGCAATGACGACGGTGCCGCCGGCCTGTGCATGCTCGCGCAGGGCTCGGGCGATAATGCAGCGACTTGCCAGATCAAGGCCCTTGGTGGGCTCATCAAGCAGCAGCAGCTCCGGACCAATCAGCAGCAGCTTTGCCAACGCAAGCAGCTGGCGCTGACCGCCCGAAAGATCGTACGGGTGACGCATCTCCAAACCCGCCAGGCCCAGGCGCGCTGTCTGCTCCTGTGCTGCGGCCTCGTCGTATCCGCAGGTCGAAGCCCATTCCATCAGCTCGTCGCGCACCGTTTCGGCGACCAGCAATGCCTTGGGGTTCTGTGGCAGCAGCGCCGCCGAAGCCGTCCCACGCACCATGCGGCCACGCTGCAGTTTAGCCGTCTTGGCCAGGACCAAGAGCATCGTCGACTTGCCGCAGCCGTTACCGCCCACAATCGCCTGCACCGCACCGGCCGAAAACGTCACATCGAGCCCGCGCAGCACCCAACCGCCCGCGCGATCGTAGCGAAACCAGCCTTCCGACAGGGTGGTAGCCGACCCACCGTGCATTTTTTGGAGTATTCTGCTTCCATCCGTGCGCGGGAAGGCTTCCGAACCGTTTTCGAGCGACGTTTGCGCCACAAATTCGGACGATTTGTCCAATTCCGAACTTTTTTTCGCGCTCGATACGCCCCCGGGTGGCTCCAGAGAGCCCAAATTGTCCTCACGCCTGCTGAATACTCCGTTTTTTGCACATCGGATGGCACCCCACCCCAACATGTCATCGGAAAACAGCGATTCGCGGCGTCCCAAAGAAGCCGTATCCGCCACCTCGCGCACGCGACCGCCCTCAATCCAGTACGCACACGTCGCATACTCGAGCATCGGCCGCGGTTGATGCGTAGCCACAACAACCGTGCAGCCCAGCTCACGGTTCACGCGAAACAGCGCGTGCAGAAAATTCTTCTCGGCAACGGGATCGAGCTGAGACGTGGGCTCGTCGAGTAGCAGCACGCGCGGACGCAGCGCCAGGACGGCGGCAAGCGACAGCAACTGCTTGCGGCCACCCGAAAGCGTATCGGTATCGCGGTGGAGCCAGTCCTCCAGCCCGAAGAAATAGCTGGTCTCGGCAACACGGCGGCGCATCTCGTCGCGCGACATGCCTAAGTTTTCCAGGCCAAACGCCATCTCGTGCCACACGGTCTCGCACACAATCTGGTTTTCGGGATCCTGGAACACGTAGCCCACGCGCTCCGCAGACGCGCGCACGTCCATGTCGGCAACGTTCTCGCCCAGCACGAGCAGTTCGCCAGCGCGCTCGCCCGCCGGAGCGATCTCGGGCTTGAGCAGCGAGAGCAGCGTCGACTTACCCGATCCGGTACCGCCAACAAGCAGCGCAAATGCACCTTGGGGAACAGACCAGTCGAGCCCCTCGAGCACCGCGGCATCAGCCCCGGGGTAGGCAAAGCTCAGGCTCCGCACCTCAATCGCCGGCATATCCGGGCCGCACGCCGCGCCCGACACCGGGCCCCTATCCAACCGAGCCATCAGCCGAACCTCTTCTCATCGATCGCATGCAACGCACAGGGCAGCACCATCCAGGCAGCGTACACAACATAGCCCGGCCACGGCGCGGGCACCGAAAGCTGCGGGTAAAACGAATACTGCGTTGTCGCGGTCCATGCCACCGCCACCGCGGCGGCACCAAACACCGCAAGCCCAACCAGCGCGGCAGCGTCGCCGCGCCCCAGCCGA
>CAJMRJ010000115.1:0-5239 GCA_905215865.1 uncultured bacterium | reverse complement strand
GGGGTCCTGCCGTCCTGCGGAAAGATTTGGGGGCAAAGCCCCTGGCCTCCCCTATGTTAACTTCGCCGGCGGCGGCTACAGGGACCTACACTCTGGAAAGTCGCCGGGCTAATGTTCTGCATTTTATTGAGGGGCCCTTACTAGAGGCAAGCCTCGGCAATGCGGCGCTTGAGTTCGTCGATGCCGGTGCCGGTTTGGGAGCTTGTGATGATCACGTTCTCGGCCGGAACGTTAAGCTGCTTTTTGATGGCTGCTGCCTGGCGGGCCTGCTGGGTGCGGCTGAGCTTGTCGGCCTTGGTGAGGCAGACGATAAAGTTGAACTCGTTGCCCTGCAGGTAGTCGATCATGTCATGGTCGAGCTTGCTCGGGTCGTGGCGAATGTCCACCAGCGATACAACCAGGTTAAAGCTGCGCTCGGAGTCGAAGAAGTCGCCGATGAGCTCGGCCCAACGGTCGCGCTCGGCCTTGGAACGACGGGCGAAACCATAGCCCGGCAGGTCGACGAAGTGCACGTCGTCAGCCTCAAAGAAGTTGATGTTGCTCGTCTTGCCCGGCGTGCTCGAAACCTTGACCAGGTTTTTGCGGCCAAAAAGCTTGTTCATGATCGACGACTTGCCCACGTTGGAGCGGCCGACGAAGCTCACCTCGGGGCAGGTGGACTCGGGAATCTGCGAAACCTTGCCATAGCTGGCAACGAACTTGGCAAGCTGGTAGTTAATGGAATCGGCCATGGACACTCCTTGGTCGTAGGTTCTTACAAAACGGGCGTGCTATTGCGCGGCGGCGATACGACGAACGATGTCAAGCGTGATGCCGCTCGCGGTACGGGCGTACTCATCCAGATCGAACTCGCGCTCGCAAAACGCGTCATATGCCTCGTCACAATTATCGCTGATAGCGCGCAGCACTAGGCAATCGACACCATTCTTGGCCGCGATGTGTGCAATTGCCGCGCCCTCCATCTCGACGCAATCGGCATGCGTGGCCTCAATAGCAGCGTTACGCATGGCGTCACCCGTAACAAAGCGGTCACCCGTGGCGATAGTGCCACACAGGAACTGCTTGGGATCCTTCTCAGTAGAAGTCTTATCCGCCGAGGCATCCACAAATCCATGCTCGGCAAGCACGGCGGCGGCAACATCAGCCAACGCCGGCGTCGAGACAAACTCCTCGAGCCCCGGCGCAGACTCGGCGATGAGTGCCGTATCGGTATCAAGATAGCGCAGGCACTTGCCTATAACCACGTCGTTAATATGCAGTTTAGGGTTTAGGCCTCCCGCGATACCCGAAAACACAACGGCCTGCGGAGCGTATTTGCTGATGAGATGCTGCGTTGCGGCAGCGGCGTTCACGGTACCCATGCCAGCGGTCGTGGCGACCACCGTCAGACCGTCAAGCTCGCCGCTCACAACGGTCAAGCCCGCCTCCTGCGCCTCATGCGCGCCACTCAGTTCTTCCTTAATCTGCGCAACCTCTTTTTCGAGTGCGCCTATGATCGCGATGGTTGCCATGCCATCCCCCAAATCCGTACAAATTGCTTATCCACGGTATGGTACCAGCATTTTGGATCTTTCACTTTTTACGAAGTCGCTAGGCCAACGAGGACCGCACATCAAAGAGCGCCTTTGCAATCGCGGCCACAGCCTCGCTCGACTGGTCGCTCCACGGTATCGACGTCATGATGCTCATAACATAGCTATGGCCGTCGATGTCGATAAGGCCCGCATCGCATGTCGAATAGCAACCATCCTCGCTAATCCAGCCTGCCTTGTTGCGCACCAAGGCTTGGTCGTCCGCAATGCCATCACGGATAAATGAGCGCGATGTTGATGACAGCAGTTCAGATAACCACTGGGAGGTCTCACTGCCACAGCTCAGATACTCGCTCATCTCGCGCCACAACTTGGCCGAGGTTCGCGGGCAATAGGTGGGAAAATCACTCATCGGATCGAGCGCGGTATCGTAATCGATGCCAAGACTGACAATCCAATCCTCGTAACCGGCACGGTCAAACGCCGCGCGTAACGCAATAAACGAATCGTTATCCGAATTAACGACCGCAGCCTCGATTAGGTCGCGCACCGTCTGCCAGCCCATGTTATAGCCACCATAGGTGCCAAGGGAATCATCGAGTGAGACCTGGCCCGTCTCGACCAGAGATTCGCAGATGTACAACGCATAGAGCGCCTTATAACTACTCGCACCGTACACCTCGGCGTCCGCGTTATACGTCACGCCCTTGCCGCTCGACAGATTGTAAAACACCACGCCCACATCGCCCAATTCCTGGGCCCGATTAAGGGCATCTTGGAGCGCGGCGAGGCTCTCATCCTCCAGGGCAGGGATCTGGTCATCAACCAGTGAGAAGGTCTGCACGGTATCGCCTGAGGGAATATCGTTAAAGTCCGCCTTCGAAAGCCTCGTCTTGAGGCTCGCTGTCGACAGGGTTTGGCTTGCGGTGGCTTTAGATTCAGAGACCTTTTTGTTTTGCATCTGTACCGTTGACGCATCTGAGTGTGCCATTCGCTCCGACGCGTAGGTTTTGGCGGTAATTCCGAGGATAATAACCGCCAACGTTAGCATCCCAATGGCGGCAATCTTCGTCACGCGGATGCGAGCGTCAACAAGGCCACGCGAAGACGTGCCCTTCGTCTCGTATCTGCTGCTATGCTGCGGCACATACTCGTCCCGCGATGCGTTGTTTCGCACGTGGTCTCCTGACTGCTACCGTTTATATACGAGCAGCATAATACCGAGCAGGCATTTCTTTCCAAAGATATTCAGCGGCGTTTAAGGCGTCTTTAAAGAAACCACAAGCGTATTTATCCAAATGGCACGATTCTGTTGCGCATCTCCGCCCAAAACGCAGTTGCGGTGGAATAGTTCCTATTTGGGCGGCATAAGCCGAAAAACAAGAACTATTCCACCGCAACTTGACGGGGCTCTTTGGCAATCAGCTTGGTGCCCAGGGGCACTCATTTAAGTCTGTCCCCAATGAGTGCCTGAAAATGGCTCGCTAGCCGATGGCGTTTTTGAGTTCCGCGCGGCGCTTTTTCATGCCCGTCATGACGGCGTTGCGCAGCTCGGGCACGCGCGCGGTATCCATCTGTGGAACGCCCTCGAGCTTATAGGGAATCCCCAGCTGCTCATACTTGACGACGCCCATCGTGTGATACGGCAGCATTTCCAGGCCCACCACGTTATGCCACGGGGCAATCAGACGACCGAGTGCCTCGCACTCCTCAACCGTATCGGTAATGCCGGGCACCACCACGTGGCGGATAACGACCTTAATCTTGCGACGGGCAAGCTCATCACCAAACGCCAGAATGCGTGCGGGATCGCAACCGGTCAGCTTTTTATGCTCGACGGGATCGGCGTGTTTAATGTCGAGCAGCACCATATCGGTCTCGTTGAGTACGGCATCGAACTTCTCGGGATGCGCGGGATCGAACGCATAGCCGCAGCTATCCAAGCAGGTATGCACGCGGCCATCGGGGTTGTTGTGCATTGCACGGAACAGGTCGGCCAAAAACTCAGGCTGCAGGAGCGGCTCACCGCCGGATACCGTAATACCACCGCTGCGGTAAAATTCATGGTTGCTCTGGAACTCGTCCATCAGGTGCTCGACGGTCACCATGGTGCCGCCGTTAACCGACCAGGTGTCGGGATTGTGGCAATACGCGCAGCGCATGGGACAGCCTTGGACAAACACTACGAAGCGGATGCCGGGACCGTCAACCGTACCCATCGTCTCAATCGAATGTACGCGACCCAGGGCAAACGCGGAGTCCTCGGGACGAGCGTCCACACCCTCGAGCGTCATCTCAGCCATTCCCGCTACCTTGCCTCTCATTGGTTTTAGTTACATAAATGCCAGAGCCATTCTAGCCCATACGCATGATGGTGGAACGGTTTAGCGGTCAATTGGGTTGTTCTATTTGGCCCCAGCAAGAGCAGCGAGAGGGTCATCGCAACCTGCCCGCCACCGTGGCAATAGTAATCGATAGACGCCAGTCCTTACGCCTTGAGCGTGAGCACCGCACCGAAGGCGGTCGGGCCGCAATGGCTCGAGATGACACCGCCGACCTGGGTCCAGGCAACGTCCTTAAAGCCCAGGTCGTGCGCATAGACCTCCATGTCGTCGCGCAGCTCCTGGGAAAGGCCCACCGAATACGCCAGGCCAATGTGCGAGTAGTCAATCTCGCCCTTCGCAACCATGTGGTCAATAAAGGCACGGGCGCATTTGAGCATAGAGCCGCGGAACTTCTTGGTTGCCACGAACTTGCCGCCCGTTACCTCAATGCAGGGCTTAATCTTGAGCAGATGGGCGCCAAGGAATGCCATGTTGGACAAGCGACCGCCCGCCTTAAGGAAGGCAAGATCGGTAGGAACAAAGCCCAGCAGCACGCGGTCCATGACGGAATTCGCGAAGGCGAAGATCTCGTCGACGGTGGCATCGGGGTGAGCTTCGATGTATTTGGCGGTCTCGACGACAACAAGCGACTGGCCCACCGAGACAAAGCGCGTGTCCATGGAGAACACGTAGTCGCGGCCCTTAGCTGCAATCTTGGAGGACTGATGCGAGCAGGTCGTGGCCTCGGAGTACGCAAGATGCAGAATGGTCGCATCGGGCTGCTCGGCATGGATACGGTCGTACACGTGAGCAAAATCCGCAGGCGCGCAGCCGCTGGTCTTGGGCATTACGCCAAACTCGTTGCAGCGTGAATAAATCTCGAGCGGATCGATCGAGCCGTCCTCGACGGTCTCGTCACCAATCGTGACATGCATGGGCACGCGCACGATGCCGTAGCGCTCGCAGAGCTCCGGCGTCACATCCGACCCAGACTCGACCACGATTACGTACTTGCCCATTATTATCACGACCCATCTCGACATTGCCTTTTCAATACATGGCACGCGCCGCCGCACTGTTGCACAACAGCGTCCAAGCGCCAAAGAGACGCCGCCCCTTGCACACAACAAAGGACAGCGTCTCCTTGGAAAACTCCGTGCTTATCTAGGATTCCATACGGTTTATTAAGGAGGGTTACTTATTCCGCAAGCGGTAGCTATACGCGATAAACGGTAGTTGCCAAGAAAGTATCCCATGCGTCCAGCCCATCAGGAGAGTTCCGCCTAAAGGGTGACTACACAGGACCCCGCCGGGGCTGTTTGGGCTACCTCCCAAAACATTCCGCAGGACGCAAAGAGGCTCGCCGCACGAAGTGCGCAGCGA
>CAJMRJ010000114.1:0-5272 GCA_905215865.1 uncultured bacterium | reverse complement strand
GTCGCCTGCCGAAAGTCGCCGCCCTCGGTGTGCTTGACGTGCGCGCGCCCGGCCAGCAGCGTAATCTTCACATCCGTCAGCGGCGCGCCGGTAAGCACGCCGCGGTGGCACTTCTCGGCCAGGTGCGTGAGGATCAGGCGCTGCCAGTTGCGGTCGAGCACATCCTCGCTGCAGGCGGTGTCAAACGTCAGGCCCGTGCCGCGCTCGGCAGGCTCGAGCAGCAGGTGCACCTCGGCATAGTGACGCAGGGGCTCAAAATGGCCCACGCCCTCGACCGGCTGCGAAATAGTCTCCTTATAGAGGATACCGCCAGACTCAAACGCAACCGAAAGGCCAAAGCGATCTGCCAACACCCGCTGCACAACCTCGAGTTGCACAGCGCCCATCAGCTGTAAATGAATCTGCTCAAGATGCGTGTTCCAGCTTACGCCGAGCATGGGATCTTCGTCCGCTAACTCAGTCAGCGCTTTGAACACCGCATGGACATCGTGTTCGCCCGGAAGCACCGTATAGGTGAGGACCGGCGCAATGACAGGCGCATCGCCCGCGGGCTCCGCGCCCAGGGCGTCCCCCGGGCGAACGTGCGCAAGACCCGTCACGGCGCAAATACCGCCAGCAGCAACTTCTTGGGCAAGCTCATACTTTTCGCCGTTATAGATGCGTACCTGATCGACCTTTTGCTCCCATGCCTCGGCACCGGAACGTCCGTTAATCATCTGTTTGGCATGCAGCGTGCCGCCGGTCACTTTAACCCATGCCAAACGCTCGCCGCGATCCCCGCGGCTGACACGATAGACGCGCGCGGCAAACTCTGGGAGCCACGTCTGTTCACGCATCAGAGTGCATATGCCATCCAGCAGCTCGTCCACGCCTTGGTCCTTGAGCGCCGAGCCGGCAAAGCAGGGAAAGAGCTTGCGCTCGGCGACCGTGCGCGACAGCGTTGCGACGGAAAGCTCACCCGCCTCAAGAAACTCCTCGAGCGCCGCTTCGTCCAACGCGGCAGCGTCCTCCTGAACGGCACCACCCGTCAGCAGTTCGTTGGCATCCAGGCAACCCTCGGAAAGGCGCTTCCCGAGCTGTGCCAGCAAAACATCGCGGCCGGGATTCTCCAAATCGATTTTGTTGATATAGATGAACGTCGGAATGTCATAGCGCGCAAGCAGGCGCCACAAGGTTTCGGTGTGCCCTTGCACGCCGTCGTTGGCGCCCACAACCAAAATCGCGTAGTCGAGTGCGCGCAGCGTGCGCTCCGCCTCGGCAGAAAAATCGACATGCCCCGGCGCATCCACGAGCATGACGTGGGTATCGCCGTGGTCGAGCACGGCCTGCGACGAGAAGATTGTGATACCACGCTCGCGCTCGATCGCGTTGGTGTCCAGATGCGAATCGCCATCGTCCACGCGGCCGCGCTTGCGAATGCGACCCGCGTTGAACAGCATGGCCTCGGCCAACGTGGTCTTGCCGGCATCGACATGCGCCAAGATTCCAACGACCGCTTGCTTCGACATGGCTCTCCTCTTATTGCAAGCCCATCGCACGCGGCAACGGGCGTTCACGTTCCACACTGGATGATACAATTTATGGGCCGACGGGCGAAGCGGGCCCTATCCCCCGACCGAGCTCATCGCCCCGCGTTGCCGCGCGGCGATTTTCGTAGGTTCGCGCCTTGCGAAAGCCGGCTCGCAAAACAGCGCAGCGAACGAAAATGACCCCACCCGGGGCCATTTTCGTTCGTGCAAATTGTTGATACGCGTCCCCGCTCTTATGTCTCACGCAGCCAATCAAACGCGACGCGCGGCGTACCGTCCGACACATATACGATACCGGCGCGCTTAAACCCGGCCTTGGCGATGGCGCCCTGCATAGGCAGGTTGTCTTGGTGCGTGTCGATACGCAGATGGTCGATACGTTCCTTGGCAAAGGCAAACATCGCGGCCGCGATACCGTGCACGGTGCCGTCGGATGCCACGCGGTGCAGCACGGCGTACGGAGCGTCGCTGCGCCATTGACCGCCCTCAATTACGTCATAGCACTCGTCCGGGCCCGGTAAAAAGGCAAACGTCGCCACCACGCGACCGTCGACTTCGCACACGTAGCTGCCACCAGCGGCAATATCGGCAGCCAGTTGCTCGGCCGAAGGCGTGCCCTCGGGCCACTGCGTGGCGTTGCCATGCGCGCGCATAAAGGCGCGGGCGGCGTCATAGATAGCCATGACAGCGGGAATGTCGGTATCGAGGGTTTTTCTGATCATCACGCGGCGACCTCACGTTTATTGGTATCACTTTGGTTGAGCAATGATACCAGCGTTTGGAGAGAGGCGCGAAGCAGATGGGAAGCAAAAAGCGAGCCGCCTGGTCAAAGGCCAAAAGCGAGTTTTTGGGCGCTGCTACCGGCGGCGATATGAGCGACCTGTTTGCGCGCGAGGACGAGCGCCGCGACGCCCTGGACGCCGAGCGCGATGAAGCCTGGCGTTACAAATCGTGCGAACGCAAAAACCGTTACGACACGCGCGCCGAGGCCGAGGCCGTTATGGCCGACTGCGAAAACCGCGGACGCCGCGGGCTGGCCTGCTACAAATGCGAATACTGCGGCGGCTGGCACCTGACGTCGCACCCTTGGAAATAGACCCCGCATCGGCACGGCACTGACGGAGCGCCGGCCATCGCACGAAAGCTACGGGCGCGGCGGCACCAAAACATCGTAGCGAACGGCCTTGCCCGCAAGTTGATAGCTCGGCTTAACACCGGCAAGCAGTGGCCCCTTCACCGGCCGCTTGATAACCAACTTGCGCGGGTGCACCGCAAGCGCAGCCTCGACCAGCGTCTCCTCATCGGCGCACGGCTGCTCCAGATGGTGCAAGAGTTGGAATTTCTTTTTAACCGCCGCGCTCTTGGTGCGTCCGGGAAACATGGGGTCCAGATACACCACGTCGGGAGCGGTGAGCTCGCCCCGCCCGATCAGCTCAGCTGTATGGTAAAGGCCGGCAATGCTGTCCTCGCCCGCATGTAAGCGCATGCGCGCCACGGCAACCGCAAGCGCCGGATCATCTGCCGCGCGATCCAAAGCATCCTTGAGGAGCGCCGCGATCACGCAATCCTGCTCATACAGATCGACGGTAAAGCCCGCGGCCGCCAGCAGCAGCGAATCCTCGCCAAAGCCTGCCGTGGCGTCAATCGCCCATGGGCTCTCGATGCCTTTTGCGCGCGCAGCCTTTACCAGCAGTTCTTGCTGCAGACGGCCCTGCTTGAGCCGTGGAAGCATGCGGCCAAAATCGGCACGCAGCTCCATCGTGCCGTCGGTGAGCGTGAGGCCCTCGGACTTCCCGATCAGCTCAAGCCCCGCGGACCGAGCAACAGAAAAGGGATCGACGACGCCCATGGGTACTCCTTAACAAGCAAAACGAATACGTGAGCGCCGTTTATGTCGGCACCCAACCGTCCGCTATTGTCCCACATGCGACATGGCCCACAGCATCCCAATGCAAAGCACCGCCATCAATCCCGTGCACACGGCAGCGATCACAGAATCACCCATGCGCCTTCCCAACGACCGCGGCTCATGCACTTGCCCTGCTCCGTACATCATGGCTCCTCCTTCGGTCCAGCTCTTACCATGGACCCATCATCGCAGCGCCGCGCATACGCTGCCATCGATTTGACTTACGCCCAGCTTTCCTTTTTGAAAGGTTGGGTTTGGCTGCGCGGGCTCAATGCGCTTTCAAACGCATGCATCGCCGCGTTGAACTACAATGTGCTTCACCATATGTGCAGTACATTGGGTGCGCCAAGTTGGCGTACTCGTATCGAAAGGACCAGCCATGAGCTTCACTCGCAAGACTCTCAAAATCCTTGCTCTCATCTACTTTGTTTTGGGCATCGCCAGCCTCGTCACCGCCGGCGTCGGTATCGCCACGGGCGGTCTCGATTCCACGTACGGTTCGTACGCCACGCTCGCAGCGGTCGTGCTTATCGCCAAGGGTCTCGTCGACCTTGCCGCAGGCGTCGCCGGTATCAAGGGCGCCAACAAGCCTTCGCAGGTGGACGGCGCGTTTAAGCTCGGTATTGTTGCCGCGGTCGCCACGCTTGCCCAAGCGGTGCTCACGCTTCCCGCGTTTGGCGGCGACGCCATCAACTTTGGCGCCTTTGTCATCGTGGTGTACGACCTGTTCTTTGTTCAGCAGGCACACGCCGTTAAGGCCGAGAACAAGGACCGCCTATAAGCGCTCGCTTCTCATAACCTCTGCAGCCAAGCAACTAAAAAGGGCCGATCGCGCATCTCCGCGGTCGGCCCTTTACGTTTGCCCAGATAAAACCTACCAAAAAACCTGTCCCTTTTTGGCAGGTTGTTAGCCGTGGCGGTACTCGGCGATGATGAAGTCGATATCGGTTTGGAGCGTGTCCAGGTTTGCCAGGCGCTCTTTGTCGGCGGGGCGCGTGCGGTAGTAGTAGGGCGTCATCTGAAACACCGCCTCGATGTCGGCCTGCGTCTGAAGCGTAATATTCGCAGATACCCGCTGCGTTCCGACTAACTCGAGCTCGGTGGTCTGCGGCAGCTTCTCATCGTTAAGGTACGGCATGTCGTAGAGCACTTCCTTGAGCCCAAACAGATGACGAGCGCCCGGCACCACGGTGTAGAGCGAGCCCTCTGGCGCCAGCACGCGGGCAAACTCACGCTCGTTAAAGGGAGCAAAGAGCTCGGTCACCATATCGAAGGCGCAATCGGCCACGGGGATGTCCTTCATGTTGGCCACGAAGTAGGTCGCATCGCCGCGCTTGGCGGCCAGGCGCACCATTTCTTTGCCCAAATCAAACCCGTAAGCGTCCACGCCTTGCACCGCGCCCATGGCGCTGGTGTAGTAGCCCTCGCCACAGCAAATATCGAGCAGCGTCATGGGACAGTTCGTAGACGCGGCACGTCCAGACACCCGCTCGCGCACCAGCTCAACCATCGCATCGCGCAACGGCGCATAGTAGCCGCGGTTCAGAAAGTCACGTCGGCTGCGCGCCTGCGACTTGGGATCGCCCATGGAATCGCCGCTCTTGGACGAGCGTAGGAGGTACAGATAGCCCTCGCGCGCGCGGTCAAACCGGTGTCCGCCCGCGCATGCAGCACCGCGCTCATTGTCCGCCAACGGCTCATGGCAAACGGGACACAACAACATGGCAACTCCTTAGCGCGAACAACACAACGCCCACCATTGTCGCACGCCTTCCCCACCTAGTCATTGGGGACGTTCTTAAACGACTAGTCGTTTAAGAACGTCCCCAATGAC
>CAJMRJ010000113.1:0-5454 GCA_905215865.1 uncultured bacterium | reverse complement strand
CTGACGCCGGAGCAGCGCGAACGCTTCGACGTTGCCCTGGACCGCTGGCTCAAGTCGGCTGTTCGTGCCGACCTGCTCGCGTGGCCGTGCGTTCGCGCCGAGGTGCCGTTCTTTTCGCTGGGCTGCGAGGACGAGGACATCGCTCGCTACGGTGCATATGCCGAAGGCGCCATCGACGCTTTGGCGACGAACCCGGCGGATTCGTCACGCGTGCTGGTCATCGACTACAAGACGGGCGGCACACCGGACGAGACGCCGGAACAGCTGCAGGAGAAGCACGCCCTGCAGGCGCGCGTCTACGCTGATGTTCTGCACAAGGCGGGCTTTGAGGCCGTGACCGTCAAGTTCGTCCGCGTGGAACAGGCCGATCCGACCATCTTCGTCGAACCTGCCGAGCCCCAAGTAGTCATCTACAATCTCTAGCCCTCAGATAACTTGCGGTGGAATAGTTCCTGTATCGCGGCCCAGGTGGCCTAAGCGGGAACTATTTCACCGCAACTGCAAGAGGAGCCGTGTGGGTTTGGCTAGGTTCGGATGTTGTCCGTGCCGTGGGGTAAAATCGTTCAGTCAGAACACGAACCCGCATCGGAGCTCATCACATGGCATTCGTCCATCTGCACAATCACACTGTTTTCTCCATGCTCGACGGCGCAACCCGTATCCAGGATATGGTCAACCGCGCCGTTGAGCTTGGCATGCCCGCCGTGGCCATTACCGACCACGGCTACATGTATGGCGTGCCCGACCTGGCGCTGGCCTGCGACGCCGTCAACCACAACACGCCCGAGTACAAAACGTGGAGCCACGACAAGGCCTTCTTGGAAAAGGCCCGCCGCGACGAGCTGGTGGAGCCCGACCCCGAGGCAAACCCGCGCGAGCACGCCCAGTACGTCAAGGACATGGCCATGTGGGACGAGAAGGGCAACATCGACGAGCTTAAGCCGCCCCTGGTCATCAAGCCCATCTTTGGCTGCGAGGTTTACTTTACGCCGGACGAGACGCTCGCCCGCGACCATAAGCCCGAGCTCTACCACATGATCCTTCTGGCCAAGGACCAGGAGGGCTACGTCAACCTGATGCAGACGGTTTCCGAGGCTGCCGTGCAGGGCTTTTACTACAAGCCGCGCGTGACGCTCGACAACCTGCGCCGCCACGCCAAGGGCATGATCTGCACGAGCGCCTGCATCGCCGGCATCATTCCCAAGTACATCGACCGCGGTGACATGGAGGGCGCCATCAAGTGGGCCGAGACCTTCCGCGATACCTTTGACCCCGGCGACTTTTACATCGAGATCCAGGAACACGGCATCACCACCGATAACGGCCTGACCGACGAGCAGATGGACCGCACACTCATCGATATCGCCAAGCAGGTGGGCGTCAAGGTCATCGCCACCAACGACTTCCACTACCTGCGCCGCGAGGACGCCCCCGTGCAGGACGTCATCATGTGTATTGGCATGAACGCCAAGGTCGACGACCCTAACCGTATGCGCATGACCGGCTCGGAGTTTTACATGAAGACCGAGGAGGAGATGCGGGCGATGTTCCCGTATTGCCCCGAGGCCTGCGACAACACGCTCGAGATCGCCGACAAGTGCTACGTCGAGCTCGACTGGGATTCCATCATCCTGCCGCGCTTCCCGTTGCTCGACCCCGGCGAGACGCACGAGAGCCAGTTCCGCCGCGAGTGCGAGAAGGGCCTGCGCCAGCACTATGGTGACGACTGGGCCACGCGCGAGATTGGTGGCGTCAACATCAAAGAGCGCTTTGAGTACGAATACAAGGTCATCTGCGACAAGGGCTTTGCTGCCTACTTCTTGATCGTTGCCGAGTACGTGCAATGGGCCAAGGACAACGGCATCGGCGTCGGCCCCGGCCGTGGCTCGGCCGCCGGCGCTATCGTCGCCTACGCCATGAACATCACCGCGTTCGACCCGCTCGAGAACGGCCTGATGTTCGAGAGGTTCCTGTCCCCGCAGCGTACCGAGATGCCCGATATCGATATGGACTTCGACGATGAGCGGCGCCTCGAGGTCGTGGAGCACGTTCGCCAGCTCTACGGTCCCGAGAAGGTCACCCACGTCATTACCTACTCGACCATTAAGGCCAAGCAGGCCATCAACGACGCCGCGCGCGTCCTGGACTACCCGGTCTACATGGGCCAGCGCCTGTCCAAGATGGTTTCGAGCGACCCCAAGGTCAAGCTCAAGCAGGTGCTCGACAAACAACCCGGCAAAGAGGATCTGTTTAACCCCGATTTTGCCGAGGCCTATAAAAAGGACGACGACGCCCGCCGCATCATCGACACGGCGCTCTCGATTGAGGGCCTCACCCGTGGCGAGGGCGTGCACGCGTGCGCCGTTCTGATCTGCCGCGACCCCGTCAACGAGCACGTGCCCACCAAGCTCGACACCAAGGGCGGCGTCGAGATTACCCAGTACGAGGGTCATACCGTTGCCGACATGGGCCTGCTCAAGATGGACTTCCTGGGCCTGCGTACGCTGACGGTTATCTCCAAGGCCAAGGCAAACATCAAAAAGAACTTCGGCATCGACATCAAAGAGGAAGAGATTCCCTTTGACGATCCCGAGATCTTTAAGCTCATGGGTTCCGGCCACACCGCCGGCGTCTTCCAGGTCGAGTCCGCCGGCATGACGGCCACGATCAAGAACATGAAGCCCACCGAGTACAAGCACGTCGTAGCATTGATCGCCCTGTACCGCCCGGGCCCGCTGGGCGCCGGCATGGTTTCGTCCTACATCAACCGTATGAACGGCAAGGAGCCGGCCGTCTCCTACGACGACCGTCTGGACGACATTCTGGGCGAAACCTACGGCACCATGGTCTACCAGGAGCAGGTTATGCTCATCTCCGTCGAGATGTGCGGCTTCTCCAAGGGCGAATCGGACTCGCGTATCCGTAAGCCCGTGGCTAAGAAAAAGATCAAGCTGCTCACGTCGACGGTGCTCCACTGGGAGGATGGCTCGGACGAGACCACCTACGACCACTGGATGAACGGCGCTATCAAGAACAACTACACGCGCGAGGTCGCCCAGAAGATTTGGGACGATGTTCTCGAGTTCGCATCTTACGCCTTCAACAAGTCGCACTCCGCCGGCTACGCCATCTTGGTTATGCAGACGGCATGGCTCAAGGCGCACTATCCACACGAGTACATGGCGGCCGTTCTGACGTCCTATACGGGCAAGACCGACAAGATCGTGCACTACGTCTCGGCATGCCGCCACGACGGCATCCCCGTGCTTTCGCCAGATGTCAACGAGTCCGGCACCGAGTTCACGGCTACCAAGGAGGGCGTGCGCTTTGGCCTGGCCGGCATCCGCGGCGTGGGTACCGGCGTGGCGCAGGCGATTATCGCCGAGCGCGAGGCGGGCGGCCCGTTTAAGACGCTGCACGACTTTGTCGAGCGCGTGGACTCGAGCCAGGCCAACCGTCGCGTGATCGAATCGCTGATCAAGGCAGGCGCCTTCGACTCCACGGGCTATCCGCGCCGCCAGATGATGCACTTTGTGGACAAGAACAACCCCGAGAACATCATCGACGCCGCGATAAAGCGCCAGAAGGACCGCGCGAGCGGCCAGACCTCGTTCTTCGACATGTTTGGTGATGTTGAGGGCTCGGGCTTTGAGGTCAGCGTGCCCGATCCGGACGGCCAGGAATGGGACCGCCACCTCAAGCTGAGCCAGGAGAAGGAGGTTCTGGGCATCTATGTCTCGGACCACCCGCTGCGCCCGTTTGAGTATGCGCTCAGCAAAGCGCGCGACTTTTCGTTCTCGCAGATCGACACCGGCTACGAAGTTCAGAATCCTACGGGCGGCACCATCAACCAGGAGATTCCCGAGGGCAAAGCGCTGTGGTGGGCCGGCATGGTCTCGAGCGTGTCCAAGCGCGTGACCAAAAACGGCGACCCCATGGGCATCGTGCAGCTCGAGGACATGGAAGGCGAGGCCACCGTCGTCGTGTTCCCCAAGACCTATAAAGAGGCCGAGGGGTACCTGTACGGCGAGGTCGATCCCGAGACCGGCGCGCAGCTTTCCGACGCCTTTGTGCGCATTAAGGGCAAGCTCGAGCGCTCGGACCGCGGCGACCAGATTATCGCGCAGGAGATCGTGCCGCTGGAGCTCAACGAGGAGAACAACAAGCCCAAGGTGTTTGAGGTCATGGTGCCCAACAGCCGCTTTAGCCAGGGCAACATGGCGCGCCTGTCCACGGTGCTCACCGCTAACCCGGGTGGCGACCGCGTGGAGATCTTTATCGAGCAGGTGGACGGGCGCGTGCTGCGCGCCGAGGTGCCTGCCAAGGTCAACGCGCGCTCGATTCCGCTGCTGGCCGAGGCCAAGGCCATTGTGGGTAACCAGGGCAGAGTGACGGTGATCTAGGGACGGCGTTGCTGGTCCGCGCGAGATTGGAGGAAGTGATGGCGCAGGGGACGTTTGCGCAGGCGCTTCGTAAGGAGGCGGCGCTCAGCAGTACCTTTATGAAGGGGCGCTCGCTCATGCTCAACGGCGCCGTGCTGTCGTTTGAGGACTCCGGCTCGCGCTTCTCCAAAAATGTGACTATTGAGGGCACGGTGCGCGGCTCGCGCGGCGACCTGTACAAGACGCACGTGGCGCTCGACATGGACGAGCACGAGGTTGTCGACTACGACTGCGATTGCCCCGCCGCCTTCCGCTATTCCGGCATGTGCAAGCACGCTATCGCCACGGCGCTGGCGTATCTGGATGCCAGTGGCGCCGAGCCCGTCGAGGGCTTGCGTACGCCGGTCCGCACGTTTACGGCACCGCCCGCACAGTCAAAGCAGCCCACACACCCCGCGCCCACCGCATCTGCGGTCAACCCCAATTTTCCCTTCCCGGCACCCGTCCCCACGAGCCCGAGCCTTGTGGCGGCGCTTTCCGATCTTTCGGACGCGCGCATGGACGAGCTCGTGGCTATGCGTCGCAAGTTCGCCAGCACCATTGACCCCGATGCGCCCAAGGCAGTGCTGGAGCCCTCGCTGGTGCCGTACTACAATCCGCTGTTTGCCGATCGTTTTAACTGGGCGCTCGAGTTTCGCATTCGCTGCGGTTCGGTGTCCTACGTGGTTAAGGATATCGACGGCATGGCCGATGCCTATGTGCGCGGCGGTACGTTTTCCTATGGCAAGAAGCTTACGTTTGTCCATGTGCCCGAGGCATTCGATGACGTGTCGACAAAGCTGCTTGACTTTGTTGCAATGACGGTCGCCTACCTAGGTGATATTACGAGCTCGCGCTCGGCATCGTACGACTTTGCCCGCAGCGGCTTTGTCGCCGAGCGTCAGTTGCCGGTATCCGAGTATTCCGTCGTGTCCGTGCTAGACCTGCTGCGTGGCAGGACCCTGTCCTTTGAGCCTGCTTGGTCGCGGGGGACGACGACGCATCGTGCCTACGAGGTGGCGGTCGAGCCGTC
>CAJMRJ010000112.1:0-5463 GCA_905215865.1 uncultured bacterium | reverse complement strand
GGGGGCTCGACGCCCACTCGTACTCGGGCGTGTCGCCGACGACGGCATGGTGCACGGTGTCGGTGTCGACAAGCTGGTCCTTTTGGCCGAGCAGACCGATCGTGGTGCCGCGGCGATGCGTCACGCGGCCATCGTCGGGCTCCAGCGTGCCGGCGAGCACGCTCAGCAGCGTCGACTTGCCGTCGCCGTTTTTACCGACGATGCCAATACGGTCGCCCTCGCCCACGCCGAGCGTTACGCTATCGAAAATATGCTTGGTGGGAAACTCTAGGCTGACGGAATCGCATCCCAAAAGAATCGCCATATGCCCTGCTCCTTCGTAGAAATTCAACGTTGTCCATGATAGCAGCGAGCCCCACCCCAAACCACCACGAAGGTGCCTGTCCCCTTTGTGGTGGTCGTTTCGGTCGCAGAGCAAAAAGGCGGGCCATCTCCCGCAAGAGATGACCCGCCCCTCCAATCAGTCCCGTGGCGACCGTGGCCACCGCGGGCCTCAAGCATGTCCCGGACTAGGAGAACATGCCGGTGAGGTAATCATTCAGCCGCTTATCCTTGGGCCGCTGGAAAATCTCGTCGGTCTCGTCGTACTCGACCATATCGCCCATGTAGAAGAACGCCGTGCGGTTGGACACACGCGACGCCTGCTCCATGTTGTGCGTCACGATGACGATGGCGCGCTCTGCCACAAGCGACGACATAAGGTCCTCGATCGCCAGCGTCGAGATGGGGTCAAGCGCCGAGCAGGGCTCGTCGAACAGAATCACGTCGGGGTTGAGCGCCAGCGTGCGTGCAATGCACAGGCGCTGCTGCTGACCGCCCGAAAGCGCATAGGCACTCTTGTCGAGCTTGTCCTTGACCTCGTCCCACAGCGCCGCGCCGCGCAGGCTCTCCTCGACCATGCGGTCGAGCTCGTCACGGTCGGTGATGCCGTGGCGCTTAGGCGCAAACGTGATGTTGTCGCGAATGGACTTGCGGAAAGGGTTGGGCTGCTGGAACACCATGCCAATGGAGCGACGCAGCTCATAGGTGTTCTCGGCCTTGGTGTTCACGTTGCGCCCGCGGTAGTTGATCTCGCCCTCCACGCGGCAGCCGCGAATCTCGCGATTCATCAGGTTGAGGCTACGCAAGAAGGTCGACTTGCCGCAGCCCGAAGGCCCGATGAGCGCCGTGATCTCGCCCTTGTGAAAGTCGAGCGACGTATCGTGCAGCGCATGGTGGTCGCCATAGTACACGTTGACGTCCTTGGTGGAGAGCACGACCTCGTCGCTCACGGCCTTGCCGCTTACGCGCACGCGCTTCTCGCTCTCCCCCACGCTCGACAGAAAATCCTGAGTCTCGGACGATGTCGCTTCGGTTGCGGGCGTTGCATTCATCTCGCTCATTCGGCCGTCATCTTCCTTGCCAGTTGCTTGCCCACGATACGGGCGACTACGTTAAACAGCAGCACGCAGATCATCAGCAGTGCGGCGGTGCCCCAGACGATCTGCTGTGCCTCGGGGCTGCCCTCGCCGTAAATCTTGTAGATGTGCACGGCGAGCGACTCACCGGGACGGAACACGTTCCAGGCGCAGGTGGGGCTCGACAGGTTAAAGCTCAAGAAGTTCAGACGCACCGGCGAGCTCATGCCCGAGGTAAAGAGCAGCGCCGCGGCCTCGCCAAACACGCGGCCGGCCGAAAGCACGATGCCGGTCACGATGGCGGGCATGGCCTCGGGAATCAAAATGTGCAGCGTGGCCTCCCAGCGGGTGAGGCCCATGGCCAGGCATGCATCGCGCTGGGCCTGCGGCACGTCCTCGAGCGCCTGCTGAATCACGCGCACCAGGATGGGGATGTTGAACATGGTGAGCGCGACGGCGCCGGAGATGATGGAGTACTTCCAGCCCAGCTGCACCGAGAACACCAGGAATCCGAACATGCCGACAACGATGGAAGGCAGCGAGGACAGCGTCTCGATGGCAGTGGAGGCAATGTCGCGGACGGGACCGTCGGGTGCGTACTCGACCAGGAAGACCGCGCCGCCCAGGCTGATGGGCACCGAGATGACCAGAGTGATCAGCAGCAGATAGAACGAGTCGAACAGCTGGTAGAGTACGCCGCCCTGGGTTCCGTTGGCGCGCGCGGGCTGCGTGAGAAATCCCGGCTGGAACAGCGTCGAGATGCCCTCGAACAGGATGTAGGCCACCATGGAGACGACGATGAGCATGACGATGGCGGCGATCGCCGTCAGCACGCCCGTGGCGATGCGGTCCTGCTTTTGGACGCGCCCGAGTCTCGCCTCGTCGATGTGGATGCGCGTGCTAGCCACGAGCCTTCGCCCCCTTGCGGCCGATAAGGTGGATGATCAGGATGAAGATGAGGCTCATGCCCATCAGCAGCAGACCGAGCGCCCACAGAACATCGTCCTGGGCCGAGCCCTCGGCATAGACCGCCATAGACGTGGTGAGCGTGGTGGTGATGGTAGACGCCGGCGACAGCAGCGACGTCGGCATGGCCTCGATGCCGCCGATGACCATGCGCACGGCGAGCGTCTCGCCAAAGGCGCGCGTCATGCCAAGGATGACCGCAGTCATGAGCGACGGCATGGCGGACTTGAGCACCACGTGCCAGATGGTCTGCCAGCGGGTGTAGCCCAGCGCGAGCGAGCCCTGACGGTAGCCGTCGGGCACGGCGCGCAGGCCATCGACCGAAAGGGTGGTCATCGTCGGCAGGATCATGACAGCCAGCACGATGGCGCCGGGCAGGATGCCCAGACCCGTGCTCACGTGGAAAACGGACTTCATAAGTCCGACGACCACGTGAAAGCCGATCAAGCCAAAGACGACCGAGGGAATGCCGGTCAAAAGCTCAATAAGCGGCTGAAAGATCTTGGAACCAAACTTAGGGCTTATCTCGACCGCAAGGATGGCAGAGCCGATGGCGATGGGCAGCGCGATGAGCGTGGAGAGTACCATGACCGCAAACGAGGTGACGATCAGGGGCAGGGCGCCGGTATAGGGCAGGCCGTTTTCGGCTGTGTTGGCCAGGTCCCACTTGGTGTCGGTGAAGAACTCGACGACCGAGACGCCGTCCTTGAAAAAAGCCGAGAGGCCCTTTTGGGCGACCATAAAGATAAGCGCGGCAACGACAAGCGTCACGAGCGCAACGCACGCGCCCGTGACGCCCAGGCCCACGTTCTCAAGGTCGCGCTTTGGCAGCTGTTTTGCCATTGCAAACCTTTCCGGGGCGATTACTTATTTAGCGGAGACCTTGCCGCTGGCGTCCTTGACGACCTTCATGGCAGAGACGGGGATAAAGCCCTGCTCCTCGACGAGCTTGCCCTGGACGTCGTCGGAAAGCATGAACTCCAGGAAGGCCTTGGTAGGCTCGTCGGCGTCCTTGGAGCAGTACATGTGCTCGGTAGCCCAAATCTTAAAGGAGTCGTCGGTGACGTTTGCGCTCTTGGGCTCCACGCCCTCCACCTTGATGGCGTTGAACTTGGAGTCATCGAAGTGCGAGAAGTCGAGGTAGGAGATGGCGTTGTCGGTACTGGCAATCTGAGTCTGGACATCGCCGGACTTGTCGAGCTCGGCGTCGCCCTTAAAGTCGGCGGCCTCGTCGCCAAAGACGGCGGCCTCAAAGGTAGCGCGGGTACCGGAGCCGGCCTTGCGGTTGAGGACGACGATGGTGGCGTCGTCGCCGCCGACCTCCTTCCAGTTGGTGATCTGGCCGGAGAAGATGCCCTTGAGCTGCTCGAAGGACAGATCGTCGACCGTCACGTTCTTGGAGACGACGGGGCCCATGCCCACGACGGCGACCTCGTGGTCGACGAGGTTCTTGACCTGATCGGCCTCGAGCTTGGACTCGGCGAAGACGTCGGAGTTACCGATGGTGACGGTGCCGGCGGCAACAGCGGTAAGGCCCTTGCCCGAACCGTTGCCCGAACCGGAGATGGAGACGTCGGGGTTGGCATCCATGAACTTCTCGGCAGCAGCCTCGACGAGAGCCTGGAACGAGGAGGCACCGTCGTAGGTCACCTCACCGGAGACGGACTCGGCAGCAGCGGCGCTACCCTTGTCGGCAGCGTTGGAAGCGCCTGCGCCACCGCAACCAACGAGACCGAGGCCGACGATGCTGGCAAGACCACCAGCGAGGCCGAGGAACTGACGACGAGAATAAGCCTGATCGAGCATGATCTTCCTTTCATACATGCGACTCGCGGGCACCCCGCCCGCTTTGCTGTTTGGAAAGATACGGCCCCGACCGGGCAACGTCCGCGCCAACTGCGGTTTCTTACAGGCATCTGATAGACCCTTACCGCAAGCGCAGCTCGGCTTTACAAACGAATAACAATCCCCACCCAAGCATGGCGCGCCTTTTACACCAATAAAAACAAAGTTGCGGTGAAATAGTTCCCGCTTGGCCATCAAATGGCCCTTTCTAGGAACTATTCCACCGCAACTTAAATTGGGAAACCGCGAAACCTTAAAGCTCTAATTCATTCAAACGGAGGATTGCCACGATATAGATCTTGAGCGCTTGCTTGAGCTGTTCCTCGTTGGCGCACTCGTTGGGGCCGTGCATCTGGCCGCCCCATGCGGGCAGCTCCAGGCCGGTTTCCTCGGGGCCAAATGAGACGGCGCGGGCAAAGTTGCGTGCGTACGTGCCACCGCCCATGGCGAAGGGCTCGGCGTGCTTACCCGTAAACTCGTTATAAGTGTCAATCAGCGCCTTTACGGCCGGATCGTCAGCAGAGACCGAGAACGGCACCTTGGTACGACCCACGCGATACGTCACACCAAAGCGGCCCACGAGCGGCTCGAGCTGCTCGCAGATGGTATCGGCGCTCGTGCTGTCGGGGAAACGCACGTCGATGACCTGCTCAATGTGGCCATCCGCCACGCGGATGACGCCGGGGTTGCAGGTGAGCGGGCCAAACGCGGGGCTCGTCGCGTCGATACCCAGGCCGCGGCCATAGGCGTCCGCATGCACAAAGGCCAGAAACTTGACAAACTCGTGCTCGGCAGGCGTCAGCAGGCGCTCGTCGCGCGCACCAAACGCGTCCTCGGCCTCGCGCAGGTACGTCACGATCAGGCCGACGGCATTGATCGTTCCCTCAGGCATCGAGGCATGACCGCCAATGCCGTGGGCGAAAATCTGCGCATGCCCGTTATCGAGTGCCGTAATCTCCAGGCGGTCGGCGTTCTCAACGGGCGCCGGCAGCTCATCGGCGGCAATCGCAAGCTCGCAGGTAGACTGCGACGGAATGGCGTTGCTCGCCTCGGCACCGCTCCACGACACAATGCGCCCGCCGTCAATCTTGGAGCTCACAAACGTCGCCCCAAACTGGCCCTTCTCGGCATTGCAGACCGGGAACTCGGCATCGGGTGTAAACAGAAAGTCGGGGTTTGCATAGTTCTCCAGATAATGGTGAACGTCGGACATGCCCACTTCCTCATCGCAGCCCAGCAGCGCGCGGAAGGTATA
>CAJMRJ010000111.1:0-5536 GCA_905215865.1 uncultured bacterium | reverse complement strand
CGGCGATCTTGTGGTTGCCGACGACTTGGTTGCCGCTCTGGAGTCGGGACGTCTCGCCGGCGCCGCGGTCGACGTCACCGACCCCGAGCCGCTACCCGAGACAAGCCCACTGTGGGATGCGCCTAACATGCTCATCACGCCGCACGTCTCCGGCTGGTTCCACCTAGCCGCCACGCTCAATAACGTGGTCGACATCGCCGCGGAGAATCTGCGTCATCTGCAGGCCGGCGAGACCCTTCGCTGCTGGATCGAACACTAATCTTGTTCCGCCGTTCTAACGAACGGCGGACCACTCGACGCTGCGACCCCGTCTGGACGGCAATCTGCCTTTCAATCGTCGGGCATGGCCAGAAGGCCAATGCCCTCCTCTTCCAAGGCACCTTGCTCGCCCAGACGGGCTCTCGCTGACTTTTGTTCAACCTATAGGGACTGGCTGGCGCGGCCCTGCCTGGGGACATTCGCTGACTTTTGTTCGACCTGTGGGGTCTTCAAATTGTTAGAGCGTTGCTAAGTAATTCTTTGCGTCTTCTACGCTCATTGCGGCGACTGGTGCGTGTGAGCAGAGCTTGACATCGTTGGTGACCAGAAGGTCTGTCTTTGCGCGCATCGCTGCCGCGATGATTAAATCGTCTTCGTAATCGCTATGGAGCTCACGCTGCTTACTCGCCATCCATATGTCGCTCAGGTCGCAGGGCACGGGCGTAGCAAGTTGCGACAACACATCAAGACAATCCCATGCGAGTGATGTCGCCGCCGAAGCGGCATCTTGAGACAGCGAACCGTGCTCTCGCCGATACCACGCCTTATGTTCACTCGAAATCAAATAGAACAGGTCTTTGGACGATGTCGCCGCATACATCAGCTCAGCCTGAGCCGTACACGCATCACGCAAAAACTCAATTGCCGCCGAACGACCGCGTCGTGAAGGGATGAAATAATCAAGCCAGACGTTGGTGTCAACCAAGATGCGCTTAGGATTCTCACTCATAGAGCCAGCTCATCTCCTCGCCATAGCGATCAGCATAGGCGTTCCGTTTGAGCTCTTCGTCGTCCGATGGCTGAGCCTTGACCATATCGATTCCTGACTCACGGCAAGCGGCAGCGAACAGCTTCGACCCCTGATCCATGAGCTCGAGCTTACGTTTGGCGGCCTTTTCGCGCTCGCGCTGTTCCGCCCGGGCACGACTGGGCAGCAGGATATCCTCGAGCGCACCGGGGCGATCGGCCAGCGACGTTGCAAGCTGCCAGAGCGCTCGCACCGCTTGGCTCGGCGTCATACCGGCCCTGGAGAGAGCGGCGTCCCCACTCCTTTTGAGATCGGCATCGAGACGCACGTTGATCTGAGCGGCTGTTGTGGTCATGACCCCTCCTTAATACTTTAAAATTATCATAAAACTCTATGGTAGATACGTAAAGCATGTATAGTATTTATTAGCATTAGCCGTACTCTGTACACAAAAAACCGCCGAGGCACGCTGCACCTCGGCGGCCACGTACCACCGATCTAGTTCGGTTTCACCCTTTGCATTCGCCCAGATAAAACCTGCCAAAATGAACCTGTCCCTTTTTGGCAGGTTTTAGAGCTCCACGCTTTCGGCTCCGTTGATGGTTAGGTTTCGCTCGTAGAAGGCGGTGAGGGCGCGGATGGCGTACATGACGTCGCGTACGCCGCCGGTCTCGTAGCTCGAGTGCATGGCCAGCTGCGGCAGGCCCACGTCCACGGCATGCATGCTCGCCTGCATATTGGACAGGTTACCGAGCGTGGAGCCGCCGGCCATATCGCTCTTGTTGGCGAAGGCCTGCGTGGGCACGTCGGCGTCATCGCAGATGGCCTGGAACACCGCGCGGCTAAAGGCATCGGTGCAGTAGTGCTGGTTGGCGGCTTCCTTGATGACGATGCCGCCGTTGAGCACAACCTGATTGCGAGCGTCGCACTTCTCGGCGTGGTTGGGGTGCACGGCATGTGCATTGTCGCAGCTCACGAGCATCGAGGCGGCAAGCGCGCGATGGTACGACTCGTCGTCAAAGCCCAGCGATCCGTTAATGCGGCGCAGTGCATCGGCCAAGAACGTCGACATGGCGCCCTGCTTGGTCTCGGAGCCAACCTCCTCGTTATCAAAGCAGCAGAAGACCGAGACGTCATGCGCGTTCTCGGCACCCAAAAATGCCTGCAGCGAGGTGTAGGCGCAGGCCAGGTCGTCGAGCTTGGGCGTCGAGATAAACTCGTCGGCCCAGCCCCAAATGCGCGCATCCTGACGATTGACCAGGAACAGATCGCGGCCCAAAACCTGATCGGGCTCGACGTCCAGCTCGTCGGCGATCAGGGCGTCAAAATCTCCCTGCTTAAGATCACCGGCGCTGATGAGCGGGCACAGATCAATGGCGCGGTTGGGCGCAAAGCCCTCGTTAACGCCGCGGTTCATGTGGATGGCAAGGCTCGGAATGATAGCGACCTCGCGCTCGGTGGCAAGCAGACGGCTCTCAATACGGTCGCCTTCGCGCACCAGCACGCGGCCCGCAAGCGCCAGCGGACGGTCGAACCAGGTGTAGTCGATCATGCCGCCGTAGGCCTCGGTGTTCAGGCGCAGCGTCTCGCCTGCGCCGTCGAGCTCGGGCACGGCCTTGACCTTAAACGTCGGCGAATCGCTGTGCGACGCCGTGAGCTGAAAATGATAGTCACCGGCAACGCCGTCCTCGCCCCACGTCGCGGCCAGGTCCTCGCCCACCTTAAAGGCAACAACGCTCGAGGTGTTGCGCTGCGTGTAATAACGCCCGCCCGGCTCGATGTCCCACGCCGCATTCTCGGGCAGGTAGGTAAAGCCCGCCTCGTCGAGCTCGGCCATAATGGTCGCCGCCGTATGGAACATGCTGGGGCATGCCTCGATAAAGTCGATAAGGTCGTTGGCGGCCTCGATATCATCGGCCGTCACATGCGCGCGCTCGGGCGTTTCCTGATCCGTCATGCTCTCCCCTTTCGCTGGGTTGATGGTCCCCTCCAGCATACCCCGCCACGCCAGCGCCGCACTCTTCATTCCGTGCTTAATTCCGCGCCACTCACCAAGTTGAGCCATCATGCCCGCGCTCCTTTTGCGACAATTGCGCTAACAGGACGAGAGGAGTCGTCATGAAGCCACGTAACATTGCCATCACCTGCGGTGTCGCGGGAGTCGCTGTCGGCCTTGCCGCTGCCACCGGTATCGTTTATCACAAGCAAATCAAGTCCGCCGCGTCACTCAAACGCTTGACCGGCTACGCGGATGGCTATGACCTGTACGCAATCGACATCGCCTACGACTACGATCTCGATCGCATCATCGCCGCTGGCGTGCGCGACGACCAGGCCTACATCGATGCCGTGGTGGCGCAGGTGCTGCCCGGTGTGCCGGCACATGTCCAGGCACCCCAGTTTGCCTGCAGCGCTTTTGTCGCCGTAGATGCCGAAGGCCGCGTGCGCACCGGTCGCAATTACGACTTTAAGGACGACACCTCGGCGCTGCTGGTGCGCAATCACCCACGCGGCGGCTATGCTTCCATCGGGCTTGCCGCCCTTAACAACCTGGGCGATAACACTCCGCTTGACTCCGTCGCCGGACGCGCCGCGGCGTTGATGGGCCCGTTTGCCCAGCTCGACGGTGTTAACGAATGCGGCGTGTCCATTGCCGTACTCACCCTGGATTCCAAGCCCTGTGACCAGGACACGCAACGGCCCGTCATCAACACCTCGCTCGCCATCCGTCTGGTGCTCGACCGCGCCGCCACCACGCAAGAAGCTGTCGACCTGCTTTCCGCCTACGACATGCACGCCATGGCAGGACGCGATTACCACTTCTTTATCAACGACGCCGCCGGTGACGCGCGCGTAGCAGAGTGGGATCCGCACGATCCGGACCGCGCTTTCAAAGCGACTCCTGTACGCCAGGTTACGAACTTCTACGCCTGCTATGGCAACGAAGTGCTGCCCAACCAAAAGAATGGCGAGCTGGGCCATGGTAAAGAGCGCGCCGTCGCGATCGCCGATGTCCTTGACGCCCATGTCGGTGCCCAGGACGAAACGATTGTCTGGGAAGCCCTGCGCGCCGCAGCGCAAGAACCCAATCCGGAAGACATCACCAGCAATACGCAATGGTCGGTCGTCTTTGACAATACCGAACCCGCCGCCGCTATTACGCTGCGCCGCCACTGGGGCGACATCGACGCCTTCGCACTGTAAGGAGCCAGACCCGTCGGCCTTACGCTCGCCTGACGTTGTTTACATTTCCATACGCTTGAGCTAACACGTTTTACCCCCGTATCAACAGTGTGCGGGGGTAAACTTATGCGTATGTTATAACTTGCCCGGAAGGATTCATCATGCTTAGGATCGGTCTTCTTACCAGTGGCGGCGACTGCCAGGCACTCAACGCCACTATGCGCGGCATCGTCAAAACGCTTATGACCAATAGCGAAGAACCTATCGAGATCTATGGTTTTGAGGACGGCTACCAGGGCCTTATCTACAGCAGGTTCCGCGTCATGTCGCCCGCCGATTTTAGCGGCATCCTCACCCGCGGCGGCACCATCCTGGGCACGAGCCGCACGCCGTTCAAGCGTCTGGATATTCCCGAGGCCGATGGCGTCGAGAAGGTACCCGCAATGGTCCACACCTATCATAAGCTGCAGCTCGACTGCCTGTTTATGCTGGGCGGCAACGGCTCCACCAAGACCGCCAACCGCCTGCGCGAAGAGGGCCTCAACGTTATCGCCCTGCCCAAGACCATCGATAACGACACCTGGGGCACCGAGCTGACGTTTGGCTTTACGAGCGCCATCGACGTCGCCACCAAGTGCATCGACGACATCCACACCACCGCTTCGAGCCATGGGCGCGTGTTCGTTATCGAGATCATGGGCCACAAGGTTGGCTGGATCCCGCTGTATGCCGGCGTCGCGGGCGGCGCGGATGTCATCTTGATTCCCGAGATCCCCTACGACATGGATAACGTCATCAAGACCATCGAGCATCGCATGGAGACCGGCAGCCGCTTTACCATCGTGGCCGTCGCCGAGGGCGCTATCTCCAAGGAGGACGCGGCGCTGTCCAAGAAGGAGTACAAGAAGAAGCTCGCCGAGCGTACGAGCCCGTCGATTGTCTACGACATCGCCAAGGAGATCGAGGCTAAGACCGGTCGCGAGACCCGCGTCGCCATCCCCGGCCACACGCAGCGCGGCGGTCAGCCCGACGCCCAGGACCGCATCTTTGCGACCCAGTGCGGCGTCGAGGCAGCGCTCGGCTGCCTGCGTGGCGAGTTTGGCTACATGATCGCCCTGCGTGACGGCAAGATGTGCCACATGCCGCTCGAGGATGGCGCCGGCAAGCTCAAGTTTGTCGACCCCCAGAGCGATCTGGTGCGCGAGGCCAAGGCGTTGGGCATCAGCTTCGGCGACGAATAGCCTCGGCTGGAACCGCCCCATCGGAGGCCTCAGGGCTTACCCCCCCAAAAAAAGGCTCTGTTAGACCAGGATTGACATGCCGGCCTGCCGGCTATCTCGCCGTCTC
>CAJMRJ010000110.1:0-5558 GCA_905215865.1 uncultured bacterium | reverse complement strand
GGGCACGTTAATGCCGCGGGCGTGGGGTCTAATACTGGCTTGCGCTTTTATGGCGTGCGCTTGCTCGACGAGGGGTTTGGTGCCGACGCCGCGAGCGAGACGCTTGTCGTGGATGCGTCCTGGTTGGATGCAACCGGCACAGATGCCGGCGTTGTCTGCGATCGCAGATCGCTCTTGGCCGCGCATTTGGTGACTCCCGCAGGCGGAGCCTTTGGCGCTGCTGGCGTGGTGGATGCTGACGGGGCCGTGGCACCGCACGTGGTGATCGAGCCCGAAGGCGCCACCGCCCCGGCGGGGGAGACCGTTACACCAGGCGGCAAGGTGCCGGGGAATGGTACGGGCGAGCCTACTGGTGGCGCCGGCCCTGTTGCGGGGCAACCCGGTGCGGAACCGGCGGCAAATCCTGCGGGGAAACCCGCAGCTACATCGCCCAAGACAACGGTCACCAAGACAACAATCACCAAGACGACCAAGCCCAAATCCACTATGGCAACAACACAGACGCTTCCCAAGACCGGCGACGGCTATTGGATAGCTGCCTCCTTAACGCTATTCCTGCTGGGGACAGTGCTTCTGAGCGCCGCATATCGCTGCTGATGCGGTCCGACACACCTGGCTGCGATACAAGAGCTCTGTAGGAGCTTAAAGGGCAACGCTTTCGGCAAGGGAGCGTTGCTTTTTTTCATTTTGGAGCTATGTTCAGCTTGATGATGGCACCCAGTTTGCCTACTCAGAGACAAGAGAAGACGGAACCGTTCGCGTAGCCGTCGAGCGCCCGGTTGACTTTGGCTTTGACCATGCGGAATGCTTCTTGCCTGCAGTCAAATGGTTCAACGTCGAAGGATTTACTGCTGATGACCTGGATTTCTTAATCGAGTTCGTCAGGTCAAATGCGCCGCTTATCTTCGAGCATGCCGGACGCCGCCGATCATCTTAACCCAGCCCTAAAATCTTCTTGAGTGTGAGAAAAATCGATAAACGACGAGGCGATTGCCTCGGAAGTGTCAGACTGGTGAGAGTAGGTCTTTTGGACCGAGAATTACTTTGCTCCTAGGGTCAAGCCTTGCTACTGTCGGTGCATCGATGCATCTGGTTGGACCGATATGATGCACACATAATGAACGAAGCACCTAAAAGTAACGCTTCCCCTATATCTTCAAATTTCTGTCGCAACGAGCCTTTACCATAAGGTGAGATTATTCGGCAATTGCCGTGAGGATTGGAACTGCTGTGAACACCTTCAGCTGGAACGACATGAATTCAACTGCTCGCGAATACATCTTGATGTCCAAAGATGTACGCGATATGCAATATCGTAAACAATGGCCTGCGCCTGGAGATAAAACGCTAATCGAACTTGTTGCCAATGAGAATAAAGCCCTTAAGTTTTATCTTGATCTCACTGAGAATAAAAGAAGTTCATCCTTAATCCTTGGACTTTCTGCTGACAGAAAAAGCACCATGCAGACACGCGTATCAGATCGTCCATTGATCCGTCTCGACTACAGCGATAACCCAGAGGTCCTCCGCCACAGGAATCCGGACGGATCGCTGGTCGTTGGTACCCATGTTCATTTTGATTTAGATGGATACGGTGCCAAATGGGCTTGTGGCATTCCAAGTCAGAATATTCTTAAACCCAAGAGCTACGATTTTGCATCGCTCTTTTGGTCATTTCATGAAACTTGTAATATTACAGACAAGCTTAAAGTAGAGCTACCTTTGGGGGTGTGAGATGAATGTAGAACAGGCTCGGGGCTTTATTAGCGCGTACGCCAAGTTCGTAGAAGCAAATATGGTACCGGTCCAGCAAGGTAATGGTGTCTGCATCTCCACGCCCATGCTCAATCGAAACAACGATTGCATGCGGGTATACCTTGGCGACGACCCTGCTGGTGGCTATGTCATTTCAGATCTTGGCGAAACCATCAATGATCTTGAATTATCTGGATTCTCCATGAAAGGGCAGCGAATCGACAAACTGAATTCGATTCTATCCGGCTTTTCCGTAAAGGAAAAAGATGGCGAACTGTGCATGACGGCTTCTGCAACGGATCTTCCCATGAAGATGAATATGCTTCTCCAAGCTATGGCCTCTGTTGATGATATGTTTTTGCTATCTCAAAGCAGCGTGAGAAACCTCTTCACTGAAGATGTCGGCAATTGGCTGCTCGAAAATGAAATCCCTTATGTGCTCGGGCCGTCCTTCCAGGGCCGATCCGGACTTTCGTTTAAATTTGACTATGCAATCGGCAAAAATAAAAGAAGGCCTATGCGCTTAATTAAAACGGTAAATAATCCAGGTAAGCAGGGAATTCAAAACGCGCTATTTGGATGGGAAGACATTAAGTCGGCACGCAACGATTGCGAAGGGGTTGTTTTTCTAAACTCCACCAACACTAAAGATGGTGTTGTCCCACCCGAGTCTATCGAAGCTTGCAAAAACTACGGACTTACACCAATTATTTGGGGCGTCGATCAGGACTCCTATCTTCCCATGCTAGCTGCGTAGTCGAACTAGTTAGGAACGTTTTACAGATACGGATTCACTCGCATACCTTGGTGCATCTAGGCTCTCCTTGTGCCGCCTCTCATTAATTTATATGCTTGGCTAAGATTTTGGTCGTAAGGCGCGACCAACGGAATCAAAAGAAAGCCTACCGAGAAGATTTTGGTCGCAGGGCACGACCAACGCAATCAAAATAATGCTCACCGAGAAGACGCCTTCGGCCGCTTTGGTTGAAGGCGTCTCAAATTTGAGCGACATCGACAGAACCTGCGCAGATGAGGGCAATATGAACTCGGTTCCATACACCCTCTTGCTCCTTGAATACAGGTATCGCTCTAGCGATAGTATGTTATACTATCGCTAGAGCGATACCTGTTAGGAGGCTCGCGTGGAACTGTGGCATGGTTCTCAGAAAATCATTGAGACTCCCCAGCTTAGCCTGGGGAAAGTCCATAACGACTATGGACAGGGATTCTATTGCACGGAGAGCCTCGATCTTGCAAGCGAATGGGCATGCTCGCGTGATGCCGATGGCTTTGCGAATCGCTATGAACTCGATATAGACGATCTTAAAATTCTCGACTTGTTATCGCCGCAGTATTGTGTTCTGCATTGGATAACGTTGCTCGTTGAGCATCGTTCTTTTCGCAAAGATACCGCCGTTGCCGCGGGGGCGTGCGAATATCTTCACGATCACTTTCTACCTCAGACGAGCACTTGCGACGTAATAAGGGGATGGCGTGCGGACGACTCGTACTTTAGCTATGCCAGAGCTTTTGTGAACAATACGATTACCGTCGAGCAGTTGGGTCGATCTATGAGGCTCGGCAACCTGGGAGAGCAGATTGTGCTCAAAAGCGAGCGCGCGTTTAAGAGTATTCGTTTTGCTGGATTTGAACGTGCGCCGCAAGCTCTGTATGGTCCATTGACCAAGGAGCGAGATGAAGCTGCAAGGGCGCAGCATCGAGAGCTACTTGCCGAAAATCCATTTGAGGGAATCCGTATCGTCGATATCATTCGAGAGGGGATGACGGGCGATGACCCACGCTTACAGTGAGATGTATCTCGAGGATGCCATGAGAACGCTAGGCGAGGCGGTCGACTTTGCCCTCTGTGACCAAGGGCTGACTTCAGCCGAGTTGACGGCGATCCTGTCGAACGCTCTTGAGATGAAACAGTTCGAGCGCGGTATGCCTCGCGTCGTCTGTGGCATGGCGGGCGACGAGCTCGCGCGCGATATTATTGCCCATGCGGGACTGACCCCCGTCGAATGCAGGGAGACCTATCCATTCGACCGTTCGCCTCAGTATTGGGCGGGGTGGGTTATGGCCTATACGCAATGGATGAGCAGCTTGGGCTTTAATGAGCTACTCGAAGTCGCCCCGCTCGATTGGATAATCGGCTCGTACCATCCGCTTCACGAGGCCTCCGAAGACAAGTTCGCCCAGATTGTCATCGAAAAATGGAACAACGCCCAGGCAGACAAAAAGGGCCTCAAAGCGGCACGAAAGGCAGCCGGACTAACGCAAAAACAGCTCGCCGCCCAATCGGGGGTTAAGCTTCGCGCCATACAACTCTACGAGCAGAACCAACTCGACCTGCGCCGTGCTTCGGTCTCCTCGGCATTGGCGCTTGCAAAAAGCCTGGACTGCACACTCGAAGACCTCATCTGGCAGCCGGTTGCCCTGGAGTATGACTCGCGGGCTATTCCGTCCGAAATGCTATAGAGGAGGCAGACATGCCTTGGAACTACGTTCAACAAGATGACGGCGCTGATTGTGTTGCTCAAGAAGATCATTCATCTGCGCACGAGGCAAATTTAGCATCCCCGATTTTTCTCGACGGCGACACGTCGATCGACGAAGCTATTCGGCTGACCGTTGCGGACATGCCCAACGCGCTCAGGCTCTTGGAGAACTCATGATGGCGGCTACGCAGCGGAGCGCTCATCCGTTTGCGCCGCTCGTGCTCGACGATGCCGGTTCGCTCGAAGCCATGGCCGCGGCCGTGATGCGCCTACATAGCACGCTGATGACGGTCGGACGCTGCTATACGACCGACGCTACAGGCGACCGGGCCGCGCACGAACTCGGACGCGTCGAGTCCGTGCTTGCGGGTGCGTTCTGTACGATATTCGGCCAATCGCCGGCCGATCGCTTCGCAGACGTCTTTGACCAGGTCACCTACGTGGCCGAGCACATGGTCAAGGACCACATCTTCGAGGACGGTAACAAACGCACCAGCCTTGTCTTTGCGTTGTCCATCTTAAGGTTCGCCGGCACTCCGGTCGTGCTGTCCGACAGCCCCGAGCCCAAAGACAACCAGTACTACGCCTGGATCCAGGACCTCGTTTCCAGTCGCCGCACGAACAGCGAGCTAGCCGAAGAGCTGCGCCGCGGTTGCGTTGCGCGCACGGGCGACCCTTCACACGTATAGAATCTAAGCATCCGCACGCCTGTTATTGAATGGATTGGACACTAGATGGAAATCCCCAGCACCCTGTGCAGCAATGTGTACGAGTTTGCATTTTGCCCCGAGCCCTGTTACGACCGCCTGGCCGACCTCGCCGATCCCGAGGACTGGGGCCCCAGCAACCGCATCCTCAAAAACTACCTGTCGTTTTCGTTTAGCCGCGCGGTGTTTTTGACCGAGCGCGACGTGGACCAGACCGCGCCGTCCAACCTGCCGCTGGTGTTCGACGACGACCGCTGCCTGTTCAACACCGGCCTGTACACGCGCCGCTACGAGACCATCTACGGCCTGTTTGAGCCCAACACCAAGCCCGACGCGCGCCAGCGCTGGTTTTTGAAGGGCTTCTTTAAGGAAAGCGACCCCATGCTGGTCTCCTTTGAGTCCCTGCCGTGCCGCGTGCGCTTTGCCGAGGACCCTTCCGAGCTGGTCTTTGACTACCGTCTTTCCATCCGCTCCAACATCGACCACATTCTGGGCGACGGGGAGAACCTGACGCGCATTCCTGCCAGCCTGATGGGGGAGGACAACTCGCTGCTGCTGCGCCGCGCCTTTGAGGGCGCCGTCGTCGAGGCCGCCC
>CAJMRJ010000109.1:0-5716 GCA_905215865.1 uncultured bacterium | reverse complement strand
CATGGCAGAGCTGCTGAAGGGCGCTCCCGTTGCCCGTGCTTTGACCGAGGAGCTCGCTGCTCGCTGCGCCGCCCTGCGCGAACGGGGCATCGTGCCGACGCTGGCCATCGTTCGCGTGGGCGAGCGCGAGGACGATCTATCCTACGAGCGTGGTGCACTCAAGCGCTGCGAGAAGGTTGGCATTGAGGCTCGCCGCGTATTGCTTCCCTCCGATGTTTCGCAGGACGAGCTGTTGGCGGCCATCGAGGACATCAATGCCGACCCCGCTGTTCATGGCTGCCTGATGTTTCGTCCGTTGCCCGCTGGGCTTGACGAGGATGCAGTTGCCGCGGCACTCGATCCTGCCAAGGATGTTGACTCCATGACGCCGGCCTCGCTGCTTACCACGCTTTCGGGGCGAGGCGAGGGCTTTGCTCCTTGCACCGCCGAGGCCGTGCTGGCGTTGCTGGACCATTACGGCGTTGAGCTGGATGGGGCCAAGGTCGCGGTCGTTGGTCGGTCGCTGGTGATTGGCCGTCCCGTTGCCGCCATGCTTACGGCTCGCAATGCCACGGTGACGACATGCCATACGCATACGCGCGACTTGGCTGCCGAGTGCCGTTCTGCCGACATTGTTGTTGCCGCGGTTGGACGTGCGCGCACGATTGGCGCGGATGCGGTTCGCGAGGGCCAAACGATCATCGATGTGGGCATCAACTGGGACGAGGCCGCCGGCAAGCTGGTCGGCGATGTCGATTTTGATGCTGCGGAGCCGATCGTTAACGCCGTCACACCCGTGCCGGGCGGCGTGGGGGCTGTGACCACCGCGATTCTCGCCAAGCACGTGATCGAGGCGGCGGAGCGCGCATCGAAATAGGTGTTTTGGGCTGTTTGAGGGGTTAGCTATATACCACGTGGTCAAAAAACGCCAAATATGAGTACTGTTGCCAAGATAGTCACATATGTTTTACGTCTTTTAGACTCCCTAACGATATTCATTCTCGTCAGGGAGCCCATTTTATTGAACCTATGGGTAATAACGTTGTCTTGCTTTTGGACAAATGGGGATTTCTGGCACTCGTTACAAGGAAATTTGCTACTACTAAATTGGTGACAGTACTCATATTTGGCATTTTTTGACCACAGGGGTTGCCGGAGCTGTGGCTTCGCCCTTTTTGAGCCAAAGCGATACACTGTTGCCATTTAATTTCTTCGCTCAAGGAGGATGCGCATGCCGTGCACAACGATTTTGGTTGGTAAGAACGCGAGCTACGACGGGTCGACGCTTGTCGCCCGCAATGAGGACTCGTCCAACGGGGTGTTTGAGCCCAAGCGCATGCGCGTGGTGCACCCCGACGAGCAGCCGCGTGTCTACACGAGCGTCCTGAGCCACCTGACCGTTGAGTTGCCCGACAATCCCATGCGTTACACGAGCGTCCCCGACGTTGTCCCGGGTCATGGCATTTGGGCCGAGGCCGGCTTCAACGAGCTCAATGTTGGCATGTCCGCTACCGAGACGCTCACCACCAACGAGCGCGTCCGCGGCGCCGATCCGCTCGTGGACTACGTGTCCGCCAAGGGCAACGAGGGCAAGGACGGCTACGTCCCGGCACAGCCCGGTGGTCTGGGCGAGGAGGACATGGTGACCCTGGTGCTGCCGTACGCCAAGTCTGCCCGCGACGGTGTGCGCATTCTGGGCGACCTGCTCGAGCGCTACGGCACCTACGAGAACAATGGCATCGCCTTTAGTGACGTTGACGAGATCTGGTGGCTCGAGACCATCGGCGGCCACCACTGGATCGCCAAGCGCGTGCCCGATGACGCCTATGTGACCATGCCCAACCAGCTGGGTATCGATAGCTTTGACCTGGACGACGCCGAGGGCGCCCAGGCCGACCACATGTGCTCCGCCGACCTGCGCTCCTGGATGGCCGAGTGGCATCTGAACCTGACGCTGGGCGTCGAGGGTGACGGTCCGGCTGCGGTCTTTAACCCGCGCGAGGCCTTTGGCTCGCACAGTGACAGCGACCACGTCTACAACACGCCGCGCGCCTGGTACATGCAGCGCTGCCTCAACCCCAGCGATGTGTGGGACGGTCCCGAGGCCGATTACACGCCCGAGAGCGACGACATCCCCTGGAGCCGCGTGCCCGAGCGCAAGGTGACCATCGAGGACATCAAGTACGTGCTTTCGAGCCACTACCAGGGCACGGAGTACGACTGCTACGGCAGCAAGGGTACGTCCGCCACGCGCGGCGTCTATCGTCCCATCGGCATCAACCGCAACAGCCAGCTCGCCGTGCTGCAGCTGCGTCCCTATGCGCGGCCGGCGTATCGCGCCGTGCAGTGGATGGCGTTTGGCTCCAACTCGTTTAACGCGCTCGTGCCGCTGTACGCCAATGTCGAGACCATGCCCCAGTACTACGCCGACACGCAGGCTCGCGTGACGTCCGAGAATTTCTATTGGGCAAATCGCCTGATCGGTGCCTTGGCCGATGTTCGCTTCCATGAGTGCGGTCGTGCGGTCGAGGACTATCAGGAGAAGGTCGGCGGCATGGGCCACAAGCAGATTCACGACGTTGACGCTGCCGCAGCCGCGCTGCCCGAGGCCGAGGTGCCTGCCGAGCTCGCCCGCGCCAACGAGGCCTTTGCCGAGCGCGTGCGCGTGGAGACCGATGCTCTTTTGGGCAAGGTGCTCTACACCACGAGCTGCGCCATGAAGAACTCCTTCGCGATGAACGATAACGTAAGGTAAAGACGACCTTGCAACGAGCGAGCGGGGCAAACGCCGTCGAAGGCTTTGCCCCGCTCGATTTCTATCTTGGCGGTAAAACGATTTTGTGTCGTTCGCCCAATCTTGGGTACAAGAAGGCCAATGCAGTTGTTCATGATTGGAGCCAACCATGGTTATGAAACTCGATCAGCTTGTTAACGGCGCCATCAACGTGGGCTTCGGCGCCGCCGCCGTTGCCGTTGAGGGCGGCAAGAAGGTTCTTGACGACCTCGGTACCAAGGGCGAGCAGGTCCGCAAGGATGCCGGTACCCCCGATATCGCCCGCAGCGTGTCCGACATGTTCGAGCAGGCCGGCGGCACCATCTCCGACCTGACCGAGCGCCTGGGCATGCAGGGCGAGACCGCGGCACAGCGCGTGCTCGACGAGCTTATCCTGGCCCGCGTCCGCGTCATGACCGCCCCCGAGCGCACGGCCTTTTTGGCCCATGTGCGCGACATCGTCGATTCGGTCGAGGACAACGTGACTTCGGTGCCCGTCGAGTCCGTTGAGCCCGACGACGCAGAGGACGCCGAAGAGGCCGAGTAGCAGCGCAGATGGCAGATTCCACCACCGATTACAACAATCTAGATCCCTTGGGTGACGAGACGGCGGTTGTCGACGAGGTTGAGGCCGCCGTCTCGGGCGCTCGCAAGAAGCCGCGTGCTGTCGATATGGTCCCCGAGGAGCCCGACGCGATGGCGCCGGACGAGGAATACCAGCTCACGCCGGCAGGTCGTCGCGAGCGCATTGGGCAGATCGTTCGCTTGGTAAAAAAGTACCGCGTGTGGGATAACCTCACGCCGGTGCGCCTGCGTCGTCTGCTCGAAGAGCTCGGCCCCATGTTCGTCAAGATGGGGCAGATCCTGGCCAACCGCTCCGAGATCTTGCCGCAGCGGTTTTGCGACGAGCTGCGTCGCCTGCGCTCCGACGTAGAGCCGGTGCCGTATGAGGTAGTGCTCCGCTGTCTGGAAGAGGAGTACGGCCAGCGCTTGGGGCAGATGTTCGACGCAATCGATCCCAATCCGCTCGGAAGCGCGTCGCTCGCGCAAGTTCACCGTGCCCGCCTGGTGACCGGCGAGGACGTGGCCGTTAAGGTGCAGCGCCCCGGCGCGCAACAGGTCATGGCGCAGGACATCGATATCATTCGCTCGGTGGTGCGCATCGTTTCCAAGTTCGTCAACACCGACCAGTTTGTTGACTTACACGCCGTCGTCGAGGAACTGTGGGCCTCGTTTCGCGAGGAGACCAACTTTTTGGCCGAGGCCAAAAACCTCAACGATTTCTATGAGTTCCACAAAAGCGTGCATGGCGTGTCGTGTCCCAAATCCTACTTGGATCTGTGCACCGAGCACGTCGTGGTCATGGATTACGTCGACGGCATCTCGATTGCCGATCCCGAGCGCCTGGTGGCCGAGGGCTATGACCTGGAAAAGATCGGCTCGGCGATTGTCGAGGACTATTCGACGCAGGTGCTCGACGATGGCTTTTTCCATGCCGACCCGCATGCGGGAAACACCATCCTCAAGGACGGAATCGTCTACTTTATCGACCTGGGCATGGTCGGGCGCATGTCGAGCCACGACCGCGGTATCGTTAAGGACATGATTTTCGCCGTGGCCGAGGGTGACGTTCCCAAGCTCAAGGACTCGCTTATGCGCTTTGCCGTGACGCGCGGCGACTCGGCCGAGCTTGACCATTCGGCCTTTTTGTCCGATCTGGACTTTATCGTTGCTGACTTCGCGGGTCTTGACCTTAAGGATCTTGATATCGGCGAGTTTTTGACCTCGCTGCTAAATTTGGCGCGCAAGAACGATGTTGAGCTGCCGAGCGTGGTGACGATGTTCGCCCGCGGCATGGTGACGCTCGAGGGCCTGCTGACCGAGTACATGCCCAACGTCAACATGATCCAGATCATCCAGACGCACATCAAAAACGAGAAGAGCACCTATGCGCGCGTCCGCGAAATGGGGCGCGATCTTGCCGCGAGCAGCTATCGCGCGGCAAAAGGCTCGCTCGAGGCGGCCGAGTATCTGGGCTTGGCGTCGCGCATGCTCACGCGCGGCCAGCTTAAGGTAAACACGCAGATCATGAGCAGCGATAAGGCGCTGCGGCAGCTGGGCGGAATTATCGACCGCATGTCGATGGCAATTGTGATCGCTGGCCTGTTTATCGGTTCGTCGGTGGTGTACTACGCGCGCATCGAGCCGGTTGTGTTCGGCATCCCGGTCATTGGCTTTATGGGCTACGTGAGCGCGCTGGTGCTGGCGCTGATGCTGGGCCGCGAGATTTGGCGCAACAGCCACGGCGGCAAGCGTTAGCGATTTCCCGGGGTCGGGGGAAACGGGTTATTTTGCTCGGCACTCCATCTTCACCCTTTTCTATCGCAAACCATAGCTTTTACCTTGGGCTTCGCCTGCGTGCGAGGCCCTTTTGCGTGATACCATATCGACGGTTTTAATCGATGGCCTAGATGGTGGTGCGGAGACGCACGAATGCGCGGTTTTCCTGTGCGTTTGGGAGAATCGGGGTGCAAGTCCCCGGCTGTACCAGTAACCGTAATTCCTCTTGGCTTGGGATGCTCGCGTCGCAGATCGGACGACGTGCCCGAGTCGGTAAGGTTAAGTCGGATCGCCTCCCATCTTGCATACGGCTGCGGCTTTTGCCGCCGGTGTGCATAGGGCTCTGGAGGGAAGGGGGACCCCGATGGGGGTACTCGAGCGCAATATACGCGATGATGTGGGGCAGCCGCTGGGCAATGCTCCAAGTGCAGACAATGGGGGACAAATGGATATGTTTGAGGACGAGCGCGAGCGTGCCTCGTTGCATCGCCGTGGCGCGATTGCACGCGGTGTAGCCAAGCGCGGCCTGGTGGCATTCCTGGCCTTCGCGATGGCTTTCAGCACCACGCCGGCTCAGCTGTGGGCCGAGGGCGCCGAGGGCATTGCCGAGGCCGTGACCCAGGC
>CAJMRJ010000108.1:0-5799 GCA_905215865.1 uncultured bacterium | reverse complement strand
CCCAGCAGCAGACGGTTCATCACACGACCGCCATCGCACATGTCATGCAGAATGTCTTGAAATGCAGCCTCCTGCTCATCGCTCAGCGAAAACGGCAGGGCATGTTTAAGCGCAGCCAAATGCTCGCCCGCGTCATGCGCATAAGGCACTACGTCGACCATACCGCCATCGTTGCGCAGACGCAGCGCAAGCTGCAAGCAGAGGCACTCCTCGTAGGCAAGACGCCGGCGTGCGATATCGCGCTCGGCCATGCTCGAGGGAAAGTGGATCGAGCGCAACGCACGGGCATTACTCATGAGCTTCCGCTTTGCGCGCAGCGGCGCGGGAATGGGATCGAACGGATTGGCGACCACTTCGAGCGCACCGCTCACGATACGGCGCATCCATGCCTGACTCACGCCGTCACTTACGTAGTGGACCGGCAAAATGGTACCCGCGGCGCGTCCGTCCTCGAGCTTTTCAAAGTGAGGCGAGGCCATCTGCTTAAAACCGTAGGCAAACTCGACCTTGCCCATCACGGCCAGGCGGTCGCCCTGCTTAAGCTGTTGGGCAATCCAAGGCTGACGGAAAAAGGCAACCTGCAGCACGCCCGTCTCGTCCACGAGCGAGACCTCGGTCACCTGCATACGCGGACGGGGCTGCTTTTGGACAATACGATCGACCGTGGCGATGATGGTGCACACGGTACCGATGGGCGCCATCTCGATGGACCACGAGCGGGTAAAGTCCAGGTAGCGATGAGGAATATGGAGAAGGAGGTCCCCCACCGTCCGAATTCCCAGACGGCGAAGGGCCTCCTCACGTTTACCCGAAACATATTTGAGTCGCGCGATATCCTCGTCGAGCGCATTGCTCTGGGCAAAACGCTCCGAGACGCGCGGCACGGAGCACAGCTCGGACATGGGCAGAGCCTACTCGATCGAGAAGATCACGGGATAGAGCGGCTGCTCGCCACGATGGGCGTCGATCTCCAAATCGGGCTGAGCCTCCTCGATAGCGTCGACGATCTCCTGGAAGGCCTCGTCGGACAGCTCCTCGCCGGCCAGAATCGTCAGCGCGTCGCCCTCCTCTTCCTCCTGCATACGGTTGATGCAGTCGAGCGTCACCTGCTTCACGTCGGAGCCGACCACATCGATGGAGCCGGCGATGATGCCCATGACGTCACCGGAGTGAATCGGCGAGCCGTCAGAAGCGCTGGAGTCGCGCACGGCGCGGGTGACCTCGCCATCGCGGACCTCGCTGATGGCGTCAACCATAGCGGCAACGGCATCCTCGAGCTCGGAATCGGGCAGGACCGCGAACAGCGCGGAGAAGGCCTGCGGGACGGTCTTGGTGGGAACGACGGCGACCTTCTTGTCAATGCAGGCGGAGGCAGCGGCCTCGGCAGCCATGCGGATGTTGCCGTTGTTGGGCAGGATGATGACCGAGGTCGCGTTGACCTGGTCGACGGCGCCCAGCAGGTCGGCGGTCGAGGGGTTCATGGTTTGGCCACCCGACACGATCACATCGACGCCAAGGGACTTGAGGATGTCAGCCTCGCCCGAACCGGCAGCAACGGCGACAAAGCCCAGGGCCTTCGCGGGCTCGGCGGCCTTCTCCTGGTCCTCATGGATCTTAGCGGTACGGTCGTGGGCCTCCATCTCCATGTTGTGGATAAAGACCTCGTAGATCTGACCGAGCTGCAGCATGTGCTCGAGCACCAGGTTGGGGGTGTTGGAGTGCACGTGGATCTTGTAGTCGGGATAGGCACCCACGAGCAGCTCGCAGTCGCCCATGGAGCCCAGGAACTTCAGGCACTCGTCCTCGTCAAACGGAGCGTCGGCCTTAAAGAGGAACTCGTTACAGTAGCGGAACTCAGAGCCCTCCCAGTCGTCGTTGGCCTCGATCTCAACTCGGCCAAGAGCGGCATCGCGAGCAGAGCCGGCGGAGTCAAACGTAGCGGAGAAATCCTCGACCACGGTGCTGCGGCCAAGGGCAGCGGCAACAAAGTTCTCCAAGAAGATGGCAAAGCCAAAGGCGCCGGAGTCGACCACGCCGTTCTCCTTGAGGACGGGCAGCAGGTCGGGCGTGCGGGCGACGGACTGGTAGGCCTCGACGACGATGGCGTCGAGCGCATCCTCGGCAGAGAACTTCTTCTTCTCGCACTCGTCTGCCTTGGTCGAAACATCACGCAGAACCGTGAGGATCGTGCCCTCGATGGGCTTACGAACAGCCTGGAAGGCAACCTTGACGGCACGACGGAAGGCGAAGGCGATATTGGCGGACGTAATGGGCTCATCGGCAGAGACAAGGCCCTCGGCCACGCCGCGTAGGATCTGCGAGGTAATGACACCGGAGTTGCCGCGGGCACCCATCAGGGAGCCGTGGGTGATAGCGCCGGCAATGGCCTCCATGTCGGCATCGGCGGGAAGGGCGGAAAGCTCCTTGGTCACCGAGGCGAGCGTGAGCGACATGTTGGTGCCGGTATCACCGTCGGGTACGGGGAAGACGTTGAGCTTGTTGATCTCCTCGGCCTTTTCGGAAACGGCAGCCGCAGCGATCGGAAAACAGGTGCGAATGGTCTTTGCAATCATGGGTAGTGAAATCTCCGTATTCGGATGCTAGTTCAGACGGCTCTTGAGCGCGTCGATGTGAATGCCGATCTTAAGGCTGGCGGGATCGATCTGAGCGATCTCCTGCAGGGTGAAGGCGACGGAGCTCGAAAGATTGTGGCAGACGGACTTCATGTTGACGCCGTTCTCGAGCACGACGTGAAGGTCGACCGTGAGGCCGTTCTCGTCGGCGGAAACAAGCACGCCCTTGCGGAGGCGCTGGCCGGCAAGCAGGCGTACGCTCTCGGCGCCCTGCAGCTGTTCGGCCATACCGACGACGCCGTAGCACGTCATCGCGGCATAACCGGCAATATCGGCAATAACGTCGTTCGAGACGCTCAGGCTGCCGTTAATGGTCTCAGACACAAGAATCTCCTTTTCTGGTGCTCGCGGCACCATGTCGTGGGAGCAATCATTCCAATAGTTTACAACGAGTGCGCCATGTTGAGGTGGCGGGGTTCGCGATTACATCCTCGACACGAAATGTTGATACGGTAACGTTCGCCACAGGCGATCGAGGCATGAAAAAACCCGCCGCATAAGCGACGGGTTTTACAACCTGGCTCCCCGGGTAGGACTCGAACCTACAACAGCGCGGTTAACAGCCGCGTGCTCTACCATTGAGCTACCGAGGAATTTAAAAGCCCAGCGAAATGGGCTGAGAAATTCTGGCTCCCCGGGTAGGACTCGAACCTACAACAGCGCGGTTAACAGCCGCGTGCTCTACCATTGAGCTACCGAGGAATAGGTGCGTGCTCTCAAGCAACGAAGTTTATTATACGGACGATTGGACGAAGGGCAAGAACTTTTTTAAGAAATTTTCTCGCCATGATCCCTTGGGGACGGCCTAACTGCCGGCACCAGCAACGGAAACGCCGATGTTTTGACAATGCCAGCGAGCGGGCACCAGAGCGAACAAATTGGCATGAAAAGAGGACGGCATAGACCTTCTGGTCATGCCGTCCTCTTTGAATGACAAGTTGTCGCTCTGGTGTCCGCGCAGCGTCGACCAGTTACGGCGTTTGGTAAAACGCCGTAACTACTAAGACTCGATGTAGTCCTTGAGCTTGCTGGAACGGCTCGGGTGGCGGAGCTTGGCCAGGGTCTTGGACTCGATCTGGCGGATACGCTCGCGCGTGACGCCAAACTCGCGACCGACTTCCTCGAGCGTGCGGGGATGTCCGTCAACAAGGCCAAAGCGTAGCTCGATAACCTTGCGCTCGCGATCGGCAAGCGAATCGAGAACCTGGGTGAGCTGCTCCTGCAGCATGGAAAAGCTGGCGGCATCGGGCGGAACGATAGCCTGGGAGTCCTCGATGAAGTCGCCCAGCTGGGAATCCTCTTCCTCGCCGATCGGGGTCTCGAGCGACACGGGCTCCTGCGAAATCTTCTGGATCTCGCGGACGCGGTCGGCGCTCATGTCCATCTCGGCACCGATCTCCTCGGGGGTCGGGTCGCGACCCAGGTCCTGGAGAAGCTGACGCTGCACACGAACGAGCTTGTTGATGGTCTCGACCATGTGAACGGGAATACGGATGGTACGGGCCTGGTCGGCAATAGCGCGCGTAATGGCCTGACGGATCCACCACGTGGCGTACGTGGAGAACTTGAAGCCCTTCTGGTAGTCGAACTTCTCGACAGCGCGGATCAGACCGAGGTTGCCCTCCTGGATCAGATCCAGGAACAGCATGCCACGGCCGACATAGCGCTTGGCGATGGAGACGACCAGACGAAGGTTTGCGCTGATGAGCGCCTGCTTGGCCTCAAGACCAACGTTCTCAATACGCGTAAGACGACGCATCTCGGCGCGCGTGAGTTCAATCTCGCCCGCATCGGCAGCCTCGAGCTTCTCGGTAGCCTCGAGACCGGCCTCGATCTTCATGGCCAGATCGACCTCTTCAGATGCGGTCAGCAGGTCGACCTTACCGATCTCCTTGAGGTACATACGAACCGGGTCGCCGGTCAGCATCACCGTGGAGGCATCGATGCCGCGCACGCGCGAGCGCGAACGAGACGTGCGCACGGTGCGCTTCTTCTTGCTCTTGGAAGAGCCCATCTCGGCATCGGCCTGGCGGGCCATCTTAAGCTCGTGATCGTCGAGCGAGCCGGAATCGTGCTCGTCATCGTCGAAATCGTCGGTATCGTTATCGTCATCGTCGACGCCCATCGGGGCGTCGTCGTTTCCGCTCGCGGAGATAATCTGGATGCCGCTGTTGCGCAGCGCGGAATACACCGCATTGAGCTGCTCATCAGAGACATCGATATCCTTCAGGGCGACCTGAATCTCGTCCTCGGTTACCGAAGTCCTGTTTGAGCCGTTGCCCATGAGCTTTGCAACGTAGGATTCCAGCCCAGTACCCGTGCTCTCAGTCTTTTTTGGCACAGATTCTCCCTTCGTAGTCCACAGGACTCAATACTTTAGCACACACAAAGACGTCTATACCCAAAATAAAGACAGGATATAGGCGAGAATACGCTGGTTGACCACAACATCTAGGCCTGATCGGCACCTGCGGTCTCCAAACCGATCAAACGGAACGGGTCGGCCACGCCACCAATCGACTTTTGGAGCTCGCGCTGGCGCTGTGAATCTTGCACCGCCTGCATAGTCAGCACGCGACGGGCCTCATCGTCGAGTGAACGGTCCTGACGCAACTTGGACTGCGCGGCTCGCATGCGACGTTTGATGGTGTAGAGCTCGAGCGTATCGAGCATAAAGACGATGTTCGTCTCGGTCGGGTGCTTGCTCGTTGCCGAGATGCGCCCGGCGCTGACAAGCGATGCCGCCTCGGGACACACCGCGCGTGCCGCATCCATGCATGCCGCAGGATCGGTTCCCGGCGGCGTTGCCAGCACGGCCCACGCAATGGACTCGTGACGCGGGTCGACCCACTCGATAGAGCAAATGCGATCGGCATACGTGCGGAACAGATCGGGGTAGCTCGTGAGCATCGTCAGCAGCTCGCGCTCTCCCGCCAGGGATTTCCGCTCCAGATCGGTCAAAACGATCGGCATCGACGGAGCTGCCGCCACGCTTGAGCTATCGGCAACGGGCGCAGCGCTTTCCATCCCCGCTGGCACATCGATTGGCGGCAGATCCTCGTCGACCTCCACCGGCGCGGCCCCATAGGCATCAAGCGGAACGTAGTCGAACGGGTCCTCCTCGACCGGTGCGGACACCGGTGGCGTCGCACCCGCGACCCAGGAA
>CAJMRJ010000107.1:0-5904 GCA_905215865.1 uncultured bacterium | reverse complement strand
ATCCAGCAGGGCAACGCCCTGGGCATCGACCCCAAGCAGATCACCTGGCGGCGGTGCGTGGACATGAACGACCGGCAGTTGCGCAACATCGTGGACGGCGCGGTTCGACGTCCAGGGCCGATGCCGCGCAACAGATACATGGCTTGGCCGTGCCAATCGCTCTCTAGTAGCGCGCCGAGCGCTGGGCGTTGCCCGGGTTGTAGCCCGCCCAGGCGGCGATGACGTCCGACTCAACGACGCTCGTTGCAATGTTGATAAAGCTGCCGGCACGGGGCAGGTCGGTGTGGAAGTCTTCGAGCAGGTTGGGCTGGAACCTAAAGTCCTCAAAGTTGATGGTGTTGGGGTTGTAGAGCTGACAAGTACCATCCTCGGTAGAGATCGGGCCAACCATGTAAACGGCCTTGTGCTCTACGACCTCGGTATCGTCGACGTCAATCACCTCTCCGCGATCGTGCGCGGCAGCGGCGTGCTCCATGAGCTCGAGGAATCGGTCGGCTTCGGCGCTGCAGAGCACGCAGCGCGAGAAGAGCACCGTAAGGGCATAACCCGTTTTACGACCCAGTTTTTCTCGTAGCTCGCTAAATCGTTGCGACTGCTCCGGGGTCATGCGCGTCTTGGACGGCGCGGTCTGCTTGAGTCCGCACGTCTTAAGGAACATCGCGTTGGCCTTGCGCAGGGCGCTCATAGCGGCAGAGTCGCTCTTTGCCGCGGAGACGTCGATGCGTCCTCCCTCGGGAATCTGCTTATAGCGGGAGAAGCCCTTCTCGCCCTCGACGGGCATCCAGTATGTAATGACGTCATTTTCCACTACGCTAAAGCGGCACGTAAAGGGCGCGCCGATTGCCGGCGCCTCGCCGTAGAACTTTACGCGTACGGCTTGGTCGGTGTCCGCCATCCACATCATAAAGCGCTGGCTATTGTCGCCGTCATGGCTCCGGAGCTTTGCAATAAGGTAGCAAACCGAGTCGCAACGGCTTTCGAGTGCGGCGCCTCTTCCGGTGGCAATGGCGCTTATGCCTTGGGCCTTGAGCTCGATGTCGCGGTGCAGCGCGTTGAGCTCTTCGGATGTCAACAGGTCTTGGCCGAGAAGCCCCGCGACAAGCGCGCCGACTTCTATGTCGGTAGTAAGGGCGGCGTCGATAACCTTGCGGTGCGCCTGGTGGCTTGCATAAGCCGGCAAAGGTTTGCGGCCTGTGGCAAATCCAAATGGGTCTCGGATCTGATCGCCGCCGCGATAGAGCGGCTCCAAAAAGAACATGTTCATGTCATTTTGCTTGCCCTGCTTTTGACCGTAGGCATCGAGGGAGTTCCAGACATGCTTCTCTGCAATGGGGTTCATCCACAGGCTGATTTTTGATTTTTCTGCCGATGAGGTCGAGGTGTTCTTTTTGGAGCTTGCGGCGGGACGAGAAGCCGGTTTCTGATATCCAGCGGGGAGAACTTGCTCAAGATCGAATTTTTTAAGCAGCCTAACGTAGACTCCGACCGATGCTTCTTCTGCCATTTCCGCCATGACCGACTGCGATGGGTCGTCGACAAAGGAAATGCGCGTTTTGCCATCATCGGAGACTGCCTGGCAATAGCCGCATCGAAGTGCAACGTAGCCTTCGTTGTCGCTGCCGCGGTCAAAGTACATCTGCTCTTTGCATCCGAGTGTGCCGGGGATGAATGCGGTCGGGTTTGCCATGTCGGGGATCGTAATGGCAGCGCCGGTCGCGCGTTTAAGCTCATCGAAATACTCGACGTACAGCGGAATGTTGTAGTGCTGGACTAACGTCTCGAGAACGATGGCGTTGGGCACGGAGTGCGCCACGCGATAGCGCACGGAGTTGTAGCCCCATTCGACATCGGTCGCGTCATCGGGGATTCCGTGGCCTGCCATGGTGGACAGGACTTCATCGGGTGAGTCAAACGTACCGTCGGGTGTGCCGCAAATCGCTTGGAGCGAGAACCCGCCAAAGCACTTGTCGAGATCGTCGCGGATATACTCGCAGCAGTCATGATTGGGAAAGACGATGCGAAACGTCATCGCGCCCATGGCCTGGGACATGTAGACGTTGCCCGATGCCTGGGCATCGGACTCTGCCTGGGGCTCGTCATCCTCGTCTTCGTCGTCATCGTCCGATGGGTCTGCAAACGAGCTGTAGTTTGCATTGATCAGGTCGAGATACATGGAGACGGTCCCGCGGGTTGCCAGCTTTTGCATGATGGGATTGAACGTGTCCGCAAACGAGACCTCGCGGTCCTGGGGCACGCCATTTTGGGTCACGGAAAGCGTGACGGTCGCCACGCCGCAACGAACCGCCGTGGCATCTCGGTACTGGCTGTTGTCGGGGAAGAACGTCCACTGGCTTTTAGTGAGGCTTGCGGCAAACGAGACGTCGTCGTCATCGGGATCGGCTAGCCATGCTCCGGCCTTGTAGCCGTCGGTCACTACGTACTCGTAATAAACGGGCGCCCCGAGCAGGCCGGCGAGCGCCTTTGCAGCTCGCAGCAGCGGGATGCCGTCGTATTCGTATTGAAGCGAGTTGTAGCCCCACATCTCGTTGAATGTCCGTCCGCCTAGGGCGCCACAGATATGGATGCACATGGCGGCGTTTTGCGGCTGGCTCAAATCACCAAGGTCGGAGATTGCGGGTATCAGCGTGGCAAGCGAAAAGCCGCCAAGCTCCTGTTCTAGGGTCTCCTTTACCTGCATGCAAGCATTGTGGCCGGGAAAGACGATGCGGTTGATGACCCTTTGGGGCTGGATCTGACCGCCTGTCTCTTCGATTAGATGGCTAAAGAGCACGTCGACGTCCGATGCGTTCATGGTGGCGGTTGCGACCTTCTGCGTCTTGGTCGACTTCTTTTTGCGTTTGCTTGCTGCAGAAGACGATTTTTTGCGCGAGGGCGCCGGCTGGGGCTCCTCTTGGGCGCCAAACTGGTCCTTGAGAAAGTCGAAGTACAGGGACACGTTTCCGCGCTGCGCATACGAACGCATGATGGGGTCGGTGGTGTCCTCAAAGTACTTTTGGCTTCCGTCGGGCATGGACATGGTTCCCATGCCGCAGCGGAACAGGGTGTCGGTGGCGCCGTCGAACCCCTCCGGGAAATACACCCAGCAGCTCTTGTCGACCACGTTTGCAAATGAGACGCTATCGCCCTGCGCATCGGCGATCACGGCGCCGGCGGCGATCTCATCGGCATCGGTGTACTCGTAGTAGACGGGAACGCCGATCATCTTGGAGATAGTCTTGGCAACCTCCAGCGAGGGGATGCCGTTGTATTCGTACTGGAGCGAGTTGTAGCCCCAGACGACGTTGGTGACCTCTTCGCCGTCGGACCCGCAGGTTTCCAGGGCGGCATTGGTGGCGTCGGTCGGATCCATGTGCTGGAAGTCCTCGTAATCGGGGATCACGGCAGCAAAGCAGAACTCGCCATAGTCTCGCTCCAGGGCAGCTTTGGCCTGCATGCAGATATCGTGGTTGGGAAACACGATGCGATTGACAATCTGGTTGATCGAGATCCCGCGGTCGGTATCTTGAAGTAGATGCTCAAAAATCTCGTCCATCGTTCCTTCTTTCGTATGCGGTGGAAGCCGACGATTCCGGGTTTTAGGGCTCGTGGCTTTGCTAACTCGAACGCTACCGCCCCGACGGGCGAGAACGTTGCGCAACATCCGCGAGTGCGCAAATTGCAATGCGGAACGGTCTGTGCTGGGGCGTTTTGAGAGCGGATCCGTCTCGTTCCCGGCGATGTTGCGCAACGTCTGCTCGGTATGGATTTCTACACTTGGTTTGTCCAAAAGGGATTCGGTTCTTGAATGAGGGATGAACGATGAGCAGGAACTTCTATTACGATGACGATATGTCTGAAGAGGACTACGAGCGGGTCATGGAGCATATGTACGAGCTTGAGTGTGAGCTCGAGGAGCCCCATGACGCTCGTGCTGACCAGTTGATTCGCGAGGAGCTCGAGCATCTTTCGAGTGCCATGTTGTTTAAGCCGGTGGTCAAAAACGGTGAGTACCTTGGTGAGCGCAACCATGTGCCCGGGTATTGGACGAATCGTCGCGATTTGGAGTCCGAGTCTTCGAGCGCTTCGAGCGATGTCGACGAGGTGGAAAAGGATGAGCCGTTTGATTTGATTGGCTATCAGGGTTCTTCCTCGGGCGGTTCGGTGCTCGACATGTTTACTCCCATTTTAAGGAGTCGCGTGTTCTGGATCTTCATTGCGTTTCTGGTGTTTATCGGCATGCTCGACATGTTCTACGACAGTTTTATTGTTCCTTCGGGCTTCGCTATTAGCCGCATCAATTTCCAGGGATTGGTGCTGCTGGCGATTGTCGTTGCATGCATTGCCCTGAGGCGTCGTCGTCGCTAGCGACGGTATTGGCGCAACGGCCGATGTTGCGCAACAGAGTGTTGGGACGGCGCCGTATGCTTGGGTTGTCCTGAAAGCGAGAGAAAGGACAGGACAATGGCTGAAGTTGAAGTAAGGGCTTTGGGTCCCGACGACGTCGACGATATGGTCGATCTGGACGAGCAGTCGGGCTACGAGGTCTATGACGCGTGGGCGGACTATGTTGAGGACGAGGACGAGGAGAACTGTTACCTCTGGGGCGTCTTTGCCGATGATGAGCTGGTCGGTTTTTGCGTAACGGGCGGTGCGGATGACCCCGATCTGCCGGATGCCGTTACGGAGCACCCGCTCAACGAGGAAACGTCGACGTTTTTGAGCCATGTGTATGTTGATCCTGACTACCGCGGTAACGGCTATGGCGCGCGCCTGGTGCACGACGCCCTGTTGGGATACTGGGAGAGCGAGGGCGAACAGCAGCCTACATTCCTGGATCTGAGCGAATATCTCTTTGACGATGCTGATGCGGATCCGATTAAGCTCGCGCAGCTGCTCATCGACTTCTTTGGCAAGAACGGGTTTGAGCCCATTCCCGACGATGAGCACGACATCACCTACACCTGCATGGTCTTGGATCCCAAGAACTTTAAGGACCCGGACGCAGAGTAGAGGCTGCGATCTGTTGGTTCAGCTTCCCTAGCTGACGTTTGACGGGGCCGGACGTTCCAGTTGAGATGGCTGGACGTCCGGTCCTTTTTGTTGCCTGTCGGGTTTGGTGCTCGGCACGTTTATCTCGATCTGTAACATCTGGCGGGGGATACGGGGTCTAGTTGTTACAGATCGAGATTGTTCCTCGACCGACAACTCAACTGTCTCAATCTGTAACATCTGGGGCTGGTTTTGCTCCGTAACTGTTACAGATTGAGATGTTGTCTTCAGACGGATTGGTTTGTCTTGATCTGTAACAGTTACGGGTCGATTTACTTGGTAACTGTTACAGATTGAGACGTTTGTGGGCCGTGTTGACCGTTTGTCTCGATCTGTAACACGTAGAGGAAGATTTGCCCTGTAGATGTTACAGATTGAGACAATCAGCCGGGCCCACCTCGTCCGCCTCGTCATCTGTGGTTTACGTGGGGGCATGCGAAGCACGGGTATACTAACCGGCGGCGAATCTGCTCCATCGCTTAGGGCCGCTGCGTCTGGACGGCGCGTGATAGGGCTGCCAAGGCGATCGCCAGCGTGCTGAGCAACGTCCTCTCTGTGCGCACCTGTTTTTGTATGTATTAGCGCACTACCAAGCACGCTCGCGCGGCCGCATGCCGTGCCCATAACGCGTGCAGATAAGGAACAACAACATATGCGTAATTCTGTATCCGACGTCACGGACGCCGAGATTCTGGACGAGGCCCGCGAGGCCATGACCCAGGCTGCCTTTGATGCGGCCGACGAGGCCAGCGCCGCCCAGGCCGTCGAGTCCGCGACCGAGAGCCTGCCCGCCTTTGACGAGCTGGGCCTTTCCGACGAGATGCTTCGTGCTATCGAGAACCTGGGCTACACGGC
>CAJMRJ010000106.1:0-5953 GCA_905215865.1 uncultured bacterium | reverse complement strand
AAGACGTCTGCCACGGTAGCGGCGCCGTCGAGCTTGTGGGCGTTGGCGCCAAAGGTGTTGGCGGGGATCACGTCACAGCCAGCCTCGACGTACTGACGCTGAATATCGGTGATGACCTGGGGCTCCTCAAAGTTGAGCAACTCGGGCAGGGCGCCGGCCTTCATGCCGGCGGCCTGCAACATGGTGCCCATGCCGCCGTCGAACAGCAGGTGTCCCGTGCCCTCGATGGCGGCACGCAGGCGGTCATCCTTAATGCGAAGGTCATCGATCGTGCGCGTCTTGTACGCGGCACCGTTGCAGCGCGCAGCATTGACAGGTGCCGCCAGCGCAGCACCGTCCAGATCATGAGTGATAAGCGGAGTAAACATCGGAGGCTCCTAATGGCTGGAATAGCAGGTGGTGTGGGCGGCGCGGAAGCGGCAGTGCTCACGCATGCGGCAGATATTGCAGGTGGGGCGACTCTGGGCGTCGTGGACTTCGCCGTCGAACAGACCGATCACCGCGGTCACGCTCTTGGTGGGCATGAGCAGGCTGGTCGGCGTGACGGTAAGCCCGATGAGCCGCGTGGCGTTGAGCGCAGCTACGATCGAGCGCTGGGCCGAGAGTGGGCAGTCGCCATAGCCGGGACTGAAGCGCCAGTTGCCGGCGAGCCCGTGTGCGGTGGCCGCGGCCTTGACTTGCTGGTCCATCTGCTCGACGGCGGCTTCTACATAGGCAGAGCATGCGGCGTCGAGCACGGCGCCTTCCAGAGGTTGCTGGGTTCCGGTGGTTCGCAGACGGCGTTCGGCAGACATCCCGAGGGTACATGCCATGAGCGCCGCCAGGCGGGCGTCCTTAAGGTGGCGATAGATATCACGACCCCGCAGCTCAACATTGGTGCCAACCAAGCGGATGCAGGGCTCGCCCTGCTCGTCAACGCCCGTGGCATCGACGGCAAACACGCGTCGCACGCCGCGGGGCTCGATATCCAGCTCTAGGCGCTCGACCACAAGCTCAATTCGTCGTGACAGCTCGGGCTCAATCTGCTGGCCGCCGTAGCCCAGATACCGCAGCATCTCGGCACGGTCGACACGAGGGTGGTGGGCAGCGTCGATACGGTAAAGCGCCGGCGACGCAAGGTCGGCCGGCACTTCAACAACGGTTGTATCGACGTGTGGTTTTTCCATTACCCCAGGCGCTCCATAATGGTCGCGGCGATTGCAGGACGGTTCATAGTGTACAGGTGCAGACCGTCGGCACCGTGCTCCTTAAGGTCGCAAAGCTGACGAGCAGCATAATCTACACCGGCTGCCTGCAGGCTTTCGGGGTCGTTCTCGTACTTGGCGAGGATCTTGATGACGGGGGAGGGCAGCGACGCGCCGCACATAAAGACCATTCGGCTGATCTGCGACTTGCCCATAAACGGCATGATGCCCGCGGTAATGGGCACGGTGATGCCGGCCTTGTCGGCAAGCTCGCGGAAGCGATAGAAGCACTCGTTATCAAAGAAGAGCTGTGTCACAAAGAAGCTTGCGCCGGCATCTTGCTTTTGCTTGAGGTGCTCGACCGAGACGTTGAGGTCCTCGCAGTCAATGTGGCCCTCGGGGTAGGCTGCGGCGCCCACACAAAAGCCGGCGTCGACGAGCTCGGGGATGAGGTCGCGGGCGTAGGCGTAGTCCGAGGCGGGCTTGTCGTCCTCAGTCGCGCCAGCGGGCAGGTCGCCGCGCAGGGCCAGCACGTTTTCCACGCCGGCGGTGCGATACTCGTCAATCTTGGCGGCGATGTCGGCGTGGGGGCGGCCCACGCAGGGGAGATGCGCTACCGAGGGCGTATCGAATTCGCTCGAAATCATATGCGCGATGGGGGCGGTGGTGGCACCGTTACCCGAGCCGCCGGCCGAGCAGGTGACCGAGACAAAGCTCGGCGAAAGCTTGCACAGATTGCCTGCCACTTCGCGAGCCGTGTCGAGGGTTAGCTCGCCCTTGGGCGGGAACATCTCAAACGAAACGGGTGCGGTGCCCTGGGATGCTGCCTGCTTAAAAACCTCGTCGACGCGCATATCGTGCTCCTTTAGATACGTAATAGTGTGATGTGTTGTGTAAGGATTCTACAGCACCACTGTGCCACGGTGGAGTTTCACTCGCTATTTGAGGATACCAATCAAAGATGCCTTGCTATCGGCTTTCTCTATAACAGAGTAACAGAGCGGCTAATCTAGGCACGGACTATAAAGACTGGTATCTGATGCAAAATACCAGTTAATAGAGCTCCATCCCAAATTGACTACCCTTAAACCATGGGGAGAGGTCTGCAATTTATGCAGTTGATTGGCTGTTGAGGGTGGCAACGCCGCCTCGATAGGGTAACCTCATTGATTGGTTTCGCGACAGCAACATAACGGTAATGTCGCGGAAACACGGCGAGTCTAAGCTATGACTCGTTCGTTAGTAATCAACACCGCTTCTCACGCGGTGCCGATACGAAGGGAGTTCCGTATGGCCGATCTTACTGACCGCTTCGGGACCATGGTGTTCTCTGAGGAAGTCATGAAGGACTACCTCCCCAAGGACATTTGGAAGCGCCTTGCTGCAACCCTCGAGGGCGGTGAGCCGCTCGACCTGGATGTGGCCAACGCCGTTGCCCATGCCATGAAGGTCTGGGCCATCTCCAAGGGCGCGACGCACTATGCGCACTGGTTCCAGCCGCTTTCGGGCATTACTTCCGAGAAGCACGACAGCTTCCTGGAGCCCAACCACGACGGCACCGCCATTACCAAGTTTACGGGCAAGAACCTCATCCAGGGCGAGCCCGATGCCTCGAGCTTCCCCAACGGCGGCCTGCGTGCTACCTTCGAGGCCCGTGGCTACACCGCTTGGGACCCCACTAGCCCCGCCTTTATCAAGGACGATGTCCTGTGCATCCCCACGGCTTTCTGCTCCTACACGGGCGAGGCCCTGGACAAGAAGACCCCGCTGCTGCGTTCCATGACCGCGCTCTCGCGTGAGTCCAAGCGCGTTTTGGCGCTGTTCGGTAAGACCCCCAAGAAGGTCGTTCCTTCCGTGGGCGACGAGCAGGAGTACTTCCTGATCAAGAAGGACGCTTACCGCAAGCGCAAGGACCTGGTCATCACCGGCCGCACCCTCTTTGGCGCTGCTCCATGCAAGGGCCAGGAGCTCGAGGAGCACTACTTTGGCGCTATCCGCCCCACCGTCTCGGCCTATATGAAGGATCTGGACGATGAACTGTGGGCGCTCGGCATTCCCGCCAAGACCAAGCACAACGAGGTTGCTCCCTGCCAGCATGAGCTCGCCCCCGTCTATGGCGAAGTCAACGAGGCCATCGACCAGAATCTGGTCATGATGGAGAAGATGAAGCTCATCGCCTCCCGCCACGACTTGGTCTGCCTGCTGCACGAGAAGCCCTTTGAGGGCATCAACGGTTCGGGCAAGCACAACAACTGGTCGCTTGGCACCGAGTCCGAGAATCTGCTCGATCCGGGCGACACCCCGCTCGACAACCTGCAGTTCATCGTCTTCCTCACCGCGGTGATCGAGGCCGTCGATAACTATCAGGAGCTCCTGCGTGCCTCCGTTGCCTCGGCCGGTAACGACCATCGTCTGGGCGCTAACGAGGCTCCTCCGGCGATTATGTCCATCTTCCTGGGCGACCAGCTTACCGAGGTCGTCGAGAAGATCATCGATGGCAAGGCTTCCGTCCATGCCACGCGCGGCGTGCTCGACTTGGGCGCCGATACTCTGCCCAAGCTGATGCAGGACAACACCGACCGCAACCGCACCTCCCCGTTTGCCTTCACCGGCAACAAGTTCGAGTTCCGTGCCTGCGGCTCCGAGCAGAACGTCTCCGACTCCAACCTGGTGCTCGATGCCGCCGTGGCCAAGTCGCTCAAGTCCTTCGCCGACGCGCTTGAGGGTACGCCCGAGGATGAGTTCCAGGACGCCGCGCTCGAGTACTGCAAGAAGGTCCTGACCGACCACCAGCGCATCCTGTTCTCCGGTGACGGCTACTCCGATGAGTGGCCCGTCGAGGCCAAGAAGCGCGGCCTTGCCAACAACAAGACCACGGCCGATGCCCTGCCCGCCTTTGTTTCCGATAAGGCTATCGCGCTCTTTGAGGAGACGGGTGTCCTTACCAAGGCCGAGGCTCAGTGCCGCTACGACTGCAAGCTCGAGAAGTACAACAAGCTCATGAACATCGAGGCTACCACGATGGTTCGCGAGGCGCGTCGTACCTATCGCCCGGTCATTACCGCCTATGCCACCAAGGTCGCTAAGGGCCTTGAGACTATTCGTGCCGCCGGTGCTGAGGCCGCCATGCAGTGCGAGCAGAACACGCTCAACAAGCTCTGCAACGGCATCACCACCATCAACGACTCCATCAAGGCGCTCGACGCCGTGCATCAGAAGGCCGAGGGCCTCGATGGTCAGGAGCAGGCCAACGTGTATGCACACGAGGTCGTCCCCGCTATGGATACGCTGCGCGCCGCCGTGGATGCCATGGAGGAGATCGTGGCCGCCGACTACTGGCCGGTCCCGACCTACGACGACATCCTGTTCTACGTGTAGAGCGTAACTGACATATCGTCACGGTATTGAGCCGGGGTCCGCATCATGCGGGCCCCGGTTTTTGTTTGCGAAGGACGCTTTGAAGCCCGTTTTGCCGCCGATATGCCTAGGTATAAAGGGTTGTGGGCAAAAAACGTCAAATATGAGTACTGTCACAAGTCCTGCAGCATTATTTATTTGCAAAATATGAAGTGTTACGCAACACATGTCCAAGTACTTAGCCGATAAACGTCTGCAATTCTTCCGCCGTAGGACGCCTGACGTCTAAATCGTCTTCTGAAGGCATGAAATTGCTGTTACTAAAATGGTAACAGTACTCATATTTGCTATTTTTTGCCCACAGGCCTTGCGATGATGCCGGGATTCGCACCCTGTCGGGTTCGAATCCCGGCATATCGGTAGCAAAAAGCCCGTCACCGCGAGGATAACGGGCTTCTCAGTTTAAATGGTGCCCCCAGCGGGATTCGAACCCGCGATATCCACCTTGAAAGGGTGGCGTCCTTGGCCGCTAGACGATGGGGACAGCGGGAAAGAGTATAGCAGACTTTTTTGCCGGCGCGTATATCGTTGGCAAACTGGAAAACCACCACATAGGAGCTGGCTCTCTATCCCGATCTTCAAACATCTCAATCTGTAACATCTGGGCGGGCAAATCGGCTCTATCTGTTACAGATCGAGACAAAAGGCAGGCGTCGGGGCGAACATCTCATTCTGTAACAGTAAGACGACTTTTAACAGTAAGACGACTTTTAACGGTCTAGATGTTACAGATTGAGACAAACCGCTGGGACGGGGCAAAACCACCACAAAGGTGGCTGTCCCCTTTGTGGTGGCGGGGCGTTAGGGGAGGAGCTTCATGGCGGCGTCGTGGGCGGCGTGCTCGTAGGTGTCGTCGAGGGACTTGAGCGGCAGCAGGGCTGTGGCCTGTGCATCGCCGCGGCGCTCGAGGGCGTGCGCGATGAGCCAGTCGGCAAGCTCGGGGTTCTTGGGCAGCGCCGGTCCGTGTAGGTACGTGCCGATGACGCCCTTGTAGATGATGCCCTCAAAGCCATCGTCGCCGTTGTTGCCGGTGCCCGCAACGACGGACGTTCCGAGCGGCGTGGCCTCTGTATCGAGCAGGGCGCGGCCGCCGTGGTTCTCGAATCCCACAAAGGGCTCAGGCGCCAGGTCGGTCTTGACGGCGACGTTGCCGATCAGACGGTCGGAGCCGCGCACAGTCTCGGCGGCAATGACGCCCAAGCCCTCGATGCGATCTTCACCCATGTAGTATGAACGGCCGAGCAGCTGGTAGCTACCACAGATGGCAAGCAATGAGCCACCATCTTCAACATAGGCCGCGACCTTGTCTTTTTGAGCGAGCAGCTCGTGCGCCACGGCCAGCTGGTCGCGAT
>CAJMRJ010000105.1:0-5962 GCA_905215865.1 uncultured bacterium | reverse complement strand
GGGCCCCGCTCGTTGCAACGTAGTCGGAATAATAGGAATCCCCGTTTTTCACTCCTGCAATCCCGCGGCACAAGACATGTTAAACCGTTAGCAAAACTTGCAAAAATTAGCAAAAGTTGCAAAAACTAGCAAAACCTGCAAAGGGGCCACCATGGATCGCAGCAAATGTCTCCGCCATGCCAGGCATGCTCGAAGATATTATCGAGCGAACCAAAGAAGCGGCAGATAGCCGCCTCTCATAGTCTCGCGCGTGCATAAGCGGCGTTCAGATTGAGCCAGTCGGCATCGATTGGACATATGCTCAGGAGACTCAGGGTAACTGGCGCACGGGCATGAATGGCGTCTTCAGGCAACTCGAGAAGCATGACGTCGGGCTTCTCTCGAAACGACCTATCGGGAGCTTTCCGATAAAGACATTGAGTTTTTGCTCGCGATGCTGCCCGATTCTGGCCCCAGCAGGGTCTCGGAGATAGCCAAACGCATGGCAATCGGCATTCCTCTCGGTAAGGATAGCAAGCATTTTCCACCAACACCGATTGCCATGCGTTCTTCTTGCCCTTAGGCGAGCTTGCGAGCGAGCTCTCGCACCTCTTCCAACTTGGGCGAGGAGGCCATGCTGTCGCGCTCGGTCATACCGCTGATGGTTACAATGCCCTGGTCCTCCCACTTGCAGTACGCGCAGGTCGACTTGTACATAGCGATTGCCGCATCATAGACGCCCTCGCTGTGGCTATCGAGCAAAAGGGCCGTCTTGGTGAACGGGAAGCCCGTAGCACCGAAGGCGTACAGGCGGTCGATGGCGGCCTTCTCCTGCGCGGTGATATCAAACCAGTAGATGGGCGAGGCGAAGACAACCATGTCGGCGCCTTTCAACGACTCGATCACGTTGGCCATGTCATCCTTCTGCACGCAAGTGCCCTCATGGGTAAAGCAGTACTGGCATCCCAGACAACCAGCGATCTTTTTGCTGGCAACGCGGACGACCTCAACCGCATGGCCGCCCTCACGCGCGGTCTCGGCAAACGTCTCGACCATGGTGTCGGTATTGGCGCCCTTACGCGGGCTACCACTCAATACAACGATATTCATAGAAATCTCCCTCCTTCATGCCGCAGGCGCGCGGCATATTTTTTGTTTTAACCAAAACGTATGGAGTTATTCAATCGCCTCGTTTCAGCTACTCCCACTCTTTAGAAGAATCGTTGCTGGAGACTTGGCATTGAATCAAGGCACGCCTTATTTCAAATACTCCTCAAAGAACGCTTTCAGCTTTCCAAACGGAATGGCGTCCATCTGATCGTAAAGGTCGGTGTGGCTGGCACCAGGGATAATAAGCAGCTCCTTGTTGTCCCCGGTCAGTTTGCTGTACGCGGTTTCGCTGAAATAGCGGGAGTGCGCCTTCTCGCCATGCACCAGCAACACAGCAGAGCGGATTTCGCTGCTATATTGCAAAATCGGCATATTCAAAAACGACAGCGAGGACGTCACATTCCAGCCGCCGTTGGAGTTCAGGCTGCGGGGATGGTAACCACGCGGAGTCTTGTAGTAGGCGAAATAGTCCTTCACGAACTGCGGCGCGTCCTCCGGCAGCGGATCGACTACGCCGCCCGCAAGCGAGTAGCTGCCGTTTTTATAGTCCTCGGTGCGCTGCGCGTTCAGCGCTTTCCGCTTTTCAAAGCGCGCCTGCTCGGAATCCTCGGCGTCAAAATAGCCGTTTGCGGTCACGCGGGTCATATCGTACATGGTCATAGCCGCGGTAGCCTTGATACGGGTGTCGATGGCCGCCGCATTGACTGCCATGCCGCCCCAACCGCAGATGCCGATGATGCCGATGCGCCCTGAATCGACGTTTTCCTGTACCGAGAGGAAGTCCACCGCTGCGCAGAAGTCCTCGGTGTTGATGTCCGGGGATGCTACATAGCGAGGCGTGCCGCCGCTCTCGCCGGTATAGGACGGGTCAAAGGCAATTGCGAAAAAGCCCAGCTCCGCCATTTTCTGCGCGTACAGACCGGAGGACTGCTCCTTCACCGCGCCAAACGGACCGCTGACGGCGATAGCGGGCAGCTTGCCTTCCGCGTTCTTGGGCACGTACACGTCGGCAGCCAGCGTGATGCCGTAGCGGTTGTGGAAGGTCGCCTTGCTGTGCTCAACCTTGTCGTTTTTGGGGAACACCTTGTCCCATTCCTGCGTCAGTTTCAACTGCTCCATGCTTAAGCCTCCTTGTCAGTCGCTTTAAGGTATTGCTCGTCGTCCACGGGCTCCAACCACTCGTTGGAGGCCTCCTCGCCCGGAACCTCCACTGCGAGATGGGAGAACCAGCTGTCGGGCGCCGCACCGTGCCAGTGCTTTACGCCCGCGGGAATATTTACTACATCGCCAGGGCACAGCTCTTGTGCCGGTTTGCCCCATTCCTGGTAAAACCCTCGACCGGCCACGCAGACGAGGATCTGTCCGCCGCCGTTTTTGGCGTGATGGACGTGCCAGTTGTTGCGGCAGCCGGGCTCGAACGTCACGTTGTAGACGCCGACCTGCTCGGTGGAAAGGGGCGCGAGGTAGCTTTGCCCGATAAAGTACTTCGCAAATGCGTCGTTGGGGGCACCGATAGGAAAGGCCATCTCGTTTTGGTGTCGGGCCTTTGCGTCGGCGCCGTCGTCCTCGTCCGCCCAGACCTCCTTCGCCATGCGGAAGGCCGCCCACGCCTTGGGCCATCCCGCATAAAACGCCGCATGCGTAAGGATTTCCGCTATCTCAGCCCTGGTCACCCCGTTGTTCTTTGCGGACATCAGATGATATTGGAACGAGGAGTCCGTCAGTCCCTGCGCCATCAGGGCCACAACCGTCACCACGCTGCGGTCTCGAAGGGAAAGCCCGTCTTCTCGACTCCACACCTCGCCGAACAGCACATCGTCATTGAGCTGTGCGAATTTGGGGGCAAAGTCCCCCAGGGCATCTCTGCCCGCCGTCTGCTTAATTGCCATGATCGATTTCCTCCTATCGATGGTTCTGGACACGAATCTGCCTCCACGCGGTTAAGTAGCCCGCCTAGATTTCCATGCCCATTCGTTGCGCCTGTTCCAGAGCGGGATGCCCGGCGATATCGCCCACACCGTTCACGCCGCCGGCGAAAACCGTTTTGCCCATTACGGACCACCCCTTGCGCTACCGATTTGTATTGACGAGAATGAAGGTAATACCTAAACCTGACTTTAGGTCAAGGAATGAATTCGAGATTTATTCGGAGGGGCCATGTGCACAATCGGACAGGTGGCGGAAATGTTCGGCTTGCCCGCCTCAACGCTGCGGTATTACGACAAGCAGGGATTGTTCCCGGGGCTGGAGCGGACGTCCGGCATTCGCCGATTCGGCGATACGGAACTCGAGGCGCTTCGGGTCATCGAATGCCTGAAGAAGGCGGGAATGGAGATCAAGGACATCCGTCTGTACATGAAATGGTGTGCAGAGGGTCCATCAACATACCCCCAGCGCAAGGCCATGTTCGAGGAGCGGAAGGCCCACATGGAGTCGGAGATCGCGAAGATGAACCGTGCCCTGGACATGTTAAAGTTCAAATGCTGGTACTACGAGCAAGCGATTCAAGATGGCAGCGAGGATAGGCTGGAGACGCTGATTCCCGACAATTTGCCGGAAGAAATCAAAGGCGCCTACGAAAACGCACACGCTCGATAAAGCCGTTCGCTATCCATGGGACTCTGGCAAGGAGCTCCTTCCGAACAGAACGAAAAAGAAAGCCTCCGAACCAAAAGGTCCGGAGGCTGTTATTTCCGCTATTCCCACTCGGCAATAGGAGTCACTGGCCAAAAGCTTGTCAACATCAAAACAAGTCCTCAATCTATCGATTCTATGTGAGGCAATGGTCCTCATTTGATGCCCGCACTGTTTGCGCACTAGGGAGCAAAAGAATCTGGCCGCCGCTCAAATAAGATCACCGCCATCTTGCATAAACGACGCCATGTTAAGGTGCCTGACGCCATCCCTCTCCTGCAATAGAGGATCAAGCGTGAACAAGTAGCGCGGATACCCATCCCTGATGTGGCCGAACGGCCTGTACTCGCGCTCCTCGACGCCTCTGTCGGCAATCGACATAGAGACCTGGATGTAGGCGTAAGCATTGCGCCTACGAGCGATGAAGTCACACTCGAGCTTCCCAATACGGCCCACAGAAAGCTCGTACCCGCGCGATGCAAGATAGAGGTAGAGCACGTTCTCCAACGCCGGCCCGTAGTTAATCCTCGCATCCGTGTTCATGGCGAAATAGAAGCCGGGATCAGCCAGGTAGTACTTCTCTTCGCGGATAAGCGATCGCCGAGACTTGAGATCGAACCTCGAGCAGCGATAAAGGATCTTCGCGTCAACAAGAATCTGGATATACCGATTGAGCGTTTCGCGCTTGATGGGAATCTTCTCGACATCATTGAAGTACGCAAGGAGGTTCTTCAGGTTCGTCGGCGCACCAAAGTTGTTGATGAGATACGTCTGGACGGCATCGAAAACCGAGACATTCTTAATCTTGTTCGAATGTTTGACGTCCTTTTCAAAGATCTCATGAATAACACTCTTGATATAGGTGCGCTTTTCATCCTCGCCCTCATACTCCAACGCTTTGGGAAATCCTCCAAGGGTCAGGTACTCGGTAAACTCTCCCACGAGAACGTCATTGACAGGCTTGCCGAGAAAACGCTTCATATCGATATATTCCGCAAAGTCGAGTGGGAACACCTCGAACTCGATATAGCGACCCGTCAGCTTTGTAACAAGCTGCCCAGAAAGCAGATATGAATTCGAACCGGTAATGAAGATGGACCAACCGCCATCTGTCCGGTAGCCGTTGATGAGCAGCTCGAATTCCTCTACGTTCTGAATCTCATCGATGAAGAGGTACTTCGTCCCCTCAGTGTCTGCTGGGGTCGACATGTCAATCAGATTTTCGAGCTCATCGGTCGTCTTGACCTTCCTGTTCTCCCGTGAGTCGAGGTCGATATAGATGATGTGGTCGCTCGCTACACCGGATTCCACAAGCTCGTCTGCGATTGATTGCATGAGACAGGATTTACCGCATCTGCGAACACCGGTGATCACCTTGATCATCCCGTCATCGTGGTAGAAACCACGCATTCGCTTCAGATACTTTTCACGTCGGTATATACGCAAGATGCACCCCTTTTTTTCAGTGTCCATTTTATCAGTTATAGGGGTACTTTTTTACATTTTATAAAAAAGCGTACCGATAACTTATTCTCGCTTAGTTTCGGAAGTCGAGCAGGCGGTCGCGGTAGTACCCGTACTGCGCCCGGCGTACCTCGATTTCGGCGGGGATACCGTCGGTGAGCGATTTCGTTAGGGAGTCGAAGCGGTCGAGGATGTCGACGACCTTCTGCTGGGTGCCGATGGATGGGGCGGGAATCTCGACCCTCGATAAGTCCACAAGCGCGGCTTCGATTGCCTTTTTCGATTTAGCGTATTGCTCTTCAGATCATCGTGGTGTGCTCGTAGCCGCGCTCCACGAGGAGCCGCTCGGCAACGTCGAGAATCTTCTCGACCGTCTCCTCCGGGTACTTATTACGTGCCACGGGCACCTCCGTCCTTGTTATCGCGATAAACATACCATGAGTGGCGTACGGGTCGTGAAGGGCTGGCGCCAAAAGAGCCCAACGGCCGTTACAGCTTCGTTAGAAACGCGCCCCACCATGGATGGTGAACCCGAAAGGTAAGGCACGCGGGCACGGCGACTCGGCCCGCGCGCCCGGAAGAGAAAGGACGAACCCATGGGTTACATGCTCGAGACGCGCGGGCTCACCAAGCGCTTCGGCCGCGGCGACCAGGCGCAGGATGCCGTGGCCGACGTGAGCCTTCATATCCGCGAGGGCGAGGTGTACGGGCTGCTCGGCCCCAACGGCGCCGGCAAGTCGACAACGCTCAAGATGATCTGCGGGATGCTGCGGCC
>CAJMRJ010000104.1:0-5991 GCA_905215865.1 uncultured bacterium | reverse complement strand
CAGTCCTGCGCAAGACGAAGAGCACATTAAGTGCTCTCCTTTGCGTGCGGAACTCGCGATCGATGTTGCCCCATACGCCCGCCCGGGTCCTTGGGTAACGTTGCTGAACGAGCGTTGCTTTGCCTCTCGCTTTTTGATCTGGAGAACCGGGTGGGCTGAATACTTAGACATGGCAAGGGGCTCCCCCGTACATGGACGGGGGAGCCCCTTGTTGCGTTTGGGTTGTTGGTGCGATCTACAGATGCGAGACGATCAGTTCCATCTGGCCTTCGAGGTCAATGGTGCTGACGGTGCTCGGGGCCAGCAGGTGGCTTCCCTTGTGGACGGGGTCGCCGCAGATGGTGCCTTCGCCGTCGATGACCGACAGGCACATGAAGGGCCAGCGCTGGTCGAGGGTCTTGCTGCCGTCGACGCGCACGCGATCGACGGTGTAGCAGGGGTTGGACTCGAGCTCGGTCACGCCGTCCACCTCGGGCGCGGTTATCGTGCCGTCGGTCGGAGCCTGGGCATCAAAGTCGATGCAGTCGAGGCTCTGCTCAATGTGCAGGGGACGCAGTTTGCCGTCGGTGCCGGGGCGGTCGTAATCGTACAGGCGATACGTCACGTCGCTCGACTGCTGCGTCTCCAAAATGAGCGTGCCGGTCTTGATGGCGTGCACGGTACCGGAATCAATCTGGAAAAAGTCGCCCTTGTGGATCGGCACTACGTTGAGCATGTCGCCCCAGCGGCCGTCCTCGATCATCTGTGCGGCCTCGGCGCGGTCATGCGCGCGCTGGCCGACGATGATTGTGGCGCCGGGCTCGCAGTCCAGCACATACCAGCACTCGGTTTTGCCCAGGCTGCCGTTCTCGCGCTTGGCGGCGTACTCGTCGTTGGGATGAATCTGGATTGAAAGGTCGTCCTTGGCGTCCAGAATCTTAATGAGCAGCGGGAACTCCTTGCCCTCGCAGTTGCCAAAGAGCTCGCGGTGCTCGGCCCACAGCCACGAAAGCGTGTGACCTGCATACGGGCCCTCCGCAATCTGGCAGTCACCGTTGGGGTGGGCCGAGATGGCCCAACACTCACCGATGGGACCATCGGGAATGTCGTAACCAAATACGGTTTCGAGTTGACGGCCGCCCCAGATCTTCTCGTGGAAGATCGGCGTCAGTTTAATCAAATCGGACATGTTCATACTCCCATTGTGCTGCGCGGGCGCCGCGTAAAACTGCTCAAAACGAGCGCCCGTATGACCATAAAACCTATGCCAACGTTACGTTGTGCAACTCAAAGCGGTCGCCAACGTTGCGCGAGACCGAATACTCAAAGGCGGCACCGCTGTCCAAAAAGCCAATCTGGGTGAGCTCGAGCAGGGGAGAGCCAGGTTTGGTGTCCAGACGCTCGGCTTCTTCCTCGGTTGCTGCCACGGCGCGAATGGTACGGTGAAAGCTCGAAATCTTCAGCCCGCATTGCTCTCGGATGAAGCGGTAGAGCGATCCGTACAGGTCCTTCTTTTTCAGCCCCGGAATCAGCTCGAGGGGCATGTAGGTGTACTCGATAACGATAGGCTTCTCATCGGCCTGACGCACGCGCACGACGTGATAGGCAAAGTTATCCTCGGCAATTCCCAGCTGGGCTGCGATGTCCGCTGGTGGATTAACAATCGAGAAATCGTAGACCACCGAGGTCACCTTCTCCCCGCGGTGCTCATACGAAAAGCCCTGGGCACGGTCGTTTTTGCCCTGGAAAAACGCCTGGCCGGGAAGCCCTGCCGTGTCCTTAACGTAGGTACCCGATCCGCGTCGGCTGGTAATAAGACCTTCCTCGGTGATTTGTTCAATAGCTCGTTTGACGGTGATTTTGGAAACGCTATAGAGCTCGCAGAACTCAACGACGGTGGGAAGCTTGTCGCCCGGTTTAAGAGCGCCATCCTCGATACTTCGACGAATATCTGCAGCTATCGCCTCGTATTTGGGAATCATGGAACCTCCTTTCCGACATATATGAATACAAAAGTAAGTATAACCCTCAACAGGGCACCCATATTACTTTTATCTAAGAAGTTCGAGAAAGAAAAAAGAAAAAGACGCTTTACCTTTAAAATTAGAACGCTATAGTTTAAGCAACGAACGGAATCCTTCCGCACAACAGGATCGACCGTTTGGGGGCGGTTTTGTTTTGGCGGGTTGGATATCGGTATGACCGGTGCGCGCCCGCGCCGGATAACCTGCCAAGGCAAACCCGTCTCCAACCGGAAGCTCTAGAACACGAAAGCGAGGACTTTGATGGCACAGTATCAGCTGCCCAACGACTTCTTCTTTGGCGCTGCTATGTCCGGCCCGCAGACTGAGGGTCAGTGGAACCAGGGCGGCAAGCTCGAGAACCTGTGGGACACCTGGTCCATCCAGGATCTGGGTTCGTTCTACAACCGCGTTGGCTCTTACGCCGGCAATGACTTTATGACCAAGTACCAGGAAGACCTTCGCATTTTGAAGGACTTGGGCCTGGATACCTATCGCACTTCCATCCAGTGGAGCCGTCTGCTCGATGCCGATGGCAACCTCAACGAGGAAGGCGCTGCGTGGTATCACGAGTTGTTCCGCGCTTCTCGCGAGGCCGGCCTGGAGCCGTTTGTCAACTTGTACCACTTTGACATGCCCACCTACCTCTTTAACCGTGGCGGCTGGGAGAGCCGTGAGGTCGTCGAGGCTTACGCGCATTACGCCGACGTCGCCTTCCACGAGTTTGGCCAGGAGATTAAGTACTGGTTCACCTTTAACGAGCCCATCGTCGAGCCCGAGCAGCGCTATCAGGAGGGCGTGTGGTTCCCGCAGCTCCACGACTTCAACCGCGCCCGCACCGTGCAGTATCACATCTCGCTGGCACATGCGCTGGCCGTGGCCAACTATCGTCGCGCCTATGACGAGGGCGCTATTCGCGCCGATGCCAAGATCGGCATGATCAACTGCTTTACTCCGGTCTACACCAAGGAGAATCCCAGCGAGGCAGACCTCGAGGCCGTGCGTATGACCAGCGGCATCAACAATCGCTGGTGGCTCGACCTTATTACCAAGGGCGAGCTTCCTGCCGATGTGCTCGACAGCCTGGCCGAGGGCGGCGTTAAGCTCCCGTTCCGTGCCGGCGACCAAGAGATTCTCAAACAGGGTGTTGTCGACTGGCTCGGCTGCAACTACTACCACCCCACGCGCGTTCAGGCGCCGGCGAGCAAGATCGACCAGTACGGTCTGCCGCACTTTGCCGACGAGTACGTGTGGCCCGACGCCGTTATGAACGAGAGCCGCGGCTGGGAGATCTACCCGCAGGGCCTCTACGACTTTGGCATGGACTGCGCTAAGAACTACCCCGATCTTGAGTGGTTCGTTTCCGAGAACGGCATCGGCATCATGGACGAATACAAGAACCGTGACGCCGAAGGAACCATCCAGGATGACTACCGAGTCGACTTTGTGCGCCAACACCTGGAGTGGGTTGCCAAGGCAATCTCCGAGGGCGCCAAATGCCGGGGCTATCACTATTGGGCCGTCATCGATAACTGGTCTTGGGCCAATGCCTTTAAGAATCGTTACGGCTTTGTTGAGGTCGACCTTATGGACGGCTACAAGCGCCGCCTTAAGAGGTCGGCAGCCTGGCTCAAACAGGTCGCCACGACCCACGTGGTTGATTAGCGACCGGGCGAACGCCCAGACCGCGCGCCGCCGCGCGCAACACATGGCACATCTGGTGGCAGAGGGCGACAGACCACCGTGCGCATAGGAAAAGGCCGGATTTGAAAGTTAGGAGCAATCATGGCCAGTGACAACGGAAAGAGCTTCCTCGACAAGTTTGCCGAGGTCTCTGCGAAGGTGGGAAACCAGGTTCACCTGCGTTCCCTGCGTGACGCCTTCGCGACCATCACGCCGCTCTATATCCTTGCGGGTATCGCGGTTCTTATTAACAACGTCGTGTTCCCTCTGTTCCCGCTCGATGCGGCGGGTCTTGCCAACCTCCAGACGTGGGGCTCGGCAATTACGCTGGGCACCCTCAACGTCTCTGCCATTATCTTGGCCGGATTGATTGGCTACAGCCTCGCCAAGAACAAGCGTTTCGATAACCCGCTCGCTTGCGTGGTCGTCGCTATCTCTGCTTTCGTCATCATGATGCCGCAGCAGATCACCGCCTCGCTTGCCGCCACGAGCCCGCTGCTCACCGACAAGATCACCTCCGCCGAGGTCACGGGCGCCCTTTCGACTGCCAACACCGGCACCAACGGTCTGTTCTCGGCCATTATCATCGCTCTGCTCTCCGTCTCGCTCTTCATCAAGATTTCTGGCGTCGAGAAGCTCAAGGTTAAGCTGGGCGAGGGCGTGCCCCCCGCGGTCTCCAACTCCTTCAACGTCATGATCCCGATGCTGCTCAACCTCGCAATCTTCGCTCTTGCCGCAGCTCTGCTCGCCGTGTGCGCCGGCACCGATTTGTGCTCCATCATCTCCACGTGCATCTCCAACCCGCTCAAGAACATCATGAACGCCGGTCCGTGGGCTGTTATCCTCATCTACACCCTTGCCAACCTGCTGTTCTGCGTCGGTATTCACCAGTCCACCATCTCTGGCGCTACCGTCGAGCCGATCCTGACCATGCTCATCGTCGACAACATGGCTACCTTTGCCGCCGGTGGCACCATCCAGCCCGATCACTACATGAACATGCAGATCGTTAACAGCTTCGCCCTCATCGGCGGCTCGGGCTGCACCCTCATGCTTCTGCTCGACACGCTCCTGTTCTCCAAGAACAAGGCTTCCGAGACCGTTTCCAAGATGGCTATCCTGCCTGGTCTGTTCAACATCAACGAGCCGGTTATCTACGGTTACCCCATCGTGTACAACCTGCCGCTCATGATTCCGTTTGTCCTCCTCCCCGATCTGTTCATCGGCATCACCTATGGCCTTACCTGCGCAGGCATCATTAGCCCCTGCATCGCCCAGGTGCCCTGGACCATGCCTCCCGTCATCAATGCCCTGCTCGCTACGGGCTTTGACTGGCGCGCCGGCGTGTGGCAGGCTCTCGAGATTGTCATTGGCATGGCCGTCTACCTGCCCTTTATGAAGATTTCCGAGAAGGCAATCGCCAAGCAGGAGGCTCTCGCCGAGTAGAACGCCTAACGTTCGTCCCTTTCACCTTTGCGGGCGCCGGTACGCGGTGCCGGTGCCCGCGGCTCCCTCCCTTGTGTAAAGATGCAGGGGGGTGGGCACAATAGCCGCAAGGAATAAAACCAGTTGTCGTCTGCGCGCCGCGCAGTTATAAGGAGGAAACCATGAAGAAGATCATGCTCTGCTGCAATGCCGGTATGTCCACGAGCCTGCTGGTCCAGAAGATGCAGGCCGAGGTTGCAAACCGTGGTCTGGATATCGAGGTCGAGGCTCGTCCCATGAACGAGGCCCACGATCACCTGGACGAGTGCGACATGTTGCTGCTTGGCCCGCAGATCGGCTACACCAAGGGTGACTTTGAGAAGGAGGCTGCCGGTCGTTTTCCGGTCGAGGTCATCAACATGGTCGACTACGGCCGCATGAACGCTGCCGGCATCATCGACCACTGCGTCAGCGTGATGGGCTAGGTGCTCTGTATGGAGGATATGAACGAACTGCAGATGACCTGCTTCGAGATCATCAGCTACGTCGGTACCGCCAAGAGCATGTACATCAATGCCGTGCAAAAGGCCAAGGAGGGCGATTTTGACGCCGCCGAGGAGCTTATCAAGCAGGGCGACGAGGCCTATAACGGTGGCCACGATGTTCACATGGGGCTTCTGAAGAAAGAGGCCAACGGCGAGCGTAACGGCGAGGCCCCGTTGATTCTGCTGCATGCCGAGGACCAGATGGCCGGTACCGAGACCATGCGCGTCATGGCGACGGAGCTCATCGAGGTTCACAAGCAGCTGCAGGCACTTCAGGCCTAGTGGCTTATAGGACAAAATGTGTGTCCACGTTGGGGGCATCGGCGCAGGTCGATGCC
>CAJMRJ010000103.1:0-6019 GCA_905215865.1 uncultured bacterium | reverse complement strand
CCCGCTTTGGCATAAAGTATGCTTGCTGCCGCACCAAAATGTCGGGTATTTACTCATCAGACCCGAAAAACGCGCAACTACCGCACTCCTAAGAAAGCGTGAGCAGCTCCGGCAGCTGGTCGATAATCTTGTCCGCGGCATCCTGGCTAAAGCCAAAGCGTTCCTCGCGCTTGGCAATGACTGTCAGGCCGGCTCGCTTGCCGGCGGTGATGCCATACAGAGAGTCCTCCACACAGCAACAGCGATCCGCGAGCAATCCCAAACGATCTATAGCATGCAGATAGATATCAGGATCGGGCTTGCTGCGCTTGAACTGCTCGCCCGAGACCAAAAACTCAAAGTATTCACGAATGCCGCAGGTACCCAGCACCTCTTCGATATTGTTGAGAGGAGACGACGATGCCAGCGCAACGCGAACCCCACGTTCTTTCAGCCCCGCCAGCGTCTCGGCGACGCCGGGGTTGAGCAGTTTTCTATAGTCGCAGTAATACGCGCTCGCCCACACCTCATAGCGTGCCTCGGCAGCCTCGACGCTGAGCTTGCCCAAACCCGCACGCTCATGCCAATCGACGAGCACCTGCTGAAAATCACGGTGCGATGAACCAACAATCGCATTAAGCTCGTCGCGCGTCACAGAAATCTGCAGGTAATCGATAAACTTCTCGAGTTCCTTTTGATAGTAAAACTCGGTATCGACCAAAACGCCGTCCATGTCAAAGATAACGGCGTCAAACGGAAATGCGGACACGGCACCCTCCCTAACAAAAGGACGCCCGCGAGCAGGCGCCCGAACCATGCATTAATCGGCGATTCTAACCCAGCAGCTTATCCAGCGCCACCGCAATGCCGTCTTCGTTGTTATTGGCGGTCACCATCTGGGCCACGGCCTTAACCTCGTCAACCGCGTTGCCCATGGCAACACCAGTGCCGGCCCACTCAATCATGGACTTGTCGTTCTGGCCGTCACCAAACGATACGACCTCGCTGGCATCGATACCTAACTTGGACAGGGAACCCTCGAGCGCGCGAGCCTTATCGATGCCGGGCGCCGTAAACTCAAAGTACCAGTCGGCCGTAAACATGCCCGAAAGCGTCTGAGTAAAGGGCGCGTACATCTCCTCGTGATACGCTTGCAGATAGGCCGGATCGCCCGCAGTGAGTAGCTTGTCCACGGGATGAGCATCCACGACCTCATGCAAGCTCTCGACCTCACGAATCTTAAGATCGCACGCGTCGCGCTCATACTTGACGATATTCTTCTGCGAGCCGTCAGGCAGCGTGATCATGCAATGATACGAGTCCTCGACATGCAGATTGCGACCAAGCGAAATCATGGGGATCACGTCGAAATTGCGCAGGTGATCAATCAGGCGATGCAATTCGTCGGCAGGCATAGCCTGATCGAACAGCACCTCATCGGTCTGGGCATCGACGACGTGAGCGCCGTTAAAGGCCACCAGCAAACCATCATGGTTCTGAAGGTCGAGCTCCTGACCAAGGGCGCGAAGGCCCCATGCAGGACGGCCCGAGGCCAAGATGAGCTTGATGCCCGATTCCTGTGCCGCGAGCAGCTTCTCGCGCGTACGCGGGCTGATGACCTTTTGGTCGTTGGTAAGCGTACCGTCGATATCCATTGCGATGGCTTTGATTGCCATATATGCCTCCCTGTCATTGAACAACCTTGTCTGAGCCATCATACAGAACACCCGCGGCGGCGCTGTTTGCAACGGGAAAAATGTCATATTGTCCCGAACATGAACGGCGCGTGGTCGTGAAGCTTTATCGCTCAGGTCAAATACGTCTGCTAGCGACGCTCATCCGTCGGTGCGCCCTCGACGATCGCGATGCCCGCCGATGCACCCAACGCGCTGGCTCCGGCCTCGATGAATGCGCAAGCCTCTTCATAATTATGGATACCGCCCGCAGCCTTGATTGCCACGGCATCGCCGAGCACCTCGTGCATCAGCCGCACGTCCTCGAACTTAGCGCCGCCATAGCTTCTGCCGGTCGATGTCTTAAGGAATCCCGGCTTAGCCTCCAGCGCAATCTCACAGACACGGCGCTTAGCGGCATCGTCGCCGTCCAGCTTGCACATCTCGACGATCACCTTGTCAGTGATGCCATGCGCGCGACAAAAATCAGCAATGGCAGTCATCTCGCGCTCGATGGCAACAAAATCGCGGTTCTCGACCGACTCCTGATTCAAAACGTAGTCAATCTCGGTAAAGCCGCGCGCAGCGTATTCCTCAAACCTCGCAAGCTTCTCCTCAAGCGTCATAGTGCCCTGGGGAAAGTCGATAGCGCCGGCAAGAATGATGTCAGAGTCCTCGAGCATGGCGCGACCCGTCTCGTACTCCTGCAGGCTCGCAAATACGCAGCGGAAGTTGTACCTTAACGCCTTCTCGACATACTGCTCAAACGTGTCCTCGGGGGCATCGATATAGTCGATGTATTTATTGATGGGTTTGGCAAACGTCATGCTGGGCCTCCTTGTTCAGGACCGACAACCGGTTCGTGGTTTCACGCGAGAAACCACGTTCAATGTACGCCCGATGCACAAGGACAGCGTCCACATTCCGACAAGTGGTATGAAATTAGCCGTAGAAGTATATTTACGGGCAGCGAATGACGCCGCGCGCGGATGCCGACAGCAAGACACTCCTCTCAATACACCCTCATGCCCATTCAGAATAGCAAGGGGCCCGTATCTGTTGGGATACGGGTCCCTTTCGGCATAAGCCAACTCAGCCGTAAAGACTACTTGCGGTGAGCGCGGTAGAACTTGATCGCACCATCTTATCCGAGCCGGGGCACGTTCGCATAGCATGGCGCGTGACGGTTGCAAAACCACCCCATTTGAAACAAACGCAAAAAAGTACTTGCAAAGACGCGTTCCGACATATAAGTTGATTAAAGACCGCCGTTGCGGTTTTAAGTAGATCGAGCATATGAAGTTTGAGTTTTAGCGTGTAAGAGAAGGAAGATCGGCAAAGTACAACCCCAAACGCAATGACAACTTAATGAGGTAACTGCCACATGTGAGGCACCTAGGGCATTGCTGTCTCGATTTTGAGCACGATGCCTTCCGCCTTGCATGGGCCTTCCATCCCGCCCCTGCAGCAACTGCCTCACGGGCTCATTGAAAACCGCATAGCACCCCAACGTCAGCACATCACCCACGGCAAGCACATCACTCACGACAACCAACACATCAACAAACAGCACGAACATCAACCGATTGGAGAAGCTATGACAAACCACCACGCTGAAGACGGCGATAAGAAAAGCATTCTGGATGCCCGCATTGAGCGAGCATATGCAAACGAATATGACGCCGCCTTTGCCGCCGCGACCATCAAGAACTACGCGTCGCTACCGCTCGCGACGATCTTGGCCGACCACCCTCAACTGCTGAAGCGCTGCACAAAGATCATGGGCGACCCCGACATTCGCAAGCTGACAGACCCCTATGCCCCAAAACGCGACAACGATTCGTACGTTCTTACCGTAGGCTGCCTAGCCCATATGCTTACGGCGCTCGACACGAAACTCAAGCTCGAATGGGAACCCGACGAGCGTCATGAACTCGAAAGCAAGCGGAACACCCTGCGCACCGCACTGTTCCTTCCGTTGGACGGCCTCAAGCGCTGCAACGTCGAGCTCAATTCACAGGCGAGGCAAAAGCCCGGGACCACGGGGCAGAAAACTCCAAGACCCCATGCGGCCATCGTCGACCGCAACCGATATAACCGCATGACCGCGCACTTTTCTGCCGAGGGAGCAGCCATAAGGACGCTGATCGACCTGCTGTGCCTCCTGAGCATCAACGAACTATTTGAGGGCTATCTCGCCCTTGTTCCCGCGACGGCATCCAAGTCGGTAGCAAAGATCATCGAGACCTGCAGACGCCAGTTTGAGCGCCATCGCAATGGCAGCGAGATGAACGCCAGCATCGCGCAGTACTACACGGCCCATTACAAAAAAGACGGATGTGCCCCTGTCGAGCATCAGCTGCGGCTCGCCTATACCACGCCCGTCGCAACGCTCCATCGCTTTGGAGCCCTTGGCGCTTGCGAGCCGCACGGACAGGCAGCCTGCCCCACAACCGAGCTCGATCTCAGGCTCGGACGAACCCTGTAGCCCACCAGCCTCTGCGCGGGCTATAACCCTATTCCACAACACAACCAACAGAAAGGAGTCCCCATGGACACCAATCATTCCCCCATCATCAGCCCCCTCACCATGCGTGAATCCGCCCGAGGTATCACGCTCACCAGCATTTACGATGAGATGCTCGCCCGTCGCGAGCTCTCCGTCATGGGAAACATCGAAACCCCGATGGCCCACGACCTATGCCAGCAGATCCGCCTGCTCGATGCCACCGACCCCAGCCGCCCCATCACCATATTTGTCGCCAGCGCCGGCGGAAGCGTGCGATCGGGTCTTGCGATCTATGACGCCATGCGCCTCGCATCGTGCCCCATCCGCACCGTCTGCCTGGAATTCGCCGCGTCCATGGGCGCCGTGATTTTTATGGGCGGCGACGATCGCCGTATGGCGCCCCATGCAGAGCTCATGATTCACGACCCGCTGATCCCCCAGGGGGCAGGCGGCTCGGCACTTGCGCTGCAGGAAACCAGCCGGCGTCTCATGCAGACCCGCAAGACCCTCACGCAAATCCTCTCGGACCGCAGCGGCCTCACGCCCAAGCGCATCCAGTCCCTCACTGCAAAAGACACCTACCTTTCGGCCGAGCGCGCCGTCGAGCTCGGCTTTGCCCACGAAATCCTCTCGACCACCAAGGAGGTCGCCCATGTCTAACCTCGCCAGCCGCCTCGCCGCATCTGAGTCCGCATCGTCCACCATCCTCGCCAAGGATCGAACGCTTTCCTGCAACACCCGCCAAACGGGACTCAACAACAACGCACTTGTGATCGGCCCCTCGGGAGCCGGCAAGACCCGAAACGTCCTCAAGCCCAACCTGCTGCAAATGAACGCAAGCTACATCGTGCTCGACACCAAAGGCACGCTCTGTCGCGAAGTGGGACCCGTGCTGGCAGCCCACGGCTACCGCGTGCAATGTCTCAACTTCGCCGACCTCAACACCGTCCCGGCCCTTGCGCCCGGCATCGAGCGCTGCGGCTACAACCCCCTGAGGCACATTCGCCGCAAGGCGGACGGCAGGCCCAACCAGCAGGACATCCTCTCGGTGGCAAAGGCCATCTGCCCCATCGAGGACAACAACCAGCCTTTTTGGGATCATGCGGCGGCAAACCTGCTGTCGTGTCTTATCGCCTACGTCACCGAACAGCTACCCGCCGACGAGCAGACGATCAGCTCGGTCATCAAGCTGATCGAGCACCTGCAGGACGGTGCCACGGGTCGATTGTTTGACGACCTGATCACGACCAACCCCCAAAGCTATGCCCTCTCGCTATGGCGGCGCTACGCCATTACGCAAAATGCCGAGCGCATGCACGCGAGCATCGTCGGCATCCTTGCCGAAAAGGTCATGTGTCTGGGATTCGACGGTGCGGCACAGCTCTATCGTGAGTGCCATCAGGTGGACTTCGCTTCCATGGGACACACCCCCTGCGCCCTGTTTGTAACCGTGAGCGATATTGACCGCAATCTCGATCCGCTGACCGGCCTCTTTATTTCGCAGGCGTTTATGGGCCTCATTCGTGAGGCCGATAGGCAGCCCGACGGCAGCCTGCCCGTGCCCGTGCGCTTTATGCTCGATGACTTCGCAAATCTGCAGATCCCCCAGATCGACAACGTGCTCTCGATTATCCGAAGCCGCAACATCTGGGCAACGCTGCTGCTGCAGTCGACCAACCAGCTCGATGCGCTCTATGGCGAGGCACGCGCACGCTCCATCATGGGCAACTGCGACACGCATCTGGTGCTGGCGTTCCAGGATCCCGAGAGTGCCCGGGTGTTTTCCGACCGCGCCGACGCGCTGCCCAGCACGCTCATGGCGACGCCCGTCGACCGCTCCTGGCTGTTCGTCCGCGGC
>CAJMRJ010000102.1:0-6060 GCA_905215865.1 uncultured bacterium | reverse complement strand
GTGGCCATCGACGAGGTCAAGAAGTTTATCGCCCAGCGCGATCTGGACGCCGCGACCCGCTATGTCCCACCTGTGGTGACCCCGACGCGTGCCGGCGGCTTCGACCAGAAGATCGCCATTATCGGTGCCGGACCGGCCGGTCTGTCCTGCGCTTTCTACCTGGCCGAGAAGGGCTATAAGCCCGTCGTGTTCGAGAAGAACGAGCGCCCGGGCGGCATGCTCACCTACGGTATTCCCAGCTTTAAGCTGCAGAAGGATGTTATCGAGGCCGAGGTCGAGATTATTCGCCTGATGGGTGCCGAGTTCCGCTATGGCGTGAAGGTCGGTCGCGATGTGACGCTCGACGAGCTGCGCGAGCAGGGCTTTAAGGCCTTCTACGTGGCTATTGGCTGCCAGGGTGGCCGCCTTGCCGGTATTACGGGCGAGGATGCCGAGGACGTGACCGTGGCCGTCGATTTTTTGCGCGAGGTCAACAGCGGCAAGATCGACGCGCTACCCGGCCGCACCATCGTAGTGGGCGGCGGCAACGTGGCTATCGATGTGGCCCGCAACGCCTGCCGTCTGGGCTCCGAGCATGTTGAGATGTTCTGCCTGGAGAGCGAGGCCCAGATGCCCGCCAGCGAGGAAGAGCGTCGCGAGGCCGTTGAGGACGGCGCTCACATCAGCTGCGGCTGGGGTCCCAAGGAGGTTCACCTGGACGAGTCCGGCCGTGTGTGCGGTATCACCTTCAAGCGCTGCACGCGTGTCTTTGACGACGAGGGCCGGTTTGCGCCCGAGTACGACGAGAACGATCTGCGCCGTGTCGATGCCGACCGTGTCGTCATGGCGATTGGCCAGTCCATTGTGTGGGGCGACCTGCTGGCTGACTCCAAGGTGGAGCTTGGCCGCGGCCAGGGTGCTCTTGCCGATCCCCAGACCTACCAGACCGCCGAGCCCGACATCTTTGTGGGCGGCGACGTCTATACTGGTCCGAGCTTTGCCATCGATGCCATTGCCGCCGGTCACGAGGCCGCCGTCTCCATCCATCGCTTTGTGCAGCCGGGCTCCACGCTCACCATCGGCCGCAGCCAGCGCCGCTACACCGCGCTCGACCGCGACGATGTCGTGATCGAGAGCTACGACAACGCGAGCCGCGAGGTGGCGCATGTTAACCGCGACCGCGAGAAGGCTGCGCCGTTTAGCGAGTACGTCGAGACCTTTACCGAAGAGCAGGTGCGCGCCGAGACCGCCCGCTGCTTGGGTTGCGGTGCCTCGATCGTCGACCCCAACAAGTGCATCGGCTGCGGCCTGTGCACCACCAAGTGCGCGTTCGACGCCATCCATCTGGATCGCGACCGCCCCGAGTGCTCCACGATGGTCAAATACGAGCAAAAGCTCCCCAGCCTCGGCAAGTACGCTTTGAAACGCGCAATCAAAATCAAGTTCGGTCGTAAATAGGTAACCATGGCGGGTAGGGGGACGGCGCAGACTAGATTTCGCCGTCCCCTTGCTTTGAGTTTGCATCGCATCAACCGTTGTTGAAAGGTTTCTACCTTGCATGAATTGGGAATCGTCTATCACATCATTCGCGATGTTGAGAATGTGGCGCGCGCCAATGGCGTGCGTCGCGTTTCGAGCGTGACGTTGCTGCTTGGCGAGGTCTCGGGCGTCGTTCCCGACTTGCTGCTCGACGCTTGGCGCTGGGCGGCAGATAAAAAGCCTATCACCGAGGGCGCGGAGCTTATCGTGGAGCCTGTCGAGGCCGTGACGCATTGCGAGGCGTGCGGTCGCGACTACGCGACGGTCGAGCACGGCAAGACTTGCCCCCAATGCGGCAGCGGCGAAACATACCTGCTGCAGGGTCAGGAGGTCATGATCAAGCAGATCGAGACCCCCGACGAGGACCCGGCAGACGCTGTCCCCGACGGCCCTTCCGACGTCCCCGACGCCGTCGACGCCGCCAACCCCCTCCACATCGCCTAGCCCTTAGTCGTTGGGGACGTTCTTATAACTTGGTCGTTGGGGACGTTCTTAAACGACTAGTCAATCAAGAACGTCCCCAACGACTACTTGCGCTAGTTCATAAGTCACGCTAATAGTCAAGTTATGTCTGTTTAAACAAAATGGCGGCAGTACAAGCGCATTCGCGCTTGCCAAAATCGTTATTAATGAACAGTCTGTTTGTATCTGTAAAAATGCATGGCTTGATGTGCGACGCCTTGGCGTGTAATGAGTCAAAAAGCAGTAAAGTAATCAACTTGTAACAAACCTAAACGTTTAAACAAATAATGCAACCTTTTGCAAATTTAGCGATAATTCCACAAACTAAACAGGTATACTTCCTTAATGTCGTGTAGGGAATACGTAGACAAAAAGGAGGTTATGTGATGGTAAGTATTGTTCTTGCTAGCCACGGGGACTTGGCAGCTGGAATCAAGCAGACGGGCTCGATGGTCTTTGGCGATCAGCCGTCTGTGGCCGTGGTCTCGCTCGAGCCGAGCATGGGCCCCGACGACTTCCGTGCTAAGGTCGAGGAAGCAGTCGCTTCCTTCGACGACCAGGAGCAGGTACTCTTCCTCGTTGATCTGTGGGGCGGCACGCCGTTCAACCAGATCAGCGGGCTCATCGAGGGCCACGATTCCTGGGCTATCGTCACCGGTGTCAACCTGCCTATGCTCATCGAGGCATATTCGCAGCGCTTTGACGCAAAGAACACTGCACATGCGATCGCAAAACATCTCGTGACTGAGGCTAAGGCTGGCGTGCGCGTCAAGCCCGAGTCTCTGGAGCCCGAGGAGAAGAAGCCGGCTACGGCTGCTCCTGCAGGCGCCATTCCTCCGGGAACGGTCATCGGCGACGGGCACATCAAGATTGCCCACGTCCGTATCGACACCCGTCTGCTGCATGGTCAGGTGGCCACCACGTGGACCAAGCAGATCAACCCCAACCGCATCATCGTGGTTTCCGACGGCGTTGCCCACGACGAGCTCCGCAAGACCATGATCGAGCAGGCTGCCCCTCCGGGAGTCCATGCCAACGTCGTGCCCATCAAGAAGATGGCCGAGGTCGTCAAGGACACGCGCTTTGGTGACACCAAGGCCATGCTGCTCTTCGAGAACCCGCAGGATCTGCTCAAGGCCATCGAGGCCGGCGTCGACATCAAGGAAGTCAACATCGGCTCCATGGCTCACTCCAAGGGCAAGGTCGTCGTCACCAACGCCGTCGCTATGGGCGATGACGATGTCAAGACTCTCGAGGCCCTCAAGGCCAAGGGCGTCAAGTTCGAGGTCCGCAAGGTTCCTTCGGATTCTTCCGAGGATCTCGACGCCATGTTGAAGAAAGCTAAGGCCGAACTGGCCGCTCAAGCATAGTAAAGGAGGGTCCGATACATGTCTGCAATCACTATTCTGCTTGTTGCGATTGTCGCGTTGCTTGCCGGTATGGAAGGCGTTCTGGATGAGTTCCAGTTCCATCAGCCGCTCGTGGCATGCACGCTTATCGGTCTCGTAACCGGTCACCTTCAGGAGGGCATCCTCCTGGGCGGTTCGCTCCAGATGATGGCCCTTGGCTGGGCTAACGTCGGCGCCGCTGTCGCGCCTGACGCCGCTCTGGCCTCGGTCGCTTCTTCGATCATCATGGTGCTCGCCCTCAACGGTGGCGCCACCGATTCGGGTAAGGCCGTTACCACCGCTATCGCCGTCGCCGTCCCGCTGTCGGTCGCTGGTCTGTTCCTGACCATGATCTGCCGTACCATTGCTACCGCTATCGCTCACGCCATGGACGGTTGCGCCGAGAAGGGCGACTTCTCCGGCATCGAGCGCTGGCAGTATGCTGCCATCCTCATGCAGGGCCTTCGTATCGCCATCCCGGCAGTGCTTCTTTGCGTCATCCCGGCCGAGGCCGTTACCAACGCGCTTAACGCTATGCCCGACTGGCTGTCCGGCGGCATGGCTGTCGGCGGCGGCATGGTCGCTTCCGTCGGTTACGCCATGGTCATCAACATGATGGCCACCAAGGAGACCTGGCCGTTCTTCGTCCTCGGCTTTGTCCTTGCTGCCATCCCTCAGCTCACGCTGATCGCCCTTGGTCTCATCGGCATCTCCCTTGCCCTCATCTACCTTGGCCTTAAGGATCTGGCCAAGCAGGGTGGCGGCATGGGCGGTGGCTCCGGCGACCCGCTCGGCGACATTCTGAACGATTACGAGTAGGAGGGGAGTGATACATATGGCAGAGAACAAGATTCAGCTCACCAAGGCTGACCGCAAGAAGGTTTGCTTCCGTCATCAGTTCCTTCAGGGCTCGTGGAACTACGAGCGTATGCAGAACGGCGGCTGGTGCTTCGCAATGATCCCTGCGATCAAGAAGCTCTACACCAGCAAGGATGACCAGATTGCCGCTCTTAAGCGCCACCTGGAGTTCTATAACACCCACCCCTATGTTTCCGCCCCCGTCATTGGCGTTACCCTCGCCCTCGAGGAGGAGCGCGCCAACGGTGCTCCGATCGATGACGTCGCCATCCAGGGCGTCAAGGTCGGTATGATGGGCCCGCTCGCCGGCGTCGGTGACCCCGTCTTCTGGTTCACCCTTCGCCCGATTCTGGGCGCTCTGGGCGCTTCCCTGGCCATGTCCGGCAGCATCGTCGGTCCGCTGCTGTTCTTCTTCGCGTGGAACATCATCCGTTACGCTTTCCTGTGGTACACGCAGGAGTTTGGCTACAAGGTCGGCTCCTCCATCGCCAAGGACCTCTCCGGCGGTCTGATGGGCAAGGTCACCGAGGGCGCTTCCATCCTGGGTATGTTCATCATCGGCGCCCTGGTCGAGCGCTGGGTGTCCATTTCCTTCACCCCGATCGTCTCCACGGTCAAGCAGTCTGCTGGCGCCTTTATCGACTGGGCTAGCCTGCCCTCCGGTTCCGAGGGTATCAAGGAAGCGCTGACGATGTACAACTCCGTCGGTGCTACCGCCCTTGATCAGATGAAGGTCACCACGCTTCAGGCCAACCTCGATCAGCTCATCCCCGGCCTTGCCGCCGTGTGCCTGACCCTGCTGGTCTGCAAGCTCCTCAAGAAGAAGGTCAGCCCGATCGTCATCATCCTGGCTCTCTTCGCCGTCGGCATCATCGGTCGCTTCTGCGGCTTCATGTAAGCACGTTTCGGCTTAAGACCGAGAATTGCTAGGCAAGGGCTTTTGAGCCATTGAAACGGACCGCACCCGGTGGGTACACTGGATGCGGTCCGATTGTTTTATTTGGAGGGCGAGGCGCGCATGGCGCAATCTCAGAACAGCACGGTCGATCTGGCAACGCCGGCGACCTGCCTGATGGGGCTTACCAGCCACGGTAACGTGATGGTGGGCAATAAGGCGTTCGAGTACTATAACGAGCGTAATCCCGAGGATTTTATTCAGATTCCGTGGGACGAGGTCGACTATATCGCCGCCGAGGTTTTGCGCGGCACCAAGAAGATTACGCGTTTTGCCATCTTTACCAAGGATAACGGCCACTTTACGTTTTCGACGCGCGACGACAAAGAGACGCTTCGCGCGGTCCGCAAGTACGTCGACGAGAATAAGCTCGTGCGTTCGCCCGACTTCATCGATGTGACGGCCAAGGGCGCGAAGAGCATCCCCTCCGTCATCAAAAACCTCTTCCACAAAGGCAACTAGTCATTGGGGACGTTCTTAAACGACTAGTCATTAAAGAACGTCCCCAATGACTACCTCGAAGAGTGGCTATGCGCTGCATGGTAGCGGCGTAAATCTGCTACACTAGTACAACATGCCTCCGTAGCTCAGGGGATAGAGCACCGCTCTCCTAAAGCGGGTGTCGACGGTTCGAATCCGCCCGGGGGCACCAGAGATTTGCCGAGCCCGGTACCACCACGGTGCCGGGCTCTTCTGGTCTAAGGGCAGGATTCGGACCGTCGGCACCCGCGTCACCAATTTTCCCGCGGGGGGAGTTTTCGAATCCGCCGGGGGCACCAGAGATTGACCGAGCCCGGTACCGCTATGGTGCCGGGCTCTTCTGGTCTAAGGGCCGGATTCGGGCCGTCGACGCCCGCGTCACCAATATGGGTCGCATTT
>CAJMRJ010000101.1:0-6064 GCA_905215865.1 uncultured bacterium | reverse complement strand
CCGAAGAGCACTTAATGTGCTCTTCGTGCGAGCAGGACTGTAGAGCAGGAAATCTCACTGGCCACGCACGGCCCCCTGTGGGCGAGCAAGCGGACGACAAACACATCTGTCCAACAATTCGTGCGAAACATAATGAAAAACCGTTTGATGTGAGTTAATATAAACAACGTCGTGAATCTGACTCCTGCCGCATGCATGACAGGGGTTAAACACAAAAAAGGAGTCAATTATGGTTTCTGAGAAGGCTACCCTCGTCAATCCGCAGGGTCTTCACATGCGTCCGGCCGGCCTCTTCGCCTCCACCATGGGCAAGTACGCCTGCGACGTGACTGTCGTCACCCCCGAGAAGGAGGTCAACGGCAAGTCCCCGATGGCCCTCATGGCTGCTGGTATCCCTTGCGGTACCGAGGTCGAGGTCAAGTGCGACGGCGCCGACGAGGCCGAGGCTCTGGCTGCTGCCATCGAGCTCATCAAGAGCGGTCTTGGCGAGTAGAACTCAAACGGGTCGCATGTTGAACAATTAAGTTCATACTTGGGGGCGCAGTGACCTGTTCAAGGTAGCTGCGCTCTTTTGTCATGGATATGGCAAAACGCTTTATCACATGACACGGAGAGAGGAATGGGAATGTATCAGGGAGTCAACGCATCCGAGGGCATCGGTATCGGCACCGTCATGGTCGCCGTCGATCCCGACTTGACGTTTGAACCGCACGAGGTCGCTGATTCGGCAGCAGAGAAAGAGCGCTATCAGGCTGCTCTTTCGGTCTTCTGCGAGAAGACTCAGGCTCAGGCCGACCACATGAAGGAGACGGTGGGCGAGGCCGAGGCCGAGATCATGAGCGGGCACATTGTCCTGGCTCAGGATCCGGGCATGACCGACGCCATTAACGCCGCTATTGACGGCGGCACCTGCGCCGAGCAGGCGCTCATGGACACCTCGACCATGTTCGAGAACATGTTTCTGTCCATGGACGACGAGATGTTCCGTCTGCGCGCGGCCGACATCGCCGACATCCGCACCGGTATTCTGGCCGAGCTGCTGGGCAAGGAGGTCGTCGACCTTTCCGTCCTGCCCGAGAACACCGTCGTTGTCGTGCACGACCTTACGCCGTCCATGACCGCCACGATCGATAAGGCCCACGTTGCCGGTATCGTCACCGAGACCGGTGGCCGCACGTCGCACTCCGCGATCATCGCGCGTGCCCTCGAGATCCCGGCCGTCCTTTCGGTCTCTAACAGCTGCACCGCGCTTCGCAACGGTATGACCGTCGTCGTCGACGGTGGCAAGGGTGTTGTCGAGGCCGATCCCGACGAGGAGACGCTCGCTGCCTACACCGCCAAGGCCGAGGCCTTCGCTGCCGAGAAGGCAGCCCTCGAGGCCTTCCGTGGTAAGCCGTCCGTGACTGCCGATGGCATCAAGAAGATCATCGCCTGCAACATCGGTAATCCCGATGACGTGCCCAACGCGCTCGATCACGATGCCGAGGCTATCGGTCTGTTCCGCTCCGAGTTCCTGTTCATGGACTCTGCCGAGCTTCCTTCCGAGGAGGAGCAGTTCAACGCCTACCGCAAGGTCGCCAGCGCGCTCAAGGGCGCTCCGGTCATCATCCGCACGCTCGATGTTGGTGGCGACAAGGAGATTCCGTACCTGCACATGGTCAAGGAAGATAACCCCTTCATGGGCTTCCGCGCCGTGCGTTACTGCCTGGCCAATCCCGACCAGTACAAGGTCCAGCTCCGTGCTCTGCTGCGCGCCAGCGCCTTCGGTGACGTCAAGATCATGATCCCGCTCGTCACCTGCGTCGAGGAGGTCGTGGCCGTCAAGGAGCTCGTCGAGCAGTGCAAGGCCGAGCTGACCGAAGAGGGTCGCAAGTTCAACGAGAACATCGAGGTCGGCATCATGGTTGAGACGCCCGCCGCTTCGCTGCTCGCTGACCGCCTGGCCGAGGTCGCTGACTTCTTCTCTATCGGCACCAACGACCTGATCGGCTACACCATGTGCGCCGACCGTGGCAACGACACCATCTCCAACCTGTACCAGGTGTACTATCCCGCCGTGCTCCGCTCGCTCAAGAACATCATCGAGAGCGGTGTGAAGGCCGGCATCATGGTCGGTATGTGCGGCGAGGCCGCTGCCGATCCGCTGCTTGAGCCGCTGCTGATCAGCTGGGGCCTGGAGGAGTTCTCGATGAGCGCTCCGTCGATCCTGCGCGCCCGCAAGACCATCAGCCAGTGGACCAAGGCCGAGTGCGACGAGCTCGCCGAGAAGGCGCTCGCCTGCAACACTGCCGCTGAGGTCAAGGCACTGCTCGAGTCCGCAGCTCGTTAATTTGGTATCAGAGGTAACCGCGTGGTTGGAATGGGCCGGCCACGCGGCCCTCACATATACAGGGGGTACTGTAAATGTTCTACACGCTAACTGCTAACCCGGCTGTCGACATGACGGTTTCGAGCTCTCCGCTCGAGCCCGACGAGAACGTCCGCACCGGTTCGGCCAGCTACACGGCCAATGGCAAGGGCCTTGACGTGTCCTTCGCCTTTAAGAAGATGGGCGTCGACACTGTTGCGCTCGGCTTCTTCGCTGGCTTCACGGGCAAGTTCATCGTCGAGGAGGTCATGAATCTTGGCTGCCTGTGCCGCCCGGTCTGGACTGACGGCATCACGCGTATCAACACCTACGTCAACGATGGCCAGCACGAGTACGGCATCCTCAACCCTGGTGCTCCTATTACGCCGCAGCACCAGGAGGAGCTCTACAACATCCTGGACACCGCGGGCGACCTTGAGTGCCTGATCGTCTCCGGTTCCGTGCCTCCCAAAGCTACGCCCGACTTCCTGGCTCAGGTCATGGAGCACGCTCAGGCTCGTGGCGCCGACGTCGTACTGGACCTGTCCTCCGACAAGCTCAAGGAGCTCGCTCACAAGAAGCCGCTGCTCATCAAGCCGAACCATCACGAGATGAAGGCCATCTTCGGCGTGCCGGTCGACACCGACGACGAGGTCCGCGTTGCCATGAAGCTCGCCCACGACGCCGGCGTCCAGAACGTGCTGCTCACCCGTGGTAGCCGCGGCGACGCTTACTTCTCCAACGGCGAGGACATCTGGTACGCCAAGCGTGAGTTCAACATCAAGTTGGTCTCTTCCGTCTGCGCCGGCGACTGCACCCTCGCTGCGTTCCTGCACAAGTGGTACAGGGATCGCGACAACGTCGAGGAGGCCATGAAGCTCGCTATGGCCACCGGCGCCAACGTTGCCGAGTCCGTGGGCATTGGCGACTTCGGTCACGTTGACGAGTACAGCAAGCGCGTTGCTGTCCGTAAGCTCGATCGCAAGTAAGCGAAAAACGACATATTCGTGCGCATGCGGCGTCTCGATTTCGATCGGGGCGCCGTTTTTTGTCCCATCCGAACCTTGGCGCCGCATTTCACGCGTTCCACACCGTTCGCCGAGTTGTTGTAGCCTTTTGCCGAAGCGTGGAATATACTTTCATTAACACGATGCTTCGTGAAAGGAACATTCATGATTTATACGCTTACTGCAAATCCTGCCATTGACTACAACATCTCTTGCGACGGCCTGTCCGCCAATACCGTTACGCGCACCCGCAACGCGGTCTACACCCCCAACGGCAAGGGTCTCAACGTCTCGTTTACGCTCGACCACTACGGCGTCGACACCACGATCCTGGGCTTCTTTGCTGGCTTCTCGGGTGAGTTCATCGTTAAGGGCGCCGAGGCCCTTGGCGTGCCCGTCAAGCCCGTGTGGACCGACGGCATCACGCGTGTCAACGTGTTCCTCAACGCCGGTCCCGACACCGAGTACAACATGGTCAATGCCGGTGCCGCCATTAACGGGGCCAACGAGCAGGAGATGTTTGGGCTCATTGATTCGCTCGACGACATGACCTGCCTGGTCATTAGCGGCTCGTTGCCCCCCAATACCTCCGAGGGCTTCCTGGCCGAGGTCCTGCGTCGCGTGAAGGTCAAGGGTGCCGAGTTCGTACTCGATATCTCGAGCCATCAGCTGGTCGACCTCATTGCCATGGAGCCGCTGCTCATTAAGCCCAACGACGACGAGTTGCTCGACATCTTTGGCATCAAGGTGAGCGGTGGGGACGACGAGTCCGTCAAGGCTGCTATGGCCGAGCTGCACGCCAAGGGCGCTAAGAATGTGCTGCTGACCCTCGGTGGCGACGGCGCGTACTTCTCCAACGGCGAGCACATCTGGTTTGCCAACCGTACCTTTGAGGTCAAGGTGCTGTCGACCGTCTGTGCCGGCGATTCCTCGCTTGCTGCCTTCCTGTCCGTGTGGCACGACGCCCCCGAGCGCGTCGAGGACGCCCTGCGCCTCTCGATGGCCACCGGTGCCAACGTGGTCGAGTGCCCGGGCTTGGGCGACTTTGCCAAGGTGGACGAATATAAGAAGAACATCGAAGTTCGCCAGGTCTGCTAGTTTCGGCACCTCGCCTGAATAGTTCGATTAATTCGCATCCGTCTTAAACCAGGACGGATGCGTTTTTGTTTATCGGACTTGCGTGTGCAGTAGAGGCTGTTTCTTGCTAGACTTCTTGCAGATGCAATTGATAGCCAATTTGATAGTCGCAGGAGGCCATAGGCATGTGCAATGTTTCGCTCAACGGTACGCAGCCGACCGATGCCTCCCTGCGCGTCCTACGCGCGCTTGAGGCGGCTGGTCTTGAGGCTTGGTACGTAGGCGGTTGGGTGCGTGATGTCCTGATGGGGCGCCCCAGCCACGATGTTGACATGTGCTGCAGCGGCCTGTGGCAGGAGTCCAAAGCGGCGCTCGAGGCGGCTGATATCGCTGTGGTTGAATCGGGCATTAAATTCGGTGGCATCACGGCTATTTGCGATGGCGAGCGCATTGAGGTCACCACCTACCGCCTAGACGGCTTTTACACCGATGGTCGCCATCCCCAGAGTGTGGAGCGTGCGGCGTCTCTCGAGGACGATCTGGCGCGTCGCGACTTTACCGTTAACGCTATGGCCTGGCATCCCGAGCGCGGTCTTGTCGACCGCTATGACGGCCAGGGCGACCTGGACCATAAACTCATCCGCGCCGTTGGAGATCCCAAGCGTCGTTTTAACGAGGACGCGCTTCGCATGCTGCGGGCGGTGCGTTTTGCCTGCCGTCTGGATTTTATGATCGAACCCGCGACCAAACAGGCTTTGGCCGAATGTGCGCCGCTGCTCGATGCCGTTGCGCGCGAGCGCGTGGGTATTGAGCTTGAGGGCATCCTTTCGACCGGCCACGGGGGAGACGCCATGCTGCGCTACCCCGAGCTTGTTTGTGCCGCCGTGCCCGAGCTCGCTGCGGGTAGGGGCTTTGACCAGCGCAGTGTCTATCATGCCTTTAACGTCTACGAGCATATCGCCCGCGTACTGACGGTGGCAGGGGAGCTGGCGTTGTGCGACGGCGTCGCGCCCTCGTCGAGCCTTATGTGGGCGGCGTTTTTGCACGATGTTTCCAAGCCCGATTGCTTTACGGTCGATCACGCCGGCAGCGGACACTTCTACGGTCATCCCGAGCTCGGCGCCAAGAAGGCGCGTGTCATCATGGATCGCCTGGCGCTCTCGCACGATTTGGTGCGCGATGTGTGCCTGCTGATCAAATACCATGACAAGCCGCTACGTCCCGAGCGATCCTGCCTGCTCAATATGATGCGGGCGCTTTCGGGCGAGGGTGTCGATACGCCGCGTCTGATGGACGAGCTCATGGACCTTAAGCGTGCCGACACGCTCGGGAAGGCGCCCTCGTGCTTCTATTACGTCGAGACGATCGAGGAGATGCGCGCTCTGGCACGCGAGTTGCTGGCGGCGGGGGAGCCCTATACGCTCAAGATGCTTGCTATCAATGGCGGCGACTTGATTCGCGCCGGCGTCAATCCGGGCCCGGAGTTGGGCAAACTACTCAACACCGCCCTCGACGCCGTGATCGAAGACAACATTCCCAACGAACGTGAAGCCCTCCTGGCCCACCTCAACCTGGGGTAGCTAATTTGGGACGGGGCTTTTTTAGCTACTCCTGCTGTCAATCGGACGAACCG
>CAJMRJ010000100.1:0-6117 GCA_905215865.1 uncultured bacterium | reverse complement strand
AACTCATAGAGCCGCTCCAGCTGCGGGTTATCTGAGAGCTTGATCAGCTCCGAGTGGAACTGCGTCTCCCACTTGCGGATCTGCTCCACGTCCATCTGCTCCACATGGACGCGCTCCAGCTGATCGGACAGACGCCGCCAGCTCGCCAACGAGCACGCCGCGTCGACCATCATCGCGACCGCGACGATAAAGGCGAACAGCCGCACAATCAGCACCGGCAAATGGTCGAGCAAGCCCAACACCGCCGGTTCCACTACGCGGCAAATGCACAACGCACCCAAGCCAAACGCGCAGGCCCAGTACAGGCAGATGCGTCCGTGCAGGTTAAACGGCAGGTGCGAATAGTCCCAAAAGCGAGCGCCTGTTGTCTTTTCCAATAGGAGGCCCACACTGTACTCGATTACGCTGCACACAAGCGCCGCGGCGACAAACTGGCTCGAGGCATCCGGAATTCCGCACAGCAAAAGCCAGCAGGCTATGCCGCCCACACCATAGATAGGACAACAAGGCCCCAGCAAAAATCCGCTGTTGGCGAAGCGTCCTTGGTTGAGCATGGCGCATACCGTCGACTCCCAAGCCCAGCCGCAAAGCCCGTAAAAAGCAAACGAGAGTACCAATGCCGAGAGCGGGCAAGCGGCAAGCGTCGCGCCGTCAAATGCAATGTCGATCGCGGTCCCCACCGTCTACCCTCTCCTCTTCTCGCTCGATGCTTTACTCACGCCATCGTCCACCCACCCTTGCGCGGCAGACGACCGGCGACCGTCTCGCGCAGCGCGCACCATTTATCTGCCAGGCATACAATCCAAGCCTCACGACACGTCGGCGGCACTGGCACCAGCGGAAACATATGCCGCACGATAATATTCCGCTCGCGCGGCGTCAGCTCAAAATCTTCCTCCGCACGTGCCAGGGCAAAAAATGGGTGGCGAAAGCCATGCAGCCGATGGCTTGGGTCGGGATCGTGCCAATCGTAGAGAAAGTAATCGTGCAACAAGGCTCCGCGCAGCAACGAGGCACGGTCGACCGAGACACCGACGCGGCCCAGGCGCTCGGCAAAGGACAGACTTGCCCGCGCCACCGAGGTCACATGCGTATACACCGTCACATCGCCATGCTGGATAAACTCGCGCGTCAGGTCCAGACGGCCCGCCTGCGCCAGTTGACGGGCAGCATGGTCTACTTCGCACGCGATTTTCTCGGCACGAACGACATCGGACATGCTGCCTCCTTCCAGCGACTCACGACGACAAGCCACAGCCTGTGCATAATCGATAAAAACATCATGGAACACTTCAGTATGGCATCGGACAAAACGTTTTGCCCCGCCAGTTGGCGAATTACCGCGCCGCCGTCACATATCAAACGCCAAAATGTGCGAGACTGTTTTGTGCAATTGTGCCGGCCGAGGGAGCGCCGGCGCTCGATTCGCATGGAGTAACCCACAACGATGCTGCTTACGCAAACGACAACGCCCGAGGACGTCAAGGCTCTCGACCGCGCCGAGCTTCCGCTGCTCTGCGGCGAGATCCGTCAGGCAATCCTCGAAAGCTCCGCCGCCGTCGGCGGGCACGTTGCCCCCAACTTGGGCGTCGTTGAGCTTACGGTTGCGCTTCATCGCGTGTTTAACTCCCCCATCGACAAGATTGTCTTTGACGTTTCGCACCAGACCTACGCCCACAAGGCGCTGACCGGGCGCGCGTACACTTATATCGATCCGGAGCGTTATGGTGAGGCTTCTGGCTTTGCCAATCCCGACGAGTCCGAGCACGACCTGTTTGCCATGGGCCATACCTCCACGTCGGTGAGTTTGGGCTGCGGCCTTGCCCACGCGCGCGACCTGGCGGACGATACGTACAACGTCATCGCCATCATTGGCGACGGCTCGCTTTCGGGCGGCTTGGCGTTTGAGGGCTTTAACAACGCCGCCGAGATCGACAGCAACCTGATCATCATCGTCAACGATAACGACCAGTCCATCGCCGAGAACCATGGCGGCCTGTATCGCAATCTGGCCGACCTGCGCGCCAGCAACGGTACCTGTGAGCGCAACGTCTTCCGCGCGATGGGGCTCGACTACCGCTATCTGGACGCCGGTAACGATGTGTTGGCCCTCGTCGACGCGCTGCAGGAGCTGCGCGACATCGACCACCCCATCGTGCTCCACGTCTCCACTGCCAAGGGCAAGGGCTTTGAGCCAGCCCAGAGCGACCCCGAGCGTTGGCATCACGTAGGCCCCTTTGACATGGCGACTGGGCGCAAGCTCTGCCCGGGCCATCCGAGCGAGCCTGCGCCGCGCACCTATGCCGACATTACGGGCGAGGCGCTCAGCGCTGCCATCGAGCGCGATCCGCAGGTCGTGGGCATCACGGCCGCCACGCCCTACATCATGGGCTTTACACCCGAGCTTCGCGCTGCCGCCGGCAAACAGTTCGTCGATGTCGGCATTGCCGAGGAGCACGCCGTGACTTTTGCCACCGCGCTTGCGCGCTCGGGCGCCAAGCCAGTCTTTGGTGTGTACGGCACGTTTTTGCAGCGCGCCTACGACGAGCTGTGGCACGATCTGTGCCTCAACGATGCCCCCGCAACCATCTTGGTGTTTGGCGCGTCGATCTTTGGCACCACATCCGAGACGCACCTTTCGTTCTTTGATATTTCCATGCTGGGCGGTCTTCCCAACATGCGCTACTTAGCGCCGGCCTGCATGGAGGAATATCTGTCCATGCTGAGCTGGTCGCTCGACCACCGCGAGCATCCCGTAGCGATCCGCGTACCGGGCATTGGCCTGGTAAGCCGCCCCGATCTGGTGCCCGCCGAGGACACCGACTACAGCGCTGTTCGCTACAACGTGGTACGTCAGGGCCGCGACGTTGCCGTACTCGCGCTTGGCGATTTCTTTGAGCTGGGCGAGCGCGTGGCAAACCGTCTGGCTGCCGAGTACGGTATCGAGGCCACGCTCGTCAACCCGCGCTTTGCAACCGAGCTCGACCACGAGTTCCTCGACAGCCTTGCCGCCGAGCATCGCGTTGTCGTCACCCTCGAGGACGGCATCTTGGACGGCGGCTGGGGCGAGCGCGTGGCGTGCTATCTGGCATGCACGCCGTTACGTACGCGCACCTTCGGCATCGCCAAGGGCTTCCCCGACCGCTACGACCCCAACGAGCTGCTCGCGCAGAACGGCATGACGGTCGAGAACATGGCCGCTGAAGCCGTAAGGCTACTCAACGAGTAAGAAAAACCTCCGCAAGGAAAGCACCCCTGCGGAGGTTTTTGCTTTCGCGACGCGATTATCTCGATCCGTAACATCTATGGTCCGAATTCTCGTCTAACTGTTACAGATCGAGACAAGACGTCTTAGTCCCTGACCTTTGTCTCAATCTGTAACAGATAGAGACCTTTTGTCCGTCCAGATGTTACAGATTGAGACATTCGAATTCCCCTAAGGAGATAATCTCGATCTGTAACAGTCACTCGGCAAAAACGGCTGCAGATGTTACAGATCGAGACAAAGCAGCAAGGCAATTAGCAGTAGCTGTTCTTGAGGATTTCGACGACGTCGGGGTCGGTCAGTGTTACGAGGTCGTGGCTGAACAGGACGCCGTTGGTCGTCAGAGCGTTGTGCGCGATGGCCGGCAGCTCTTCGACCGTAATCCCCCACTCACTCATGGCGAGGTCGGCCACATGGCAAGCCTCCATCAGGCGCGTGAGCTCAATCACAAAATCGTGCGGATCATCCGCGGCGGCATTGCCCATCAGACGCGCCATGTCGATATAGCGCTCTGGAGCGGCACCGTGATCGATCATCCACATGTGATAGGCACGGGCGATCATAATGAGACCGGCGCCGTGCGGCAGGTCGTGATGATGCGCGCTCATGCCATGTTCAAGACCATGCGAGCCCGTGGTGCCCGAGGCATCCATGGCATAACCGCCGAGCGTGTTGGCAAACGCAAGGCTCGAGCGCGCCTCCAGGTCATCGTCATTATTGACGCACGTAGGCAGCGCCGCGGCGGCACGGCGGATGCCTTCGCGGCAAACCATGTCACCCATGGGCGTGTTGGTATTTGAGATGTAGCACTCAACGCAATGGAACAGGGCGTCGAATCCCTGATAGGCGGTCAGACGTGCCGGAACGCTCACCATGAGCTCGGGATCAACGATCGAAAGCACCGGAAACAGGCGCGGATCGCCCAGTCGAAGCTTCTCGTCATTGTCCTCGCAGGACAGGACACCGCCCGCATCGACCTCGGAGCCGGTACCCGCCGTGGTGGTCACGCAAACAAGCGGCAGCGGATCGTTTGGGATGGGCAGGCCGAGCGCAGTGCCACCATTGACAAAGTCCCAGATGTCACCGGGGCATTCGTTACCCTCGGCATCGGTATGCGGGTTGGTCGCCACCGCGCAGATGCCCTTGCTGCCGTCCATGACCGAGCCGCCGCCGAGCGCCAGGACAAAGTCGCAGCCATGGGCACGCGCCATCCAGCCACCTGCGTTGACGGTCTCGCGCAGCGGATTGGGCTCAATGCGATCGAACAGCTCATGCGCCACGCCGGCGCGATCGAGCTCAGCCTCCACGCGTTGCAGATATCCAAAGCGCTTGACCGAGTTGCCGCCGGTGGTAACGATGAGTGCTTTGGTACCGGGAAGCTTCTGTGCGCCCAGCTCGCCCAACTTGCCCGCGCCAAACAACACCTTGGTCGGTGCGAAAAACGAATAACCGTTCATACGCGATCTCCTTACTTATATATGCATCGCGTTGCCGCCATTATAGCGACCGCTGCGAGCGATCGTGTCGTCCGCAAGACGCTTTCTTAGCTGCAATAATTGACGTTTGCCCAGATAAAACCTGCCAAAATAAACCTGTCCCTTTTTGGCAGGTAGAATAACCCATAAGGTAAGTATGTTTCTGTGTTATTTCGTGTTGACCCATTTGAGCGCGATAGGGTATAACTCTACTCAACCGCTAGGGATTTTATTGAGAAAGGTGTTCTACCATGAGCAAGAACCTCTCCCAGCAGGTCGTTCTCGACCGCCGCGGCTTCGTTGCCGCCACCTTCGCAACCGTCGCCGGCCTTGGTCTTGCCGGCTGCTCTGACACCAGCGCCGAGGCCGACAAGGGTTCCGCCACCGGCTCCTCCAAGGGCTCCGAGGATACCGAGGCTTCCACCACGCTCGATGCCAAGGCATTCGACAAGCTCGTCAACGACGGCCCCAAGGCCGATGACGACGCCATCGCCGCCAGCACCTGGGCCACGGCCGTCAAGGACGCCGGCGTCTTTAAGATCGGTGGCGTTCAGACCTCCACGCTCTTCTCCCTCCTCAACGAGAAAGACGGTCAGACCCGCGGCTTCGACGCCGGTATCGCACAGCTCCTGTCCAACTACATTCTGGGCGAGAACAAGGTCGAGATCACCCAGGTGACCTCGGACACGCGCGAGTCCGTCCTGCAGAACGGCCAGGTCGACGCTGTCTTTGCCACCTACACCATCACTGACGAGCGCAAGAAGCTCGTCTCCTTTGCCGGTCCCTATTACTACACGCAGCAGGCCATCCTGGTGCTCGCCGACAACGACGACATCAAGAGCGTCGACGACCTGGCCGACAAGAACGTCGCCGTCCAGTCCGGCTCCAACGGCCCCGCCATCCTGGAGGAGTTCGCCCCCAAGGCCAGCCAGCAGGAGTTCAAGACCGACGAGGAGGCCCGCCAGGCACTCCAGCAGGGCCGCGTTGACGCCTACGTCATCGATAACAACATGCAGCAGAGCGCCCTGGTCCGCGAGCCCGGCAAGTACAAGATTGCCGGCAAGCCCTTCGGCAGCAAGGAGCCCTACGGCATCGGCCTGCCGCTCGATTCCGACGGCGTTGCCTTTGTCAACGACTTCCTTAAGAAGATCGAGGGCGACGGCACCTGGACCGAGCTGTGGCAGATCTGCATCGGCGACCGTACGGGCGACACCAATGTTCCCGAGCTGCCCGAGATCGGCGCCTAGGCAGCGAGCCTGGTAACGACCGCAACGAAACCATACGGAAACGCATGATGCGCTTTATTGCGGTAAACTGTTTCCTCACTGAGTTGTCGGGGCTTCCGTACACACGGGAGCCCCTTTCCTTATCGGCGGG
>CAJMRJ010000099.1:0-6143 GCA_905215865.1 uncultured bacterium | reverse complement strand
AGGCACCATGGCGAGCCGTAAGCGTTCTTAGACGCCTCTGCGCACATGGCAGCTCCCGCGAAGGCCCCGAGCCCCAGCACCGTTTAACAACGCCACCGCCGAGCTCCCCTCCGGCGGTGGCGTTTTCCATATGCGTCCGCAGGGGATGCACGAGATTGTCTTTGGTCTAGCCCAACCGGCATACGCTGGCGTGCGACAATTGGGGCTGCCGATATCACAACACTGAGAGAAGCCCATCATGAAAGCGCATCAAAAGCAGATAACCGTTTATTCGAATCATACGGAAAGCGCGCCTGTCATCTACCTTCCTGTGGTCGTGGGCGACGGCAGCGAGGTTTATAAGTGTTGCCGAGAGCTCGACTGTCCGCCATTCGCCCTCGTCACCATTGGCGGGCTCGATTGGAATCGCGAGCTGAGCCCCTGGGCATGCGACGGGACCGTACGCGATGCCGAGCCTTTCGGCGGTCAGGCGTCCGGATTTCTCGATGAACTGCTGAACCGGATAATCCCAAAGGTCGAATTATCACTCCCACAGCCACCTGCCTGGCGTGGCATTGCCGGCTATTCGCTGGCAGGCCTCTTTTCGCTTTGGGCCCTCTGGCAAACCGATGCCTTTGACCGCGCCGCAAGCGCATCGGGGTCCCTGTGGTTTCCTGGCTTTATCGACTATGCACACGAGCACACGATGCCGAACACGCCCGGCGCCGTCTACCTGTCACTCGGCAAAAAAGAAACCAAGACGCCCAACCGCATGATGAGGCACGTACTCGACGACACGCGCGCAATGGAAGAGCTACTCATCGAGCGCGGCATCCCAACAACGATGGAACTCAACCCCGGCAATCACTTTGTCCAAACCGATCTACGAATGGCGCGCGGCATCCACTGGATACTGACGCATTAAAAATGGTGCCCACGCGCATATACGCATGGGCACCATATCTTGTTTTAGCTGAACGCAGCTGTTACTCAGCAGCTTCCTCAAGCTCGGAGACATCAAACTCAAAGTCGTTACCCGGTAGGATGGCATTGAGTACGATGCCCACCAGCGAGCCCACGGCAAGACCGGAAAGTGAAATCGTCACGCCGCCCAGCTCCAGCACGATGGCACCAGCGGCGCTGTACGCAATACCGAGCGAAAGCACGAGCACCAGAGCCGCCACCAGCACGTTACGGTTGTTCTGGAAATCGACCTGGTTCTCGATGAGGTTACGGACGCCCACGGCGCTGATCATGCCGTAGAGCACAAGCGACACGCCTCCGATTACACACGCCGGCATGGCGGCGATGACCGCGGCGAACTTGGGGCAGAACGAAAGCACGATGGCACAGCACGCGGCAACGCGAATCACGCGCGGGTCGAACACGCGCGTCAGGGCAAGCACGCCGGTGTTCTCACCATACGTAGTGTTGGCCGGAGCGCCAAAGAGCGAAGCCAGGATCGTGGCAAGACCATCGCCGAGCAGCGTGCGATGCAGGCCGGGATCGGCAATGTAGTTGCGCTCGCAAGTCGAACCAATAGCAGAGATATCGCCGATATGCTCGATCATGGTCGCGAAGGCCAGCGGCATGATGGTGATGATGGCCGTCGTGGCAAGACCGCTATCGAACTGCGGCCCAAAGAGTGCAAACACGGTGTTGTCCCACACGATGGGAAGACCGACCCACGGCGCGTCGGCAACGCCCGAAAAATCAACCTCGCCGAGCGCAGCCGCAACGGCATAGCTCACCACAACGCCCAGCAAGATCGGCACGATCTTGACCATGCCGCGACCCCAAATGTTGCAGATCACGATAACGGCAACGGCAATAACAGCCACAAGCCAGTTGGTCTGGCAGTTGGCAATAGCGGAGCTTGCCAGAATCAAGCCGACGGAAATGACGATGGGGCCAGTCACCACCGGCGGGAAGAAGCGCATGACGCGCTTGGCGCCAAACGCGCGGAAGAGTGCCGCAAGCACCGGATAGAGCAGGCCGGCACAAGCTACGCCCAGGCAGGCGTAGGGCAAAAGCTCGGCCTCGCCGTTGGGCGCGATTGCGGCATAACCGGCAATAAAGGCAAACGATGAGCCCAAGAATGCGGGGACCTTACCGCGCGACAGGAAGTGGAACAGCAGAGTGCCCAAGCCGGCAAACAAAAGCGTTGCCGAGACCGAAAGGCCGGTGAGCACGGGCACCAGCACGGTGGCACCAAACATGGCAAACAGGTGCTGCAGACCGAGCAAAAACATGCGCGGGCGGCCGAGCGACGATGCGTCGTAGATGGCATCGCTGACGGCAGGCGTCGAGGACTGGGACATGGATGTCCTTTCGAATGGAAGGGCGATCGGGCATATCGGATAACCTGCCCAAACGATACGATCCGAACCATTGTACGCGATACGCTATGTCTCGCACACGCCGTCACCTGCAAACGGCAGTGTTACTTCCAAACACGCTTGGCAACGCGCCTGACCAGCGCAATCTTTGCCCATTGCTCGTCCTCGGTCAGCTTGTTGCCAATCTCGCAGCTGGCAAAGCCGCACTGGGGCGACAGATACAGGTTCTCGAGCGGCACGTACTTTGCGGCTTCGCGGATGCGCTCGACGATAACATCCACGTCCTCGAGCTCAGCGGCCTTGGTGGTTACCAGGCCCAACACGACCTTCTTGCCGGGGGCAACGTACTTGAGCGGCTCAAAACCACCAGCACGCGGCGTATCGAACTCCAGGTAAAATGCGTCAACGTCCTCATGCGTAAACAGGTACGGCGCGATGGGGTCGTAGCCACCCTCAAAAGCATAGGTGGAGTGGTAGTTGCCGCGGCATACGTGCGTGTTGATAACCAAATCGTCGGGCTTGCCCGCGATGGCGGCATTGTTGAGCGCCACGCCCAGCTCGCTTACCTTTTGCAGGTCGACCGGGCTCATGCCGGTTTTGGCGACAAAATCGGCATCGCAGTAGATGCCCCAGGTGCAGTCATCAAACTGGATGTTGCGGCAGCCCGCGGCATACAGGTCGGCGATCACCGTGCGATATGCCGCGGCGATGGCATCGGCGAGATCTTCGTCGGTCTTGTAGACGGCGCGCAGGCTTTCCTGCTGGCCGTCGCAGCGATCGAGCGTGACCTCGGAGAACGTCTGGATCGGCGCCGGAATGGTTTGCCGCGCGACCTGGCCCTCCTCCTCGAGCGCCTTGACAAATTTGAAGTGCTCGACAAACGGATGGTTCTCGCCGCTGATGGGGCCGGTCACCACGGCGGTATCGGCCGTGGTCTCCTCGTCATGGAACATATAGCCCGTACGCGAGGTACGGCGTTCAATGCCGTTGAGCCCCCACATAAAGTCGAGGTGCCAGTAACTGCGGCGGAACTCGCCGTCGGTAATCACCTGCAGACCAGCGGCCTTTTGCTTGTCCACCAGGTCGCGAATGGCCTCATCCTCGACGGCCTTAAGGCCGTCGTCATCGAGCGTACCCGCGGCGTAGGCAGCACGGGCGTCCTTTACAGCCTGCGGACGAAGAAAGCTGCCGACGATATCGGCGCGAAACGGCGCGTTCGGTTGAATCGAAGTGCTCATAGATATCTCCCTTTGCATTGGTTGCTTTACTGGGACAGAGTATGAGCGCTCATATGGCCATCGTAAAATATACGTTTATAACAGTTTGATATAGATGTTTCCTATATCAGCCTGGACTGCCATAAAGAGATTTGACCCGTGCAGAATGTAGCAGCCTAGATATGCTGACGAATCGCGTCGATATAGGCTTGGCCGTAGCGCGTGAGCGTCGTGTTCTTGCGCGTAATGATGCCGATCTCCATGTACTCGTCTACATCGAGCGGAATCGAGATGATGCCGGGGCCGTTGAACTCGTGACTGATCACGCCTGAGCATACCGTGTAACCGTTGAGGCCCATAGCCAGGTTGAACAGCGTCGCACGGTCGCGCACGCGGATATTCTTGCGACGCTCAAACGTCGAGGTCAGTTCCTCGGAATAGTAGAACGAGTTATAGCTGCCCTGCTCGTAAGACAAAAACGGGTAGTCTTCCAAGTCCTCGAGCGTCACGCTGGAGCGGCCCGCCAGCGGATGGTCGGCGCACACGAAGACATGCGGCGTAGCGCAGAAGAGCCCTTCGAACACGAGCTCGTTGGCCACCAGCATGCGCTCGATGACCTCGCGATTGTGCTCCGACAGATACAGGATGCCGAGCTCGCTTTTCATATGCGCGACGTCCTCGATAATCTCGTGGGTCTGTTCCTCGCGCAGGGTAAAATCGTAGCGCGCGGCATCGAACTCACGGATCACATCGACAAACGCGTTGACAGCAAAGGAATAATGCTGGCAGCTCACACTAAAGTGCGGCACCTGCTCGGATGCGCCCTTGTACTTGCCCTCGAGCAGGTCGGCCTGGTCGAGTACCTGGCGCGCATAGCCCAAGAAGGTCTCGCCTTCCTCGGACACAACGACGCCCTTGTTGGTGCGCTCAAAGATGTGCACACCCATCTCGTTTTCGAGATCGCGAATCGACGCGGTAATCGAAGGCTGCGACACAAAGAGCCGGCGCGAGGCTTCGGTGATGCTGCCGCATTCGGCAACTTTGACGACATATCTGAGCTGCTGGAGCTTCATGGCTGTCTCCCTAGACGTTCGTGACGTCGAAACCCGTCGCATCCATCTGACGCATAAACGGCGGCATCTCCCCCGTCGCCGCACAGGCAGCAATCTGATGCAGAGCCCCGGCAACCGCATCGTCTGCCGCAGCGCCGATATGCCAGCGCGCGGCAGCCGTGACAGCCTCGTTGGCATTGGCGACTGCAACGGAGTTGGGAACGGCGTCGATCATGGGCAGGTCGTTATCGGAATCTCCGAATGCGGCCACCTCGTCGGGTGTCAGGCCCAAAGCGCGCGCCAACTCCAGCGCAGCGCAGCCCTTATCCCAACCAGCCGGAAGGATGTCAAACAGGCGCACGCGGTTGTTGGGAAACACGAGCGAGAGTTCCGGCACCTCAACGGCAACGCGCTCGCGTAGCTCCGCGAGCTCCTCACGTGAACGGGCGCTCCAAATATTCGCCTTAAACACCGGCGCGTCATCGACGACGGGACGGCACGGGGCCTCTTCGCCTTTGAGCCACGCGTTGCCGCCCGACTCCATGGCGCGACGCACGCGCTCGGGATCGCTCGTCACGCAGTAGGCATCGTTACCCCAAAAGTCATCACCCAGGCTGTAGACCTTCAGATACGTATCATCGGTCTCTTGCTCGAGGTAATCGGCCAGACGCATCAGGGCATCGTTGTCGGTCGCGCGCGAAGCGACCACCCGACCGTCGACAAACATGACCTGGCCGTTGCAGAACGCACCAGTCGAAAAGCACTCGGAACGATTTTTGAACATCCAGCCCATCGCGGACGGTTGGCGACCCGAAACCGGGCCAAAGTGCAGACCAGCCGCCTGCATGGCATGAATGCCCTCGATGGCGTAGTCACTGGCGCCGTCATGTCCAGCCGGAATCAGCGTATCGTCCATATCGGTCAGCACAAGTTTGATCATAGAGTCCCCCAGTCATTTTCACCGTAACCATTGTAACGGTGCGCTAGTATAGGGAACAACAGATTCGATGCGGGAGTGCCGGCGGTGCAAACCACAAGGCTGAGAGGGCATGGGGCCCAATCCTTTGAACCTGTCAGTTAATGCTGGCGTAGGGAGCATGCCGCCTTTACAGGGGCGCTGTCTATGCACAGCGCCCCTTTTCTATGCCAAGGAGGCATGTGCAGTGATTGATTCGGAACAGCTTAAGCAACATATGGTCAAGGCCGTGGAGGAGATTCGCGCCACCAATCCGATGGCCGGCTCCATCACCAACACGGTGACGATCGACTTTGTCGCCAACGCGCAGCTCGCCGTGGGCGGTTCGGCCGCCATGGTCTATCTGCCCGACGAGGGCGAGGCACTCGTTGCCGGCGGCGGCGCCATCTATCTCAATATGGGCACGCTCTTCCCCATCTACGAGCAGACGATTCCCCGCGCGGCCAAGGCGGCACACGACGCCGGCAAGCCCTGGGTGCTCGATCCGGTGGGCCTGGGCATCGGTAGCCTGCGCACTCAGTTGGTAAACGAGCTCAAGCAGTACAAGCCCGCCATCGTGCGCGGCAACGCCTCCGAGATC
>CAJMRJ010000098.1:0-6221 GCA_905215865.1 uncultured bacterium | reverse complement strand
CCGTCGCCCGCATCATCAGGGCTGCATCGGTTAGAATCGTGTGTGCGACGCATCCTGTGCGCGGGCGGCCGAAGACTTGATCGGAGGTCCCCAATTGCTGAAATTCCTTAACGCGCTCGCCGCCCTTGCGACGGTCGGCACGTTCATCATTGCGTTTCTTGATTCGTATGAGGTTCGGTTTAAGGTCCGTAGGCGCACGCGCGGTGCGGACGGTTCTCGGCGTTTGCACCGCAAGCGCAAATAAAAACGGCCGGGGTTGCAGCCCGGCCGTTTAACACGTTAGAAAACTAGGCCGCCCGCGCTCCTTAACACTTACGCGGGATGCGTCGTTTTCTAGACACATTCTACCCATCCGGCTGCGGGTCCGTCCACATTTTCCAAATCAAATCACCAGATGTCTACTGAGTCACGCAAAGCGCCCGCTTGCTGGGGGAGCAAGCGGGCGCTTCTGAGCGAATGTGTTTGCGGCCTAAACCGCTCGGAGCAACAAGCGATCGACGTTAGTTGCTAGACTCGGAGTCGTCGCCGGAGCCGGAGATAGAAACCGTCAGCGTAATCGTGCTGTCGGTGGACTGCTTGCCGGTAGGGGAGACGCCCGTAACGGCGGCATTCTCGTTGCCACTCACGGGGTTGCCGTTCTGATCGCAGAATGCGATGTTATAGAAACCGGCGTTGTTGAGCGCGGTGACGGCGGCGGAGATGCTCTTGCCGTACAGGTTGCCCGGGACGCTGGCCTTGCCGGACTTCTTGGCGATGACGACGGTGATCGTGGCACCCGGCTTCTGCTTTCCGCTGGGGTTCCAGCTAATTACGGTGCCCTCGGTAACCGAGTCGTTTTCCTGATAGCTCACGTCGACGCCAAAGCCAGCCATGTCGAGAGCGTTGCGCGCCTGGGCCTCGGTCATGTCGGTCAGATCGGGCACCGAGGTGGTGTCCGGGCCGCTGGAGACCTTGTACGAGATGGTCGTGCCCTTCTCGACCTCCTTGCCGGCAACAGTGCTCTGCTCAAAGACCTGGCCTTCTTCGGCCTCATTGGCTTCCTCCGAAGCGCTGCCCTTCAGGCCCACGCTTGCCAGCGCGGCCTCGGCCTGGTCCTTGGTCAGGCCGACGAGCTGCGGAACCTCAACCTTCTCGGAGGGCTTAGGGCCCTTGGAGACTACCAGGTTCACCCTCGTGCCCTTGGCCTTCTCGGTGTTGCCGTTGGGGGTCTGCTCGGCGACCTTTCCCTCGTCGACATCGTCGTTGTAGCTCTGGTCGACGGTGCCAACCTCAAGGCCGGCTTCCTTGATCAGCTCAATAGCGGTTTCCTGGTCCTTGCCCAGCACGTCGGGCACCGTGACCTGTTCGCCACTGAACATGCCCGTGGCAAAGGCCACTACAACGCCAATCACGGCGACGGCGCCAATCACGGCGGCGATAATCTTGTTCTTGTTGGACTTAGGCTTCTCGACCTCGTAGGAGCCCGTGGAGCCCGAGACAGCGCTACGGGCGGTGTTCTGACCGCTCACGCCCGAGACGGGACGAACCATAGCGCGCGTTGAGTCGGAAAGCTCACGGGTCTTGGTGGCGCCCAGGTCGCCGGCGGCACCGATGATGCGCGTGGGCTCCGAGACGTTGACGGCGCGGCCGGACAGGTAGCTGTTGAGCACCTGGCGCAGCTCGTCGGCCGTCTGGAAGCGGTTTGCTGGGTCCTTCTCCATGCACTTGAGGATGATGCGCTCCAGGTCGGCATCGACGCCGGAGTTGATCTGGCTCGGCGGGATGGGGAGCTCGTTGACCTGCTTGAGCGCGACCGAGATGGCGTCGTCGCCGTCAAAGGGTACGCGGCCGGTGGCGCACTCGTACATGACGACACCCAGCGAGTAGATATCCGAGGTGGGGCCGAGGTCCTGGCCGCGGGTCTGCTCGGGGCTTACATAGTGGGCGGTGCCCAGAACGTTGTTATCCTGCGTGAGGTGGCTGTTCTTGGCGCGTGCGATGCCAAAATCCATTACCTTGATGTTGCCGTCGGGCAGCACCATGATGTTTTGCGGCTTAATGTCGCGGTGGATGATCTCGTGCTTGTGTGCGACCGAAAGCGCGGAGCTGATCTGCGAGCCGATCTGCGCGACCTTCTTGGGATCGAGGGCGCCGTGGCTCTTGATGCCGCTCTTAAGGTTGGTACCGCGCAGGTACTCCATGACGATGTAATAGGTGTCGCCGTCCTTGCCCCAGTCGTAGACGCCCACGATATAGGGGGAGGACAGGCCGGCAGCTGCCTGGGCCTCCTGCTTAAAGCGGGCGGCGAAGGTGGCGTCGCCGGCATACTGCGGCAGCATGATCTTGACGGCAACCGTGCGGTCGAGGACCTGATCCTGTGCACGGAAGACGGTCGCCATACCGCCTGTTCCCACCTTATCCTTGAGGAGGTATCTTCCCCCGAGGACCCTCTGTTCCATTCCTGCTCCTAACATAACTATTCGCTCAATGATGTGTGTAGTACCAAATGTGTGGCCGCTGGGGCCGTGTGACGCGTTGCCGCTAGCTCATCGGCCGTGGCGTGCCCCAAGTATCCGCCTTGATCACGGGCATCACGCTCCCTGTGCGGCGAGCGCCGCGGTCAGGACGATGCCGGCAATCTTGGCCGCCTTGACGTCGTGTTTGTCGTAATCCTCCAGGGCCACCGAGATGGCAACCGTGGGTGAATCGTAAGGTGCAAAGCCAACAAACATAGAGTTGACGTTGGTGCCGCCGATCTCGGCCGAACCGGTCTTGCCGGCAACCTTGACGCCCGGAATCTGGGCATCGGTGCCGGTGCCGGACTGGACGACGGCGAGCATGGCCTGCTTGACCTGGTCGGCCGTGGCAGAGCTGACAGCCTGGCCCAGCGAGCGGGACTGCGTGGTCTTAACCACGGTCCCGTCCGGGGCGAGTATCTGGGACACAAAGAACGGGTCCATGACCACGCCGCTGTTGGCGATAGCGGCAGCGATCACGCAATTCTGCATGACGGTGGTCTGCGGGCCAGGCGTGTGGTCCATGCCGACGGGTTGGCCGGCGCCTGCCCAAGCGGTCTCCCACTCGGTCATAAGCGACGGGTCGGCCATGATGGAGGCCGCGGTGGTAAGGTCCTGACCCAGCTTTTGCCCATAGCCAAAGGCGTTGGCAAACTGTACCAGCGAGTTGGCGCCGACCTCGTTGGCCACCTGGCCAAAGACGACGTTGGACGATACGGCGAAGGCCTGCTGCAGGCTGATGGTGCCGTAGCTCTCGTTGGCATAGTTGGTGACCGGCGCGTTGCCGATGTCCATGGAGCCGGGCGCCTGGTACGTGCTGGTAAGGCTGGCGGTGCCGGTTTCGAGTGCCGCGGAGAGTGTGACGACCTTAAAGGTCGAGCCCGGGGTGTACAGCGCGTCCATGGCGCGGTCGTACATGGAGCCGTCCTCGCCACCGCCCGACTGCATCAGGGCATCGATGTTGGTGTTGTCGTAGGTGGGCGAGCTCGCACACGCAAGGACCGCACCGGTGCGCGGATCCATGACCACCACAGCGCCCTTAAAGCCTTTGAGCGCCTGCTCGGCAGCCGTCTGGATGCGCGAGTCGATGGTGAGCTTGGCGGTATTGCCCGGCTGTGTCTGCCCCGCGAGCGACGCGATGGCGTTGTTCCAGCTGGAGTAATCCTTGGAGCCGGTGAGCGTATCGTTCATGACGCTCTCGATGCCGGCGGTGCCGTATTGCTGGCTCACGTAGCCCACCACGTGCGCGGCCATGTTGCCGTTGGGGTAGGAACGGGCGTAGGTGCCGTCCTCCTGTTGCAGCGACTCGGCTAGTGTCACGCCGTCGGACGTGATGATGGAGCCACGCTGGATGTACTTGGAGCGGGCGATGGTGTGGTTGTTGGTCGGCATGTCCTGGTAGTCCTTCGCCTTGATGACCTGGACATAGGTGAGGTTGCCGATAAGGATGGCGAACAGCGCCGTAAAGGCAAACACGGCACGAGTCAGACGGTTGGCAAGTGCAACGCGGCCGAGCACGCCGGACTCTGGCGTGTCGAGCAGGCGACGACGCATGCGAGAACCCGCGGAGTGGTTGCCGTGGCTGTAGGAAGGTGCGCTGGCAAAACGCGTACCGGTCGGGGCAGCGGCGGATGCGACCTGGTCATCGGTGATGGCGGCCATGGTGCCGGTGCCGGTGAGCTCGGCTTCGCGTCCGGTTGCCTCGTCGCCGGCGCGCAGCAGCAGGGCGACGATGATAAAGCTCGCCAGCAGCGAGGAGCCGCCCTGGCTCATAAAGGGCAGGGTGACGCCGGTCAGCGGGATCAGGCGGGTTACGCCGCCAACGATTAAGAATGCCTGGAAGCTGATGGCCGCCGTAAGGCCGGTCGCGCTAAAGGCGGCAAGGTCGGACTTGGCGCGGGCGGCCGTGGTGAGGCCACGCACGGCAAAAAGCATAAACAGGATGAGCACGGCGCCGCCGCCCAAAAGGCCCATTTCCTCGCCGATGGCCGAGAAGATAAAGTCGGACTCGACGACGGGGATGTTGTTTGCCATGCCATTGCCGATGCCGACGCCAACCAGGCCGCCGTCAGCCAGCGAGTAAAGTGACTGTACGATCTGGTAGCCCTGACCCTGGGCGTCCTTAAACGGATCGACCCAGACCTGAAAGCGCACCTGCACGTGCGACAGGAACTTGTAGGCACCCACGGCTCCAACGGCCAGCAGCGCAAGGCCGATGATGACGTACGAAAAGCGTCCCGTGGCAACATAGAGCATCAGCAAAAAGATGGTGTAGAACAGGACGGCCGAGCCCAGGTCGCGTTCGAAGACGACGATGAGCAGGCACACGCCCCACACGGCAAACAGCGGCAGCAGCAGGCGGAAGCGCGGAATCTTGAGGCCCAGGATCTTGCGGTTGGAGATGGAGAGCAGCTCGCGGTTCTCGGCCAGATAGCCTGCCAGGAACAAGACGATGAAGACCTTGGCGAACTCGCCGGGCTGGATGGTGAAGCCCGCGATGCGAATCCACAGCTTGGAGCCCGAGATCGTGGTGCCGATAAAGATCGGCAGCATCAGCAGGATGATGCCGATAATGCCAAAGGTGTACTTGTAGCGCATGACAACGTCGAGGTTCTTGACCAGTGCGAGCGTTCCCACCATGAGCGCTACCGAGACAAACAAGATGATGAGCTGCGAGATGGCGAGGTCGGGGGCCAGGCGCGTCACGAATGTGATGCCGATGCCCGAGAGCACAAAGACGATGGGCAGGATGGCGGGGTCGGCGCCGGGCGCCAGGATGCGCACGGCGATATGCGCCGCGGCGAAGGCGGCGAACAGGCCGATCGGCACGGCGAGCGTCTCAAAGGAAATCGTGGCACCCGCGGTGAGCACGTACATCGCATAGAGCAGGATGACGGGGAACGCCGAGGCGATGAGCAAGAGCAGTTCGGTGTTGCGGCGACTCATAAGCGGCACTCCCTTTCTAATTCTTATCGGAGGCTTCGGCCTCGGCTGACTGTTCGGCGGTTTTCTCGGAATCTGACTCGGAGGTGTATTCCTGATTGGTGTTGTCGCGAATCGTTTGCGCGTCAATCACCTGACGGGTCTGCTCCTCGTCAATCTGATGGCGGTACTTGGAAATGGTGTCCTGCGCATCGTCGACACTCGTTTGCGGAATGCCTGCCTTCAGGCGGTTTTGCGTGTCTTCGGGCAGGTCGGACAGCTTGATGCTGGTTTCGCTCTCGAGCCAGTGGAGTTCGACCCCGAGCGTCTTGCCGGGCAGACCGCGCCAGACGGCGACATTGCCGTGGGAGGTTCCCAAGTAATAGGAGCCGGTGACGCCCGTGTATGCCCAGATGCCTGCTACCAGCACAAAGACAAGGGCCAAGATGGCGGCGATGGTGACATTGCGGCGTCGGACGCGTTTTGCCTCGCGCATGACGCCGTCGTCGACCAGGTCGACGACCACCACGGTCACATTGTCGTGGCCGCCGGCGGCGAGCGCCGCGTCCACCAAGTTGTCGACACAGATCTGTGCGCTCGAGGACTGCGTAGCGATGTTCTCGATATCGCTATCGGGAATCATGCTCGAAAGACCGTCGGAGCACAGAATCAGGCGGTCGCCTTCCTCGATGTGCAGGGTAAAGTGGTCGGCATACATGGCGGGATCCGAGCCCAGCGCGCGGGTGATGACCGAGCGGTTGGGGTGGACGCGGGCCTCGTCGGCCGTAATCTCGCCGGCATCCA
>CAJMRJ010000097.1:0-6263 GCA_905215865.1 uncultured bacterium | reverse complement strand
ACTTTGGGATTGGAATTTCCGCCTGCTAGTAGAAAGGCCTCCGGAGCTGTTGCTCTGGAGGCCTTTTTGTCAATTACAGACGAATGCGTTAGTTGTTCTTGGTCAGGCGCTCGACGTCGTGGGCGATCATGTATTCCTCGTCGGTGGGGATGACCATGACCGTGACGGAAGAGCCGGCGGCGCTGATGACCTGCGGGCCGTTGCCCACGGCCTCGCGGTTCTTGTTGTTGTCGATGCGTACGCCCAGCCACTCGAAGCAGTCGCAGAAAGCCTTGCGGATCGACCAGTCGTTCTCGCCGATGCCGGCGGTAAAGGTGATGGTATCCACGCCCGCCATGGAAGCGATCATGGAGCCGGCCTGCTGCATAGCCTTGTAGGCAAACATATCGAAGGCGAGCAGGCAGCGCTCATCTCCCTCGGAGGCGCGCGTACGGATGTCGCGGGCGTCGTTGGAGATACCCGAGATGGCAAGCAGACCAGACTGCTTGTTCATCATGTCATCGACTTCCTGGTAGCTGTAGCCGCCCTCGCGCTGCAGGTAGCACACGGTAGCCGGGTCGATAGAGCCGCAGCGGGTTCCCATCATCAGGCCGTCGAGCGGTGTGAGACCCATCGTGGTGTCGCGGCACACGCCGTCCTCGATGGCGGCGAGCGAAGCGCCATTGCCCAGATGGCACGAAAGCAGACGGTGGCAGCACGAGCCCAGGATCTCCTTGGCCATCATCCACTCGTAGCGGTGGCTCGTACCGTGGGCGCCGTACTTGCGCACGTGGTACTTGTCGCACACGTCCTTGGGCAGGGCGTAGGTGTAGGCAACCTCGGGCATGGTCATGTGGAACGAGGTGTCGAAGACGGCCACGTTGGGCAGCTCCGGATACTTCTCGCGGCAATACTCAATCGCCGCGGCCTCGCCGTAGTTGTGCAGCGGAGCCAAGGGGGCTACCTCGAGAATCTTAGCCATGACCTCGTCGTCGACGACCGCGGAATCATCGAAGTGCCAGCCGCCCTGAACGATGCGATGCCCAATGCCATCAATTGTAAAGTCGGTCTTCTCGAGCTCCTCGAGCACGCGTGCAATGGCACAGCGATGATCGGGGAAGGGAACATCCTCGGTCTGCTTGGCGCCACCGTTCTCGGAGTGGCCAAAGATGCCCATGTCCGATCCGATACGTTCGCAGTTGCCCTTGGCGAAAACCTCGCGGGTATCGGTATCCAAAAGCTGATATTTAAGGCTTGAGCTGCCGGCGTTGACAACAAGTACGTTCATGAGACTCCTTTGCAGTGCAATACGGCCGGCGCAGACCCCTTAAGGCGGCCGCATTTTAATAAGAAGTTATCATATCTTGATAAATAGCTATCAGCATATCGCCCAACGAGCGCAAAAGAGGGACTGAACGGCACTTGGTCGTCCAGCCCCTCCCCTCTTGCAATTACTTGCCGTTGACGATGCGCTCGACGTCGGAAGCGATCATGAACTCCTCGTCCGTGGGGATGACGAAGATCTTGACCTTGGAATCCTTGGCAGACAGGCACCAAGCGCCGTCGCCACGCAGGGCGTTACGGGCATGGTCCATCTTGACGCCCATAAAGGCCAGACGGTCGGCAACGCCGGCGCGAACGGCCGGAGCGTGCTCACCGATGCCGGCGGTGAAGACCAGCGTGTCCATGCCGCACATGGAAGTGGCCATCTCGGCAGCCTTGGCGGCAATCTTGTAGACGAACATATCGAAAGCGAGCTGGGCCTCGGGGTCACCAGCAGCGGCGAGCTCCTCGACGTTACGGCAGTCGTTGGTCTTGCCACCGGTCACAGCCAAAAGGCCGGACTTCTTGTTCATCATCTCGTCGACCTCGTCGAAGGTGTAGCCGCCCTCGCGCTGCAGGTAGCACACGGTAGCCGGGTCGATGGAGCCGCAGCGGGTGCCCATCATGACGCCATCGAGCGGGGTGAGACCCATGGTGGTGTCCATGCACTTGCCGTCCTCGATGGCGCACAGGGAGGCACCGGAGCCGATATGGCACACAACGACCTTGCGGGCCTCGCCGTTGGTCATCTCGGCGACCTTCTTGGAGATGTAACGGTAGCTGGTGCCGTGGGCGCCGTACTTACGGATGTGCAACTTGTCGCAAACATCCTTGGGAAGGGCGTAAGTCTTGGCGACCTCGGGCATGTTGAAGTGGAAAGCGGTGTCGTAGACCGTAACGTTGGGCAGATCGGGATACTGCTCCAGGCAGTACTCGATAACGTTGGCCTCGGGGTTGTTGTGCAGCGGCGCGAGCGGGGCGACCTCGCGAATCTTGGCGAGAACGTCCTCGTCGACAAGGGAGGAATCGCCAAAGTACCAGCCGCCCTGAACGATACGGTGGCCAATGCCCTCGATCTTGACGCCGTTGGCCTCGAGATCCTTCAGGACGGCCTCGATGGCGACCTTGTGGTCGGGGAACTCAATGTTCTCGGTCACCTTCTTGGAACCGTTGACAGCGTGGGTGAAGGTACCGCCGGTAAAGCAGACGCGCTCGCAGGAGCCCTTTGCGGACACCTTGTGGGACTTGGTATCGATGACCTGATACTTAAGGGTCGAAGATCCTGCGTTGACGACCAGAACGTTCATGTGTCTCCCTACTAACAGGCGGTGTGGCGCCGCCAGGTTACATACGCTTCAATAATAAACCCAAACGCCCTCGCGCTCGGGTTTATTGCGTTGATATATAAGTTATCAGTGCCTAAATACTCATGGCCTTTGGCTTGTAAGACGAAAGAGCGCGGGGATATACACCAGAGAAGAAATCCCGAGCGCAACAAGCAATATGACTCGAATATCCGCGATGCTGCTCAACGCAGCATTGAACAGATAGAAAAGGATGGCACCCACCGCCACCATCTGGCTTTGAACCGAAATCAGTGAACAGCGCATCGAAGAATCGGCAGCATTTTGAAAAATCGAGTATTTGATTGGGGCAAACAATGAGTACGCAACCGTCTGCAGCACATAGAACACGGGCAGCAAATTAGCCGGAGTAAGGGGAATCAAAAACAAAGCTGTCAATACTAAGCGAATGATGCCGCAAATACGCGTAAAACGGCCCTTGTCGACACGAGCAATCACACTGGGCACAATAAATCCTATGGAGGCGGAGGCAAGGAGCTGGACCGCAATGGTCACGCCCGAAGCGACGGCATTCATTCCGCGGCCTGCAAGCAACAGTGAGAAGAAGTCTTCCAGAGCGACGAAGGCAAATGCCTGAGAACAGTCCATGATGAACGCTGACCGAAGAATGCCATTGCCCGCAATAGCAGCACCGATCATCTTCGGGCTCATTCCATGCCCAGGTGTCACAGCAGCGCCCTCTCTTCTCGCCTCAGGAATACAGACAACGACAACCAATGTCAGCACCATTGTGATGATATCGACCGAAAGCCCAATGAGATACGCGCCAGCGGACGAAATGAAACCGCCCACACAAGCGGAGAGGGCATAAGAGGCATAGAAAACAAATCGCTCAACGACATTAAGTCTTACGAGCTGGTCCTGAGAGACGCTGTCAATGTAAATCGCTTCTATGGATCCGCTCAGACATGCAACGGCAAAACCTTTGAGAGCGAACGCACCGATTAAAAGCAGAGGAGAACGGACGAGAAGCAGGGCGGCGTAGTATCCAAGCATCCCCACGACGCCAACGAGACCGCTTGTCTTTCGTCCAAACCTATCAGCAATATAGCCAGTAGGAACTTCAAGGATGAACTTACTCACTTGGTATGCAATCATCATGCTAGAAATCGCTACCATCGAGAATCCGACGAATTCAAGGTAAACCGTCAGAAAATACAAAATGGTGCTGAAGTTCGACAAAAAAACGAACGTCATATAAAGCAAAACCGTACGGTTTTTCATGCTCCGCCCTCCAAGAGTCAGCAATCTAAATCGGAATCTTGGAAAAGCATGAGGGCAAAGCTGTCAGCTATGTGTTGCAAGGCGTCAATAATCACTTGACGTCTCGAAGCCAATTAATCTCACGAAGCAAGATGACACAATAGGTGCAGAAAAACCGTCTGGTGTCGATCAGTCCAGGAATTTTGCCGATAGCAAAAGTAGATAGGCAAGGTTACATCACGCGAACCTTCAATGGAGCACTCACTCACTTCTGACCCATCCGATGCGAGAGAAGAGCCAGAAAAACTCAATATCAATCCCCCAGCTTGAAGAAACTCAGTCTGCGCCCTGTTTCCGTATTCGACATCGCGAAAGCGGAAATTAACCAGCTGGGCTTCGGGGCATTGATTGATTGCATTGAGACAGGGCGACAAATTAATGGGAACAGCTAACCTGCCGCCCAGTAACTCACGAACGGTCATAGCACCCACAGATTGATGACCCGCTGGGCATGAAAGAACCTTGAGCTCCTTTTCACCCAAATATTTCGAAGAAAGGACACTGTCCCTTGGTTCCTCAAATGAGATGGCCGCATCCGAAATGCCAAGCACAAGCGATTCAAAGCATGTAGCCGTTGGCTGATGCCACACATCAAGGTGAATCTGAGGGTGCGAGCTTTCAAACGAGTCATACCAGTTTTCGGCAAAAAGTCGCCCACGCCCATGAAGGCAGGGGGCGTAAAGACGAAAGTGGCCGTCGGGCGAGACGCCGTCGTCCCTCGATTGAGCGTACTTTTTGAGATCGTCGACTTGTGCCAGGATCACGCGTGCACGACGCGCAAATTCTCTGCCCGCCGGAGACAAAACGGCCTCCCCCGCCGATCGGTTGAGCAAAACGATCTGATACTCAGATTCCAACTTTTTGATTGCCGACGAAACAGCCTGCGGACTCACATGAACGGCGCGAGCTGCTTTGCGCACGCCGCCATAGTTCGCTACCGCTTGAAGGTATTCGAGTTGAGAAAGCTGCATAGATTACTCCAAAGGCAGCCAAGTCGACGGACTACGCGCCCTCAGATGAGGTTCTCGCCCAGGTTTTTGCCGCCGAGGACGTGCATGTGGAAGTGCATGACGGTCTGGCCGGCGTTGACGCCCTTGTTGGAGATGACGCGGAAACCGTCCTCCAGGCCCTTGGCCTTGGCAACCTCCTGGATGGCGTGGGCCATGGCGCCCATGGTCTCGGCCGGCACGTTGTCGGCGATGTCGCTGTAGTGCTTCTTGGGGATCACGAGCGTGTGGACCGGCGCCTGGGGGTTGAGGTCGTCGAAGGCGATGACCTGGTCGTCCTCATAGACAACGGTTGAGGGAATCTCGTGGTTAGCAATTTTGCAGAAGATGCAATCACACATGGCTGGTTCCTTTCTCACAGACCAAGGTAATTATATTTGGTCGGGATGGTTAGAACGAGAGGTTGTCGTCCGTGTTGGCGGCTTCACCGTCGGCGAGCACGTCGTTGCCGTCGACGTCCTTAAGGAGCACCGAGACCTTCTGCTCGGCATCGGACAGGCGGGTGCGCAGGCTCTTGAGGAGCTCGACGCCGCGGGTATAGCTCTCGAGCGACTCCTCGAGCTCCATATCGCCCGACTCCAGGCTGCGGATGATGAGTTCCAACTCCTGCGAAGCCTGCTTGTACGTAAGCTGCTCGACCGGGGTCTTCTCTGCCATATCTGTTTCCTTTCCTAAAGGTTTATCGCTATGTAACGCGGCCTACTCGACCGCATCGACCGTTGCCGCCACATTGCCGTCTGCCATGCGCACGCGGATGACGTCGCCGGGCTTAAAGGTCTTGGCGCTCGTAGCCACCCCATCATCGCTGTATGCGATGGAGTAACCGCGGGCAAGCACCTTGAGCGGCGACAGGGCATCGAGCGACGCGGTAGCTCGGCCTAAGTCGGACGCAGGCTTGCTGAGCATCGTGCGCCCCTGATGCTCCAGACGGGAGCTCGCAAGTGTGAGCGCATGGCGCTTGCCATCGAGCCCTGAGGTGCTTGCGATCAAGCGCTCGGGCAGACGCTCGAAGTCGGAGCGGAAGGCCCCAACCGAACGCGTTATGGCGCCGGACAGACGATCGGCCGTCAGGGCAAGCTCGGACTCGCGACGCTCGACCATAAACGTGGGGTCGTTGAGGCACGGGCGGCATGCGGCTGCATCGAGCGCGTCGCCCAGACGAGCCGTATAGGCATCCCAGGCTCGACGACCGCGCTGGTCGAGCATTTCCAGATCGACCTGATCCGACCCGATCATCGAAGCCATCGCGGCGCCCAGACGCTGATGGCGCGTCTCGAGCACGTCGGCCAACTCCGTCATAGCCGGCGCCACCGATTCTGCCGCTGCC
>CAJMRJ010000096.1:0-6284 GCA_905215865.1 uncultured bacterium | reverse complement strand
ACCGTCGGCCTGAACGAGGCGACGATCGCCAAGTACATCAGGGAGCAGGAGTCCCGCGACATCGCGCTGGACAAGCTGAGCGTGAAGGAGTACGAGGACCCCTTCAAGAGGAGGTGATCCCGCCGGTTCGACCGGCGCGCCACGGGTCAAGATGCACTAGGCCTGGACGAAGTCCGGGCCCGCGCCTTTAGACGCGAGCCCGGGGCCCGTGGGTTATACCCTAAGAGCAAACCACCCTTTTTAAGGGTGGTTCTGATTATTTACAAATTTGTAACAGAGTCAAAATATCCCCACATACTTCGCCCAACTAAAGAAATTCTTGACCGTTGACCGGAATTAGCCCCAAATCGTGCATAAAATGCGCTACTGTATTGCGAAACGTTGGTCCGTTGTGCATAACCAGCCATAGCGACGGGCGACGTTTTGATGGTTCGGATCGGATTGTCTCGACATGTGTCCGACTGAACATTTCTTTGTCCTATCTCATAAGGAGGATGGCATGGCTGATTCTATGTTCCACCAGCCCGTTATGGGTCGTCGCGCCTTCGTTGGCGGTACCCTTGCTGCGAGCTCCATGGCTTTTCTTGCCGCATGCGGCAAGAAGGGTGGCGACGCTTCCGGTTCTGAGTCCGGTTCGACGCTGAACTTCTACATCAACAACCCGGTCTGCATCGACCCCTACAACGTCCAGGAGGACCAGGGCACTCAGGTCGAGTATCAGCTCTTTGACGCTCTGACCTCTTACGACGCCGAGAAGGGCGAGATCGTTCCGCTGGCTTGCGAGTCCTTTGAGTCCAACGACGACGCCACCGAGTTTACCTTCAAGATCAAGAAGGCCAAGTTCCACAACGGTGACGACGTTACCTCCAAGTCCTTCAAGCTCGGTTGGGAGCGTCTGGTCAACACCAAGTCGGCCATCGCTACCGAGTACGGCCCTTCCGAGGTCTCCTATCACCTTTCCATGGTCGAGGGTTATGACGACCTGCTTGCCGGTAACGCTACCGAGCTCAGCGGCGTTACGTGCCCCGACGATGAGACCCTCGTCGTCAAGCTGTCTTCCGCTTACGCTGACTTCCCCTTCGTCGCCTCTCATCCGGCTCTGGCCCCGGTTCCCGAGTGCGCCGAGTCCGATGTCAAGAGCTTCTATCTTGCCCCGGTCGGTAACGGCCCGTTCATGATGGACGGCAAGTGGGAGGATGGCCAGGAGATCAACGTCAAGAAGTTCGACGATTACTATGGCGACAAGGCCAAGATCGATGGCATCCACTTCCAGGTCATCAAGGACATGGAGACCGCCTACAAGGAGTTCCAGGCCGGTAACCTCGATGTCTGCGACGTTCCCGTCGCTCAGATCGATGCCGCCAAGAAGGATCGCGGCGTGTCCAAGGACGGCTACACCATGGGTGACGGCGAGCGCATGCTGCTCGGCGCCGAGCCTTCCACGTACTATCTGACCTGCAACACCACGGCCGAGCCGTTCAACAACGCCGACCTGCGTAGGGGCATCTCCCTGGCCATTAATCGTGAGGCCATCTGCAAGACCATCTTCAAGGGTACCCGTACCCCTGCCGACGGCATTGTTCCTCCGGGCATCGATGGCTACAAGGAGGGCGCATGGGAGTTCTGCGCCTACGATGTCGACAAGGCTAACGAGTACCTCGACAAGGTTGCTCCCGCTGGCGCTAACGGGGATCGTGGCATTAGCGTGACCCTGTCCTACAACCAGGACGGCGGTCACAAGGAGATCATGGAGTCCATCATCGGCGACCTCGCCAAGGTTGGCGTTACCGCTGTCTCCGATACCCCTGAGTGGTCTGCCCTGCTCGAGCAGTATCAGAACTTTAACTATCAGTTCGGTCGTCTGGGTTGGATTGCCGACTACCCGATCATGGACAACTTCCTGTATCCGCTGTTCCACTCCGACTCCCTCGGTGGCGACAACCGCTCCGGTTACAACAACCCCGAGTTCGACGCCAAGGTCGACGAGGCTCGTACTATTGTTGACGACGAGGAGCGCGTCGCTAAGATGCAGGAGGCCGACGCAATGGTCGCTGCCGACTGCCCGGTCATCCCGATTATGTTCTACACGCACACCATCGCCGGCTCCGATCGCATCAAGCACCTCTATGTCGATCCGCAGAAGCACGCCGATCTGGGTACCGCTGAGCTCGCCTAAGAGTTTGCAGCTTCCGTGAGGGTCAAGTATTTACGTAGACCTCATGGGAAACATACAGTTCTCCCTAACCTGGGGTAAACTGGCTGATGGTAATTTTGGGATGCCGGTCTGGCGATCGGCATCCCATTTAGGTTAATCCCTAGATAGGGGAGTGGTATGGGTAAGTACATCGTTAAACGTGTGCTTCAGTTCATCCCGGTGTTTTTGGGCGTTACGCTGATTCTGTTCGCCCTCCAGAATATCGTGCCGGGAGATCCGATCAAGCTGATCGGTGGAGACAAGGCTCTGTCCCCCGAGGTGGAGCTTCAGCTTCGCGTCCGCTATCACCTGGTCCAGACGGACGAGGACGGCAACGCGATCCTTGACGAGAACGGCGACCCCGTTCAAACGTCGCTCGTGGACCGTTACTTGTATTACATGAACGGCCTGCTTCATGGCGATCTGGGCAATTCGTATCAGCGCAAGCTGCCGGTTACGGAAATCTTTGCCCAGAAGTATCCGTATACGGTCAAACTTGCCGCGTGCGCCATCGTGCTCGAGGCAATTATGGGTATCGGTGCGGGTATCATTTCGGCGGTAAAGCGTTATTCCTTCTGGGATATTTTGGTAACGCTCACCACGTCGATCCTCGTTGCGGTCCCGGCCTTCTGGCTCGGTATGTTGCTGCAGCTGTTCTTTGGCGTCATCCTCAAGGACGCCACGGGCGGTGCAATCTCCATGCCGATCTCGGGTGCCGGCGGTTCCAGCTCTCAGTATCAGGATTGGATGCACTATGTGCTTCCGACCATTACGCTGGCTTCGGTTTCGACCGCTTATGCTGCGCGCATTATGCGCTCGCAGCTGCTTGACGTCATGAACCAGGATTACATCCGTACGGCAAAGGCCAAGGGTCTCTCTAATCGTGCGATCATCGTCAAGCATGCGCTTAAGAATGCACTCATCCCCGTCGTTACCTATATTGGTGTCGACTTTGGCGGCATGCTTTCGGGCGCCATCCTGACCGAGACGGTCTTTAACTGGCCCGGTATCGGCTATGAGGTCTATCGCGCCATTAGCATGCGTGACTGGCCCATCGTTATGGGCGGCGTTACGCTCATCGTTGTCGTCGTCATGGTGATCAACCTGCTCGTCGACATTAGCTATGCATTCCTCGACCCGCGCATCCGCCTTGGCGGTCCGTCGGATAAGGCCTAAGGGAGGTACGTCTCATGCAGGAAACTGATTCTCAGTCTCAGGAGCAGGCTACCGCCACCAAGGTCGCATCTGCTCCCGCCAAGTCCCGCACGCTGTGGGGCGACGCTTTTAAGCGTCTTCGTAAGAACAAGCTCGCCGTTATCGGTGTCTGCTGGATCATCATCGTCGTTGTGGTTGCCCTGACTGCAGATCTGTGGGCTAAGCCCTGGCTCGGTTCCCCAACGGCTTCCGACTCGACCACTATGGCCGAGACGTCGCTGTTGGCTCCGTGTGCAGAGCACCCGTTTGGCACCGACGCCCTTGGTCGTGACATTCTCGTCCGCGTTATCTACGGTGCGCGCGTTTCGCTGTCCGTCGGAATTATGGCCACCGCGATCTCCACGCTAATTGGTCTGGTCATGGGTGCTCTGGCCGGTTTCTACGGCGGCATCTGGGATACGATCATCATGCGCTGTGCGGACATCTTCCTGGCGTTCCCGTACGTGCTGTTCGTTGTCGCCATGATCGCCGTTATCGGCCGTGGCCTTCAGAACGTCTTTATCGCCATCGGTATTCTCGGCTGGCCTTCGATTGCGCGCGTCTTCCGATCCGCGATCCTGACGGTCAAGGAAAACGACTATGTTGATGCTGCGCGCGCGATGGGTGCATCCGATGCTCGTATCGTTGTGCGTCACATCTTCCCGAACTCCGTCGCCTCCATCGTGGTCTACGCGACTATGAACATTGGTGGCGCCATTCTGACCGAGTCCGCTCTGTCCTTCCTCGGCATGGGCGTTATTCCGCCTACGCCTTCGTGGGGCTCCATGATTCAGGACGGTCAGCAGTATCTTCTGACTGCTCCCTGGATGATGATCATGCCCGGTCTGGCAATTCTCTCGACGGTGCTCGCCTTCACCCTGCTGGGTGACGGTCTGCGCGACGCCCTCGACGTCAAGATGAAGGACGCATAAGGATGAAGAAGAACAAGAACTATGTGGACCTGAAGGACCAGCCTGTTCCCGAGGGCCAGCATCTGCTCGAGGTCGATGACCTTAAGATGTATTTCCACACCGAGGACGGCGTTGTTCGCGCTGTCGACGGTGTCTCTTACACGCTCGATCGCGGCGAGACCCTGGGCGTCGTCGGTGAGTCCGGCTCCGGTAAGTCCGTGACCGCCATGACCATCATGGGCCTCATCTCGATGCCTCCGGGAAAGATCGAGGGCGGCGACGTTCGCTATCGCGGTCGTTCTATCCTCGAGATGACCGAGGAAGAGATGCAGCACATTCGCGGTAACGACATCGCTATGATCTTCCAGGATCCTATGACCTCTTTGAACCCGGTCTATAAGATCGGCAAGCAGGTGGGCGAGGGCCTTCGTCTGCACCGTGGCTACTCCAAGCAGGAGGCGCTCAAGCGCGCCACCGAGCTTTTGGACCTCGTGGGTATCCCCGAGCCTGAGAAGCGCGTCAATGAGTATCCGCACCAGTTCTCTGGCGGTATGCGTCAGCGTGTCATGATTGCCATGGCTCTTGCCTGCGATCCCGATATCCTGATTGCCGACGAGCCCACGACGGCTCTGGACGTTACCATTCAGGCTCAGATTATCGAGCTCATGCAGGAAATGCAGGAGAAGAACGGCAACGCCATCATCATGATTACCCATGACCTGGGCGTCGTTGCCGATATGGCCGATAAGATCATGGTTATGTACGCCGGCCGTCCCGTCGAGTTCGGTACTGCTGAGGAAATCTTCTACGAGAGTCGCCACCCCTACACCTGGGGCCTTATCCGCTCCATCCCGGAGCAGGCCATCGAAGAGAAGAAGCCGCTTACGCCGATTCACGGCAACCCGCCTTCGCTCATGAACCTGCCTGAGGGCTGCGTCTTTTCTCCTCGTTGTCCCTATGCGACGGACAAGTGCCGCAAGCAGCGCCCCGAGCGCGTTGTCACCGAGTCTGGTCATTACTCTGCGTGCCACTACTCCGGTGACCCCGAGTTCCTCAAGAACGCTCCTGAGACGTCCCGTACGCGCAAGGATTCCAAGAAGGGAGGCGAGGCGTAATGGCAGATACCAACGAGCGTACTCCGCTGCTGAAGGTCGAGCACCTCTCTAAGGAGTTCCCCGCTGAGTCCGGCATGTTCGCCAAGCGTTTTTCCAAGCGCGTCGTCTCTGCTGTAAATGACATCTCTTTTGAGATTTATCCTGGCGAGACCTTTGGTCTGGTTGGTGAGTCTGGTTGCGGTAAGTCCACGACGGGCCGCACCATCATGCGCCTGACCAAGCCGACCGCCGGTAAGGTGTTCTTCCAGGGTAAAGATGTTGCCGAGATGAGCAAGCATGAGATCAAGGACATGCGTCGCGAGATGCAGTTCATCTTCCAGGACCCCTATGCTTCGCTGAACCCTCGCATGACCATTGGCGAGATCGTCTCCGAGCCCATGACCATTCACGGCGTGGGCACCAAGGAGGAGCGTATTGAGCGTGTCCGCGAGCTGCTGGACGTCGTCGGTCTGAACCCCGAGCACATCAACCGCTATCCGCACGAGTTCTCCGGCGGTCAGCGTCAGCGTGTCGGCATTGCCCGCGCGTTCGCTCTGAAGCCCAAGCTGATCATCTGCGACGAGCCTGTCTCTGCACTTGACGTTTCCATTCAGGCCCAGGTTTTGAACCTGCTGAAGGAGCTTCAGGATAAGTTCGGTACGGCTTATCTCTTCATTGCTCACGACCTCTCTGTCGTACAGCATATCTCCGACCGTGTTGCCGTTATGTATCTGGGTAAGATGGTCGAGGTTTCGGACTGGAAGACGCTCTACAGCGAGCCTTACCATCCGTACACGCAGTCGCTGCTGTCTGCCGTGCCGGTGCCCGATCCTGATATCCAGAAGACCCGCAAGCGCATCATCCTCGCCGGCGATCCGCCGTCACCGCTGG